>JBIJBY010000080.1:0-5877 GCA_044344975.1 Candidatus Nanopelagicaceae bacterium | reverse complement strand
CAGTCCGCTGCGATGATGCTGATTGCATCTGCCCAACCTGGACGGTTGAAGACAGTGATGGTGATGGGGAATCCATCTGGGTAACCAGCCTCAGCGAGGAGCTTCTTTGCGCCAGCGAGGTTCTGCTTGGTGCGGTCTGGGTTCTGGCACTTGTAGGCAGGGTGTCCTGGCCAGGTAAGTGCGCAACTTGGCTTGACATCACCGAAGAATGCGATGTCGCCCATGGCTTTGCGGTTTACTGCCATTGAGAGAGCTTGACGAACCTTTGGATCGTGCCAAGGTTGCTTCTTCGCTGTTAAACAGCTTGCTGCGGATACAACCTTGTCCTTGCAACCTTCCATTTCGCGGAGGTTAAAGTCCAAAGTGAAAGTACCTTGGAGCTGTGTTGGCTGCCAACGGAATACCTTCTTATCTGCGAGCTGGCCACGAGCAATCGCTGCAGGAAGATCGAATGCATAATCGATGGTTCCCTGGCGTAGCGCGATTACGCGAGTAACAGGATCTGGAATTGCTAGGTAGGTTACCTGCTTAACAGCTGGCTTCGCCCAGTAATTTGGATTCGCTTCGATGACCATCTTGTCATCGCCAAGCTTCCACTCCTTGATGCGGTAAGGGCCTGCGCTAAGTGGCGCTTCCCAGTACTTGGCATCTGAAGCGAGTGCGCGAGGGTTCATCCAGAAGTAGATACCAGCCATTGCATATGGAAGTTCATTAAAACGAGTCTTTGTTTTAATGACGATGGTCTTTGCATCTGGAGCAGAAATGTCGTCGATAACTGCAAGTTGTGGCACTGGTGCCTTCTTGAGTAGTTCGAACATGAATACCGCATCGTCAGCGACTACTTGAGTCTTGCCATCTGAGTACTTGGCGTTCTTAAGCGTCAAGGTCCATGTGAGACCGTCTGCAGATTGCTTTGCATCGCTGAGGAGGTCTTTCTTTGGCTTTCCATCAGAGGCAATTCTCCAGAGCATTCCCTGAATGAGGAACTTGGAAATGTAGTTCTGGTTAGAAGTGCGGAGGCTATTTGAAGGATCTAGCGAGGTGACCTTTCCAACTGCGCCTACTGTGATTGCATCACATTGAGCGGTTGCTGTTGGAGTGTTGAGCTTACAGTTCTTGCCTGTTGCTGCTTGCGCTGCTGGGACACCAACTAGTAGTGAACCCATCAATGACGCAGAAGCGAATGCGAGCACAAAGCTGCGCAATTTCTTTGATGTCATTCTTAGTACCTTTCCGGAGGGCTAAGCACGTTCTTCAAAACCGAAATGGTCTTGATGGTCGGAAATGCTACTTATGAGAACCGGCGCTGGCAACGATTTTCCGGCCAACCGCGTCGTTCGCTCGAGCCTCGGAAGAGGGCGGAGAAATCAGCCATTTTCTAGGACGGTAGCCAGTTACCTGAGGGTGATTTAGTAACTTTTTGTAATCTTTCGGCTTTCCCGAATCGATCCCGCTAATTCACAGCAAACATCGTCAGGTACCGTGCAGAAGTGATGAGTCAGCTGTCCAAGCGCAGCGATCGTTTTATCGCGCTGGGTGAACGAAATTACCGGAATTATTTCTTCGGCACAGCGTTATCAAATTCAGGAAATTGGGCGCATCGCGTTGCGCAAGATTGGTTAATTCTTAACTTAAGCAATAGCGCGCAATTGCTTGGCGTTGTACTTGCTGCACAATTCTTACCGGGATTTATTTTTAGTCTCCATGCAGGAAAATTAGCTGACAAAGTCAATCCAAAGCTTACGTTAATTATGTGCAATGTTGCAGCTGGGATAATTGCATCAGGGCTGGCTTTTCTGGTGCTGATTGATGCCGTAACAAGTGCACATGTAATTGGAGCGGCATTTCTTCTGGGTGTAACTAATGCTATAGATGGCCCGATAAGGCAGAGTTATTACGTCATGCTTGTAGGGGAGGAGAAACTTCCTAATGCGCTCAGTCTTAACTCGGCGAATATAAATATTGGTCGTTTGATTGGACCTGCACTATCTGGGGTGCTGATAGATTTTTTTGGAGTAGGCGAAGCAATTCTCTTTAATGCGCTCTCTTATTTACTCTGCGCTCTCTCACTATTATCGATACGGGAATCTGAATATCGATATCGCACTTATATGAATAGAGATGAACCAGTTCGTCTTCGGGATGGTTTTGGTTACGTACTCCGAGAGAAAAAACTTCTCTACTCAATAATTGCAGTCTCTTTCTTAGCGATGTGGGGACAAGATATGCAATTCACCTCTGCGCTCATGGCAAAGAATGTTTTTCAGGGAAGTGCCCTTGGCTTTGGAATGATGGGAACCGTTCTTGCGCTTGGTGCGATTTTTGGAGCTATCTCCTTTGCCAAAAGGAAAACTCTTCCCTCTATTGAACTACTTACCCAACGCGCTCTTTACATGTCGGGGATTTGGTTGCTCGTCGCGATTGCACCGAACTATTGGGCGTACTTAGTAGCGCTTTTCGGCGCTGGGTATTTCTCCATGGGCGTTAACATTTCAGGTAATGGTGGCATTCGCACCTACGCTGCACCGGAGTTCTATGGCAGAGCGTGGGGAATCTATATCTTTATCTGGCAATCACTAATCGCCCTAGGTGGAATTCTTCTTGGAGCCTTGGCAGATAACTTTTCCGTACGATTCGTGATCAGTTTTGGCGCCTTCATGGCGCTGATGATGAGCGTCGTTCTCAAGGTGAAATTTCGCGCTCCCGAATACCCAACTTCGAGGTAGTGACTTTGGTCAAAGATTGTTGACAGGCCTAGGTGCCGGTGATTGGCTAGCTTTATATATAAGGAGATTTCATGGCGACTCAACAATCAACCGACTCACCTAATTCACATCTAGCCCCTGCGCAAACTCATTGGCGCGAACCCATGAGCGCGCTTCGTTGTGGCGTAGCCCAGCGAGAATTTACTCCGCCAGTTGGCATCATGTCGGGCATTTGGGGTGCAGCCAAGAAGTTTCGCTCAGAGTCCATTCATATCGGACTATTTCTCACAGCAGTAGCTCGTGAAGATAAGAGTGGCACGAAGAGTTTTATCGTCGGAATCGATCTCTGTGTTCTTGGTTGCGTTGAGTGCGCACATGATCTTCTCGATCGAATTGCGGCTGGAGTTGGAGTCGAGCGAGACAAAATACTTTTTGCCTCAAGCCATACTCACGCTGTTCCACTTCCCTGTGTGCATCGCTCCAAGAAAGATGGTTCGGAGTTAATTCCAGCCTTTCGGGAGAGCATCATTGAAAAGACGATCGAAGCCTGCAATGAAGCAGCGAGCAAGATTGAAGATGTTGATATCACTTGGGGTTATGGCCACTGTGATCTTGCCGTTAATCGAGATCTACCGTGCGGCTCGCAAGAGGTTGTTGCTTTTAATCCAGATATCGTTGCCGATGACACCTTGGTTGTTGGTCGAATCTCGAATCGCTCCGGAAAAGTAATCGGAACAATTGCCAATTACGCATGCCACCCAACGACGCTGGCTTGGGACAATATGGCAGTTTCGCCTGATTACATTGGTATGGCGCGCATCATGGTGGAGAAAGCAACTGGCGCACCAATGATGTTTTTGCAAGGGGCATCTGGCGAACTTTCACCACGAAATCAATACAGTGGAGATACTTCGCTCGCTGACAAGAATGGCACGATGCTTGGCCACGCAATTCTCTCCTCGCTCGCTGCCATGCAATCACCGGGCCATGGATTACGTTGGAATGGAATTGTTGAATCTGGTGCGTTGCTGGGCGAATGGCATGAAACGCCCGTTCGCGGTTCTGATGCCTGCGTTGAAGAGCGCCACAACGCCAAAGTGCGCGTTAAGGAATTGAAATCTATTGCGCAACTTCGCGAAGAGTGGGCAGAAATTGGCGACGGCGCTCTCGAAGAGCGAATCCAACGAGCAGAACGACTTCGAATTGGGTACGAATCAAATGCCGAAGTGGATCATCCTTTCTGGGTTTGGCAGTGGGGCGAAGCGATTTTTGTTGCTCAGCCAGGTGAGGCGTACTCATTTATTCAGACTGAACTACGTAGACGAAATCCAGGGAAAGTAATTTTCGTTCTCAACCTAACGAACGCACCTGGTCTCTTTTATTTACCAATCAAGAGCGCTTACAAGGTTCCCGCATACCAAGCATGGCAAACGCTCCTTGCTGCTGGCGCTCTGGACATCGTGATAGATGATGCCGACAAAGCAATCAAGAGAATCACAGGTGGAAAATAATGGCTAGACCAGATCTCCAGCCCCCTAAAGCGAAATCAGTTCACGCACCATTTGCCGCAGCGCTAACTGCAGGTATGGCGCAACGAACAATTAATCCACCCATTGGTATTCGTGCGGCAAGTTGGGGAGCAGCAAAGATTCATGTTGCTACCGGACTACATAACAACATCACCACTACTGCGATGGCCGTTAAAGATCAGGGCGGCAAATTTCACTATCTTGTGACTGTTGATTGGGGTTGGTGGCAGGGCAAGACCGATGATCTCTCAGTTCGCGGTGTTGTTTTAAAGGAATTAGGTATTGAAGAGAATCAATTGCAACTTCACCTTACCCATACCCATGCGGGGCCATCGACAGCAACCGATGTTGCTCATTTAGAGGGTGGCGAATTAGTTGCTGACTACCATAAATTTGCAACAACAGAAATCATTGCTGCATGTAAAGAGGCGGCAAGTAGCGCAATTGATGCGACGATAACTTGGTCCTATGGAAAGTGCGATCTTGCAATCAATCGCGAACTGCCATGTGGCGAGATAGATATTGTTGGTTTTAATCCAGGAGAGCCAGCAGATGACACGCTCACTGTTGGTCGCCTTTGCGATGAGAGCGGAAAAATTATTGGCAGCATCGTCAACTATGCCTGCCATCCAACAACTCTTGCTTGGAAGAACAGCAAAGTTTCCCCAGATTTTATTGGTGAAGCGCGGGATATTGTGCAGGCAAAAACTGGCGCACCGATGCTCTTTCTTCAAGGGGCATCTGGAGATTTAGCGCCACGCGATGGCAATTCTGGTGATACCGAGGTTGCTGATAAGAATGGTCGCATCCTTGGTTATGCAGCGCTAGCAACGCTTGAAAAAATGATTACCTCTGGAAAGAAGATGCGTTTTCTCGAAGCAGTCGAATCAGGTGCGCTCCTTGGCGATTGGGAAGAGGTAGATAACAGCGCACCTTCTATTGCCAACGCCACCCGACTTGATATCGAAGTTCCCCTCCAGAAGTTGCCGACAATTGAAGAGCTTCGCGAACGTTGGAAAGATGTTGATGAAGGTGCGCGTGAGACCCGAATTAATCGCGCGATGAAATTACGCGCTGGTTATGTTTTGGAAGGTGGGCGAGCCACGCACCCAGTATGGATTTGGCAATGGGGCGATGCGGTAATAGTTGGTCAGCCCGGTGAGGCATATTCCTATTTCCAAATGGAACTTCGCCGTCGCCATCCAGATCGAGTGATTTTTGTTCTTAACTGCACCAACGGCCCTGGTTATATGTATTTGCCTACTCCAGAGGCATATCGACGACTTCGCTATCAAGCATGGCAGACGCTTCTTCAAGAGGGCGCCTTGGAGTTAATTACTGATGAAGTCTCTGCCGCTATTGGACGTTTGCCAAAGATAGCAAGGTAACTTTAGGGATGTCGGCGCGACCAAGCGTTGATCGAGTGCCATCTGCTCTCGCCCGAGTCAGACTAGGTGTTGCACAAGCGGAGATCACTCCTCCAGTTGGCATCTCAGCAAACCCTTGGGGAAAGAGCCAGAGCGCGCTTTCAACTGGTGTACATCGCCCACTCACAGCGACCGCAGTTGCGCTCCTTGGTGAACGAACCAGGTTTATCGTTGGGCTAGATATCGGGTGGATTGGCTGTCACGAATGCGACGTGG
>JBIJBY010000079.1:0-5889 GCA_044344975.1 Candidatus Nanopelagicaceae bacterium | reverse complement strand
GCGTTCTTGCTCTGCATCCGATTGATCAATCCTCTCGTGAAGAGGCGGAAGCTCAGCCACTGCTCGGGCGATCGCTTGGCCAAAACCAGAATCATGTGGGGCTTGGATGAGATCGATCCGCGAGTTCGCGAGGAGCTCACGAGAGCCATCGGTGGAGCCAGTATCAACGGCAACAAGATAATCCGGAGGGCGTTCTTGGCTCGAGAGTGCGGCCACTACTTCGGGCAGCCAGCGGGAGCCATTATGGGTCACCAGGATCGCGCTTACTCGCTGATAAGCGGATGCTGTAGATCCACTCGCGTTGGGGGCGATACTCATAGCGCCAACCCTAAGGTGCGCAGCGGAAATTAGGGTTCTAACCCAGGTAATCAGCCACTTCTAGCCCTAAGCGAGAGGTCAGAATTACTCTGCGTGCTACGCAGGTCTGCGCTTGAGGCGTCGACGTTCGCGCTCGGAGAGGCCGCCCCAAATTCCGAAACGCTCATCATGAGCTAACGCATAATCCAAGCATTCACTCCGTACCTCGCAGGAGAGACATACTCGCTTAGCTTCGCGAGTGGATCCACCTTTCTCGGGGAAGAAGGCTTCTGGATCAGTTTCTGCGCAGAGCGCTCGTTCTTGCCAAGAGAGTTCTGCAGGGTTTCCACCCTCGAACGGTGTGAGCGGTGTGCTCATCTACAAGCCCCTAACATGTCTAAGAGAGAACCTAGGGAGAATTACACGCGTGTAACTCGGATTCGTCAAGTTAGTGACTAGATATAAATTGTTAACTATCGCCCATTTGTCGACTATTTGGCGGCACCTGAACCCCGGGGCCCGCGATTACTACCCCGTTTAGGAGCGCACCCTCGCCAATGTGCACGCCATCGCCAATGATAGATGCAGAGATTTTTGCACCTGCACCAATAACCACTTCATCGCCGATGATGCTCTCATCCACCAGAACATTCGCACCGATTTCTGCGCTACCTACAGCGGATCCAAGGCCAATTCGAGTATTGAGTCCTATACGAGCGCGAAGGTCAACGTAAATCCTCTCCGGAGAGGTGATGTATGCCGGGGAATTGAAGTGGCCATTTACTAAATCGGCAGAAGCTTTCAAAAGCGCTGCCGGAGTTCCAATATCTATCCAATAGCTCTCGCTCTTATACGCCCAAAGCGTTTTACCCTCTGCTAAGAGTCCCGGAAATGTTTCGCGCTCGATGCTCACCACTCTGTTTGCAGGGATTGCATCGATAACGCTTCTAGTGAAGATATAACATCCAGCGTTAATAAAGTCAGTGGGTGGATCCTCAGACTTCTCGACAAAATCAAGAATTTTTCCACTTTCTTCGGTAGGAACAGAGCCATAGGCTCGCGCATCGGCAACGCGAATCAAATGTAGCGTTGCATCAGCGCCTACTGCCTCATGAAGTGCAATCTGTGCCTTCATATCGTGCGCACTTAAAACATCTCCATTGAGAATTGCTACTGGATCGTTCGGCTCACTTTGAAGAAATTGAGATGCATTGCGGACTGCGCCACCAGTGCCCAGAGGTTCATCCTCAATTGCATGAGCTATCTCGACTCCGAAATCTGAACCATCCCCCAAGTACTCAAGAAATTGCTCATTCTTATAGGAAATAGCCATAACAATCCGAGTTACACCATGTTCTTTTGCGTAGCCGATTTGATGTGCAATAAAGGGCACTCCTGCTACTTTTAACATGGGCTTGGGAATCTCAAGCGTGAGTGGGTGCAGGCGAGTTCCTTTACCGCCTACAAGAAAGATTGCCTCCATCGCAAACCTCTATTGGTCCCAGATTTTCAAGAGCGGAACCGTTCTGCTGCTCGAGCGATGTCGGCATCTGAAGCGGTGAGCGCGATACGCACAAAGTTTGAGCCTTTCTCGCCATAAAACTCTCCTGGTGTAACGAGCACGCCACGCTCGGCAGCCCATGCGACAGTTCTCCAACAATCCTCTGCACGCGTTGCCCAGAGATACAAGCCAGCCTGTGACTCTGAAATCTCTAGTCCTGCCGCCACCAGTGCAGCGGATAATTTCTGTCGGCGAGCGCGATAGCGCTCTTTTTGAATTCCAATATCCTCCGGGTGGGAAAGCGCTGCTGCCATGGCGTGCTGTATCGGCGCAGGCATAATCAATCCGAGATGTTTTCGAATTTCGCGGACCTGCGCTATCAATGCTCGATCTCCTGCAATAAATGCCGCTCGATAACCAGCGGCATTAAAACTCTTTGATAAAGAGTGCACTATAAGTATTCCTGATGTATCGCCATCACAGACTTGAAGGAGCGAAACTGGTTCGCTCTCCCAACCGAGTTCGATGTAGCACTCGTCGCTCACAAGAGTGGTCTCTGTAGCACGCGCCCAGCTAATTATTTCGCGCATCTGCTTCTGACTTAAGACGCGACCATGCGGATTTGCAGGGGAATTGATCCACACTAAATCGGCATCGCCTGGCCAGGTAGAGAGGTCGTCGCTGACGGGCACGCACTCTGCTCCAGCAACAATCGCACCAACTCGGTAGGTGGGATAGGCAATTTCCGGAATTAGCACTTTCTTCGCTTGGAGAAAGGTCGGAAGTAAGCCCACCAATTCCTTGGAGCCAACTGTTGGCAGAAAATCAAAAACGCTCGCGCTTGCCCCAGCCAAAAGTCTCTCTCGAATCCATGTTTCAAGAGCTCCTCTGAGCTCAGGGCTACCGATCGTGAGGGGATAGCCAGGAGCGTTGCCACTTCGCGCCAGCGCATCCTGCATAGATGTTGGAGAGTTATCGACAGGAGTGCCGATAGAGAGATCGACTATGCCTTCTGGGTGCGCGCTGGCAACCTTCTTATAGGGGGCAAGTAGGTCCCACGGAAAATCCGGGAGTTTCACGACGCTACCCTTTCGGGCGAGCCACAACTACTGGATGGTCACTCTCTTGTGCGCCAACTTTACTGGCGCCACCAGGCGATCCTAGTTCGTTGAAAAATTCTTCGTTTACAGACTTAAACTCACTGTATTCACCAGGTACATCATCTTCATAATAGATAGCTTCGACAGGGCATACCGGTTCACATGCTCCGCAATCAACGCACTCATCAGGTTGGATGTAAAGCATTCGACCACCTTCATAAATGCAATCCACCGGGCACTCTTCAATGCATGACTTGTCCTTCACGTCGATGCAAGGCCCTGCGATGATGTACGTCACGAACGGCTCCTATCTCTGTAAAAATCTGAGTCCAATTATGCTGCTTCCAGCGCCAATTTCCACTCTATGCTGACTCATGTGCCAATCACTGCCCCAGATTCGTCGATTATTGGCGCCCGGGTCTCAATCCGGGTCCACGATGAGGAACCGGGAAAGTTCCGCGACCTACTCGGCCATCTCGTGGACCTGACGCACGTTCGAGATAAGAATGGCGTGATGAAAGAGTTTGACCCAGCTGCAATTGTCGCGTGGAAAGTGGTCAGTCGGTGAAGCTATACGACACCAAACACCAGATGGTGATGGATGTATTGCCATCTGAGAGTGGGAGTGTAGATATCTACTGCTGCGGGCCAACTGTTTACCGATTTGCCCACGTTGGAAATTTACGCACCTTTCTTCTTGGAGATTTAGTTCGACGAACGTTGCAAGCAGAAGGCATACCTTTTCGCTACATACAGAACATCACCGATGTTGGCCATTTAAACGATGACATCCATATTGATTTAGGTGAAGACAAGATTCTTGCTCAAGCAAGATTAGAGAATAAAGATCCGTTTGAGATTGCCAGATTCTACGAGAGCGCTTTTCACGAAGATCTAGCTGCACTCAATATTTTAATCGCCGACGCTTACCCCAAAGCAAGCGAATCCATTAACTTAATTATCGATTTAATTGCCCAATTGATTTACATTGGCGCGGCTTATCAAGGTAGCGATGGATCGCTCTACTTCTCTGCCCGAAGTTATAAAGATTACGGTGCTATCAGCAAAAACTCACTCGATCAATTGCGCGCTGGATATCGATTTGATCGTGAAAGCGATCGAGAGATAGAAGAAGGAAAACGCTTCCATGCCGATTGGGCGCTTTGGAAGGCCGCCTCCGTCAATCGGGAGATGACCTGGCCAACTCCTTGGGGAGTGGGATTCCCAGGCTGGCATATCGAATGCTCGGCAATGTCAATTCATTATTTTCCAAAAGGCCTCTCACTTCATTTAGGGGGAATTGATTTACGTTTCCCACATCATGAAAATGAGCGCGCGCAGAGCAATGTGGCGACCAATTCAGAGTTCGTTCGCCAATGGGTACATGGCGAGCATCTGCTTTTCGATGGCAAAAAAATGGCAAAAAGTTCAGGCAATGTCCTGCACGTTGCAGATTTGATTTCTCGAAAGATTGATCCACTCGCTTTACGACTGCTTTTTATGGAGAGCCACTACCGCACCCAGTTGAATCTCACCTGGGAGAGCATCGAGGCTGCCCACTCCACTCTGAAACGATGGCGGAAAAAAATTGCTTCATGGCCAACTAATGGCCAGGCCGATCGCACACTAATTGCCACAATTACCGCTCACTTCAGCAACGACCTGGATACCGGGGCGGCGCTGCTACTCCTTAGGAAATTTGAGAAGGATGAGAGCGTCCCAGAAGCAAACCGGCGGGCTACATTCCTTGAACTAGATGAACTTCTCGGTCTTGGTCTAGATCACTCTCTTAAGAACCCTGATGAATTACCCCCCGGAGCTGAATCGCTCATCCAAGAGCGACAAGCAGCCCGTCTGATGAAAGATTGGCAACTCAGCGATCGCCTTCGAGATGAGTTACTAAAGTTGGGCGTACAAGTCAGTGATGGCACTGAAGGTCAAACCTGGGAAATTATCTAACTTCGTAAGGACCGCTGCACAGATAATGGTGGGTTCATCCAAGTTGCCTCTGGGTTGGTGCAGATCATTCGATCTTCAGCGCGATAACGAGTCCGATATTTCTCGCGCTTCACCTCTACTCCATCGCGAGAGAGAATTCGCCACACCTCGATGGTAAAGCCCGGAACTCCCTCTTGAAAAATGCAATCCTTCGAATCATTTTCTAAAATCTTAAATGGAACTGGATTAGTTCTTGGCCCAGCCTCTGTAGCTACGTCTATGAACTTAGTGCCATAAATCGTCACCGTTACCGACTTGTTGGTGAAAGAGGTATCAACAAAAATTGGCTTTCCAGAATTGTTCCGAAATTTCACATCCACGCTCGGCCAAGCAACTGTTGATTCTCTGCCCGCTGGATATCGAGAGATGTAAAAGCTATGTGGCTTATGTTGGATGAGCTCTAACCCACTAAACCAAGCAGCATTCCAAGTAGTCGTCGCCACTTGCGAGACGCCACCACCCCAATCCTTCTTGAAGACTCCTCGGTCAATCATGATCCCAGGAACAAAACCTCGCGCCTCAGTTCGCTCCCCCACTGATTTGTTATAACTAAAAACTTCTCCCGGTTTAACAATTACCCCATCCATCCATCGCGCAGCCCGATGAATATTGGTTAACCGGTATTCGGCATATGGAAAAAAGGTTGTGAAAGTGCCGATAACTTCGGTGATACCAAGCCCGCCAGCCATTGCAGTGGTGATAGCTGCCGCCACGGGCTCTGGGGTAAAAGCTACCTGTCGCTGGTTTCCTGATTTATCGAGCACTGCGATGATGGCGTTACTCAATTTCGTTTCGGGCACATCTAATCCATCTCGCGATGGTTGGACTCGTGGGGCGCCATCGACCATCGTAAAAGATGCATTGATTGGCTCAATCACGTTTGCTGTCCATTGCTTACCAACCAGATTAACAAAAGTGCCTCTTAACCATTTTGCCTCGAGTTTGCCATCACGGCTCGGGATAAAAGTCAGCGCCTGGGAAATTATCTGTGGC
>JBIJBY010000078.1:0-5970 GCA_044344975.1 Candidatus Nanopelagicaceae bacterium | reverse complement strand
TGCTGGAGTGCCGATTGTGGGAACGAGCCCTGAATCAATTGATATTGCCGAAGATCGTGGTGAGTTTGGTTCATTACTAGAGCGAGAGCAGTTAAGAGCGCCTGAGTTTGGTTTAGCGTATTCGTACGTAGATGCTGCAACTATCGCAGAACGCGTTGGCTATCCAGTATTAGTTCGCCCTTCATATGTTCTTGGTGGCCGAGGCATGGAGATTGTTTACGATAATCAGGCTCTAGAAAGTTACATCTCTCGAGCGACTGAGATCAGCCCAGATCACCCGGTACTAGTGGATAGATTTTTGGATCATGCAACCGAGCTAGATGTTGACGCTCTCTATGACGGTAAAGAGCTCTTCCTTGCTGGGGTGATGGAACATATCGAAGAGGCTGGTATTCACTCCGGGGATTCCGCTTGCGTTTTACCTCCAGTAGATCTATCGACAAGCGCTCTATCTGAAATTCGGACTGCCACAGAGAAGATTGCTCGCGGAATCGGAGTGTTAGGTTTGGTCAACATCCAATTCGCTATCGAAGGTGGCACCTTATACGTACTCGAAGCGAACCCGCGTGCATCACGGACTGTTCCGTTTGTGAGCAAGGCCATTGGAGTTCCGCTCGCTAAAGCTGCCGCACAAATCTCCCTTGGGAAAGAGATATCTCAATTGCGAACAGAGGGCCTCTTGCCCGCTCAAGGAGATGGCGTGGCCCGTGGGATTAGCGTTAAAGAGGCAGTACTGCCATGGAATCGCTTCAGAAAACGAGATGGCAGTGGCGTCGATGCTCTGCTTGGGCCAGAGATGCGATCAACTGGTGAGGTTATGGGACGTGATAGCACCTTCGGAAGAGCTTTTTCAAAGAGTCAAAGCGCAGCCTCTGGGGCGTTGCCAAATTCGGGAGCGATATTTGTTTCGTTCGCAGATCGTGACAAGAGCGAAGGTGTCATGGGTGCGAAGAAGTTAGCCGAAGCGGGTTATCAGCTTTATGCAACAACAGGAACAGCGAAAGCGCTCGCAGAGAAGGGCATAGTGGTAGAGAACGTTCGAAAGTTCTCGGAAGGCAACGGCCCTCAAGGCGAGAAAACCGCTCTTGATCTCATTGAATCAGGGACAGTTTCGCTAGTTGTGAATACACCTTTTGGTTCTGGACCTCGCGAGGATGGTTGGCGAATCAGAACTTCTGCAGTCGCGCGAGGAATTCCAATTATCACCACTATTTCAGGGTTAAATGCGGCAGCTGAAGCGATGGTTGCCCAGGCTCAAGGTGGGTTCACCGTTACCTCTTTGCAAGAATGGTTACGGTGAGGGGCTTGGCTAACGTGAACGCAATGGGCGCATCTGGTGGCATTAATCCGGAGGTAAGCCAAAGCCAATGTGAAGTGATTTCGAATAAAAGAGTTGGCGCCTATCATCACATTACTCTCGCGGCTCCAACTATCGCTGAACACGCTAGGCCAGGTAATTTTGTTGCGATAAGCGTGGGAGATATGCGAAGTTCCATGTTGTTGCGCCGCTCGTTTGCAATTTATCAAACTGTCCCTCGCGGACCTTTTGGTGGCACGCTTGAAATCATCGTCGCGCCCCACGGTCCAGGAAGTACTTGGATCACCCAACGTGAGCCGCACGAAAAATTGGATGTCGTGGGACCACTTGGTAATGCTTTCAAGATACCTAAGGATCCGGTGCGAGCGCTCTTGGTTGGCGGCGGATACGGATCGGCGCCACTCTTCTCTCTTGCAGAGACGCTGCGCCAAAAAAACTCTCGCGTAGAAATGGCCATCGGAGCCAGCAGTGCTGAGCGAATTTTCGCGCCTGTAGAAGGTAAGCGTTCAGTCCATTCATTAATGATTGCTACCGAAGATGGTTCACTCGGGAGCAAGGGGAGAGTCACTGACCTTTTTGATAATTCACTCTCCGCGATAGATATCGTCTATGCATGTGGACCCATGTCGATGCTTAAAGCCTTGACTGAGATTGGGAGAAAAACAGGTGTGCTTGTCCAATGCGCGGTTGAAGAATCTATGGCATGTGGTGTTGGGCTCTGCATGACATGCGTTTTGCCGGTCCGGGATAGTGACGGAGTGATCAAGATGCTTCGTTCTTGTATCGAAGGGCCAATATTCGACGGTGCCACTGTGCAATGGGACGGAATTGGCACCATCCCGCCAGGAACTTATGGAGCTCCTCGATGAACAATTTTGATTTCGCGACCTCGCTTGCCCATGCAAAATTTCCCAATCCAATATTCACAGCGAGCGGTTGTGCTGCAAATGGGCGTGAGCTTTCCGCCTTCTTTCGATTGAGCGATATCGGGGCAGTGGTAACAAAGTCTGTTATGAGTCAACCACGTTCTGGCAGAGCGACTCCACGCATGGCTGAAACCCCCAGTGGAATGCTCAATGCCATTGGTTTACAAGGTCCCGGGATAGATACATTTCTCAAGGAAGATCTGCCGTGGCTAGATGCGAACGGCGCGCGAACAGTTGTCTCGATTGCGGGTGAGAGCGTAGAAGAGTTCGCTTCATTGGCAAGAAAAGTTCGTAGCGCTCAGGGAGTGAGCGCGATTGAAGTAAATATTTCGTGTCCTAATGTTGAAAATCGAGGGCTAGTTTTTGCTTGCGACCGGAATTCAGCTCGCGAGGTCATTGAAGCGGTGAAGAGAAGTGTCGGAAATACGGTTCCCATTATCGCCAAACTATCTCCCGATGTAACAGATATCGTTTCGATAGCAGAAGAAGTAATGAATGCCGGGGCCGATGGGCTAGCGATGATTAACACGCTCTTGGGTATGGTAATCAACACCGAAACTATGCGTCCTACCTTGGCGAATAAAACAGGGGGTCTCTCTGGCCCAGCTATTCGACCAGTTGCAGTTCGAGCGATCTATCAAGTTCATCGAGCGATGCCAGATGTTCCCATCGTTGGCATGGGTGGCGTTATCACGGGCAATGATGCCTTTGAATTGGTACTTGCTGGCGCTTCTGCGATATCGGTAGGTACCGCATCCTTCCATGATCCGTCGGCAGCGCTTCGAATCAAAGGCGAGTTAGAGAGCCTTTTGGTAGCGAGAGGTTTCAAGAGTTTTACCGAAGCTGTTGGATTCGCACATAGAGGAGAGTTATGAGAGCTCCAATTGTCTTGGCAGTTGACACGACAGATCTTGAACGCGCGCGGACATGGGTTTATGCCGCTCGCGAATCAATAAGCATTATCAAGCTCGGTTTAGAATTTTTTCTTTCTCATGGTCAATCAGGCGTCGAATATGTTCGAGGAGCTGCACCCGATTTACAACTCTTTCTAGATTTAAAATTACACGACATTCCAAACACCGTGGCTGGCGCTACTCGTGCAATCGCTCAGATAAAACCGGATTATTTGACGGTTCATGCGTCAGGTGGAGCGCCGATGGTTTCTGCAGCTGTAGCTGAACTTCCAGAAGGTAAAGTCACGGCAGTTACATTGCTTACCTCCTTATCCGAGAATGAGGTAAGTGAATTAGGAATTTCCGGGACGCCCTCTGAGATTGTTACTAAATGGGCGTTGGGTTCGGTCAGCGCTGGGGCCAGAGCAATAGTTGCCTCTGCGCACGAAGTCAAAAGTTTGCGCGCGTTATTGCCACCAGAAATTGTCTTGATCACCCCAGGTGTTCGCCCTAGAGGTTCTGATAAGGGGGATCAATCCAGGGTTGCCACGCCAGAAGAAGCCATTTTGTGGGGCGCCAACTTTGTTGTCATCGGACGCCCAATTACCTCAGGAGCAACGCTCGAAGAAATCACAAAGAACGCTGCCCGCATCGCATCATCATTTTGAAGATGCCATTGGCAGAATTTACCGCTAACTTTTAGATATGGAGTTACCTCGCTTAACTGATGATGAACGCGCAGCGGCACTAGAACGCGCAGCCCAAGCGAGAAAAGTACGCGCCGAAATTAAAGCCGAATTAAAGAGTGGCAAACGTACTCTTGAAGAAGTGATCACCCTCGGTAAGAGCGACGATTTCATTGGAAAAATGAAGGTAAGTGCACTTATTGAATCGCTCCCTGGGGTTGGCAAGGTGCGCGCATCAGCGGTTATGGAGAAGGTAGGGATTGCCTCGAGTCGTCGAATTAAGGGGCTCGGAATCCATCAAACACGTGATTTATTGGCGGAGTTCCAACTACGCTAAGCGCGTGGATTTGATTGTGCTCTCTGGACCCGGTGGCGTTGGGAAATCGACAGTCTCCGACTACTTGCGACGAAATTGCCCCGACATTTGGGTAAGTGTCTCTGCAACCACGCGCAGCCCGCGAATCGGTGAAGTGGATGGCGTTGATTATTTTTTTCAAAGCGAAGCCCAATTTAAAGAGAAAATAGAGCGCGGAGAGTTCCTCGAGTGGGCGCATTTTGCAGGGAATTACTACGGCACCCCTAAAGCAGCCGTGACGGAACAGATTGTTGGCGGCAAATCGGTCCTTTTGGAGATTGAGATCTCTGGGGCAAGACAAGTGCGTGCGGCTAGCGGATTGGCTTATCTGGTCTTTTTAGCCCCCCCTTCAATCGCCGAACTAGAACGACGCCTTCTCGGTAGAGGAACTGAGTCGCCGGAACGAGCCGCGGAGCGGCTGGAGCTGGCGCAGGAGGAGCTGGCGCAGAGCCACTGGTTTGATGAGGTTCTAGTCAATACCTCAGTCGAAGAGGTGGCCGCCCGACTGATAACCTTGGCCTCTCAAGCGCGCTAGCTCCACCGGCGAGCACCGCAGGCGCTATTTCTGGAGGCAGAGCAATGATCCACAGCGACGGCATCACAAACCCGCCAATCGATGACCTATTGGCTAAAAGTGGTTCCAAGTACAGCTTGGTGCTCTTCTCGGCAAAGCGTGCACGACAGATAAATGCTTACTACTCACAGTTGAGTGAAGGGCTACTCGAGTATGTTGGCCCGCTGGTAGAGACACATGTTCACGAGAAGCCTCTTTCGATTGCGCTTCGTGAGATCAATGGCGGTCTCTTAACTCTTGAATCCTTAGAGAACCAAGAGAGCGCACAGGTGTCCGAGAACGCTTAACTCGGTACCCTTCCGAAGATTGCTCGTCATGTTCCCCAGGAAAATAACCTTAGGTGTCACTGGTGGTATTGCAGCATATAAATCCTGTGAGCTCCTTCGTCGTTTACTCGATCGTGGTTTGGAAATTGATGTTGTGCCGACCGAGAATGCGCTCCGTTTTGTGGGTACGCCAACATGGGAAGCGCTCTCCGGAAAGAAAGTTCACTCCTCATTATGGGAGGAAGTTTCGTCTGGAGCCCATATCGAATTAGCGCGCTCCACAGAGCTCCTCCTAATTGCTCCAGCAACAGCAGATTTTCTCGCTCGCCTTGCGCAAGGACGCAGTGATGACTTACTCAGCGCGACAGCTCTGACCGTTCAATCTCCGATCGTAATTGTCCCTGCGATGCACCATCAGATGTGGCGTAATGAAGCAACTCAAAAAAATGTGGCAACGCTTCGCGAACGTGGAATTCTCATCATGGAACCCTCTGAGGGTCCGCTCAATAATGGCGATGTTGGAGTAGGGCGATTCCCTGAGATTTTCGAGATTTTTGATTTTCTGAGTAAGAACAATCTGCTTCGCAGCGACTTGTTAGGTAAATCAGTGGTGGTTACTGCCGGTGGCACTCGCGAAATGATCGACCCGGTTCGATTTATTGGAAATTTATCGTCGGGCAAACAGGGGATTGCAATCGCTAGAGCTGCTGCAGCTCGTGGAGCCCAGGTAACGCTGATCGCGGCAAATATCGCCCCTTCGCTCTTACCAATAGATAGATCTATTTCGATAATTGAGGTAACTGGCACAGCAGATTTGGCCCGAGAGCTGAACTCACTCTCCTCTTTTGACTTTCTTTTTATGGCTGCTGCCGTCTCTGATTATCGGGTTGCTCACACGAGCGCTACAAAAATCAAGCGATCGGGCAAGGGTCTTGTACTGGAATTAGTGGAA
>JBIJBY010000077.1:0-5986 GCA_044344975.1 Candidatus Nanopelagicaceae bacterium | reverse complement strand
AACTCTCTCTAAGGTCTTGTGAAACGACAGCTGCTTTTACCGCAATCGCCCGCTCTATCAACTCTTTCATAGAGTCGCTTTCACATTCATAGAAATCTTCATTAGTTTCAATTATTTCAAGAATTCTTTGATCCGAGATAAAGCCACACTTTATGACTTCTGCCATCCCGGCACGCAATTCTTCCTCCGGTAAAGTTTTCAAATAAGCAACATCTATAACCACCAACTTCGGTGAGTAAAATGCGCCAACTAGATTTTTTCCCGCATCGCTATTGATTCCGGTTTTACCGCCCACAGCAGCATCAACCATTCCTGCAAGCGAAGTTGGAACAGCTATCCAGCTGATACCTCTCAGCCAAGTGGCAGCAACAAAACCAGCTAAGTCAGTAGTGGCTCCCCCGCCCACTCCGACAATTAGATCGCCCCTACGAAAGTTCTCCATCCCCAGCCGTGCCCAGCAAGCGCTCAATGTCGCAATATTTTTCTGACTTTCACCCTCAGGAACTTCGATAATCAGGACTTTTTCAATCCCATGAAGTTTTTTTAGTTGATCTTGAATTGTCTCTCCCAGATGGATCAATTCGCTTGGAACCACCACCGCAATCTTTCTGGCATCGCCAATTATTGGTTCGATCAAATCGGCAGAAAAATTAGAAAACACAACATCGTATGTGTGCTCGGCGTGAACAGTTACTTTTTTATTCATGGTCTTCAAAGCACCTTTGCAATTTCTTGAGCCACTTCACGAGCACTTTTGCTGTCAGTGTCCACAGTAAAATTAGCAATAGATTGGTACATAGGTAATCGTTCTTTCATTAAAGCCACCCACTTGGCGCGAGGGTTATCTACCAATAAAGGGCGATCACGATTAAAACCAATTCGAGGTGCTGCATGAGCGATGCTGACATTGAGAAAAACAATCGCACCGTTATTGTTTCGAAGTTGCTCTTGAGTGCGTGGCGAGAGAATTGCTCCGCCGCCTAACGAAATGATTTTTCTGCGGACGCTATCAATGCTTAGCGCTCTGAGCACTGCCGCCTCTTCTTGTTCTCGAAAGTACGGTTCGCCTTCATCGGTGAAAATCTCTGAAATCTTCTTACCGCACGATTCTTCAATCAATAAATCTGTGTCAATAACTTCGCCACCAATAATCTCCGCCAAGGCTCGAGCGGTGCTGCTCTTTCCTGCACCGGGAGGGCCGGTGATGATCACTGGGGGTTTACTCACCTAGATCTACCTAATTTCAAGATTGTCGAGGTAGCCCCGAATGTTGCGCTGAACTTCCTGCAAGCTATCTCCGCCAAATTTCTCAAGGAGGGAATCGGCAATAACAAGAGCTAGCATGGCTTCACCCACTACTCCGGCAGCAGGAACTGCGCAGACATCAGAGCGTTGGTTTATTGCTTTCGCCGCTTCTTTCGTTGCCACATCAATAGTGTCGAGCGCTTTAGGTACAGTTGAAATTGGTTTCATAGCAATCCGAACGCGAAGTGGATCTCCAGTACTCATTCCCCCCTCTGTTCCTCCTGCTCGACCAGTGCGTCGGCGAATTCCTTCAGTGGTTAAATCTATTTCGTCGTGTGCCTGCGAACCTCTTCGTGTTGCCGTTGTAAAGCCATCGCCAATCTCAACGCCTTTAATTGCTTGAATACTCATTAATGCGCCAGCAATTCGACTATCCAATCTGCGATCCCAATGAACGTGTGAACCTAAGCCTGGCGGAACGTTATAGGCCAGTATTTCGATAACTCCACCAAGGGTGTCACCGGAGGTGTGTGCGCTTTCAATTTCAGCAACCATCGCATCGCTCGCGCTCTTTTCAAATGCGCGTACTGGGTCGGCATCGATTTCAGACATATCTTTGGGTAACGGCAAACTGTATCCGTCAGAGACTCGCGCATTTCCAATAGAGACCACATGGCTAAAGATTTCTATACCCGCAGCTTGCTTTAAAAATAAACGAGCAACAGCTCCAAGCGCTACTCGAGCTGCAGTTTCACGCGCAGAAGCCCGCTCGAGAATTGGACGAGCATCGTCAAAATCGTATTTTTGCATCCCTACTAAATCAGCATGGCCCGGTCGTGGTCGAGTTAACGGTGCATTTCTGCCAAGTCCTGCAAGTTCTTCGGCCGCAACAGGATCGGCAGCCATGACTTTCTCCCATTTTGGCCACTCAGTATTTCCAACCTGAATCGAGATTGGACCACCCTGGGTCAACCCATGTCGAATTCCTCCGAGGATAGAGATTTGATCTGCTTCAAAGTTCTGTCGCGCACCGCGACCAACACCTAGTCGGCGACGCGCCAGATGAAAATCAAGGTCCTTAGATGTGATTTCAACTTGGGCAGGAATTCCCTCTACGATTGCAGAGAGCGCTGGACCATGAGATTCGCCTGCAGTTAGCCATCTGAGCATTGGATAATTCTCTCAGATAAATAGCCTTAGATGACGCCTATTCCGGAAAATCAAAAAAGCAGTAGGGTCGCGCCGGAAATGGCCGGCGCAAAGGGGTAGCTCCTCTGCCTGCTACGCATCCACCAAGCGCCGGGTAAGGCCAAGCAACTTGCAAGAACTAGCAGGTAAGCCAGAACCAAATGAGGCGGTATCTGGGTCATCCATTTTGAGAGCAGCACCAGGGCGCCGATCAGTTTCACATCTCCTCGACCGAGAGCTTCTGGAAATAGAAAGGTGACTAGATACATAAACGCTATCCACCCCCAGGCCACTGCAAGAAGATAGAAATCTGCCCCTGCCAATATTGTGAAGATGAATATCGACGACTTGGTGAATAAATCTGGAATGCGGAGCTCTTTTCGATCAAGTTCCGAGATAAGCAATAAGAAAATACTCAATACGATAAAACCCTGTTCAGCCGTATAGCAATTTAGGATTATCGCGAAAAAAACGATTCCGAGTTTGGAAGTTTCTAATTTCATTTTTTTTACAAAAAACGCTGTGAACCAAACGCTTGTTGCCGTGCGGAGTACAAAAAGAAATATCGACTCTGCAATCATCCAGATAGCGTAATAATCCTCAGGATTATCAAGGAAAGTTTATCAACAGATTGAAAGCTACAAGCCTAAAGACTGAAGAGCGCTAGTGCGCATTCGATGGTAGAGATCCAGTCGGTTGCTCTGCACAGCTTTTGAATCGAACCCCATAACCTCTAGCTGACCAATTGCCTGCCACACCAAAAGATCGAGTCCATCAATTCCGAAACCGCCAGATTTCCTCCATGACGCCAGCATGGAGGTAGGCCAGGGGTTATAGAGCGACTCAAAAAGGGTATGGGCAGAATCTTTGATCTGCAAAGAATCAGTGGCGCCTTTTGGAGTAGTTGAAATAACCAACTCGGCCAATAATGCCGATTCGTCATAAATCTGGTCCCATCCAAAGATCGTAACTATCGAACTTGTAGCGGAATTTACTAGCGCTTTAGCGCGGTGGGCAGAGCGAGAAAAAACCTCTATGTACTGCGCTTTTCCATCCAAAGCGGCAATGGCAGCTCTTGCAGTAGCACCACCACCTAGCACAGAAACTTTCGAAGGAATATTTACCTCATGAAAAGATAGAGCATCAACGAACCCTTGAACATCGGTGTTGTGACCATGGCTTCCTAGTTCATCAAAAACAATCGTATTGATGCCATTGACGCGCCTACCTAAATCGCTGAGCGTATCTACCAAGGATAATGCCTCTTCTTTCAGTGGCATGGTGAGAGATAGAGCGCGAAATTGCCCCTGATTCTTCTCGATAAAATCATGAAGTTGCCCTGAACCAACATCGTGTTTTTCGTAAATCCAATCCCAACCAAGAACCTGATACGCACATTGATGAATAATTGGCGAGAGCGAGTGCGATATGGGTGAGCCTAATACGCTTGCTTTAATCATGATTCACTTCCAAACTTGCCCGCTCGCAAATTTCTTTGGAATTCTCTTTTGAAGGTGAGGAATTCTTTGTAAGAATCGGTGAATTTCGTGACACCAGGCTCGACGGTAACAAAGTATAACCAATCTCCACTGTCGGGGTTTACGGTGGCCTCTAGTGCAGCTTTTCCGGGATTGCTGATTGGGGTGGGTGGTAAACCTCTTCTGTTATATGTATTGAAGGCCGAAGCTATATTGATGTCTCGGTTTGTCACTGCAATACGACGTTCCTTCAACGCGTAGAGCACAGTGCTATCCATCTGAAGCGGCATCCCCAACTCCAGCCTGTTGTAAATAACGCGTGCCACTCTCTTGAAATCGCTCTCATTAAAACCCTCTGATTGAGTGATGGAAGCGATGATTAGAGCTTGATAAGGAGTTAAACCCAAGCCCTTGGCTCTAGAGACAAAATCGATCTCGTTCACCACATTCTGGAATTTATTGAGCAAACGAGAACGAACCGCGCCAAGTTCTTCGCCGGGTATCAAATTGTACGTAGCAGGATAAAAGAATCCCTCGGGATTGCGCACTCCGAATCCAGGAATATTGATCTCCTCTTGATTCAGAGCATCAATATCTTCTCTATCAAAATCAAATTTCAGAAGATTATTGGCAATCTCGTATGTACGTTCACCCTCTTTGATGAGAAGGACAAATAATCTCCTATCACGCTCCAGTAATTGCGATACTGCTTCTGCCCCAGGAATTTTTCTGTTAATTTTGTACGTGCCGGGTTGAATTGATTGAGATTTTGGATTACTAGTAGCAGCAGCGAAAAAAGATCGAGCACTCTTCACAACGCCAGCATCAAAGAGTATTCGAGCAATCTGATCGCCCGTAGCGCCAGGAGGAATGACGATAGTTGTCTCACTTGCACGTTCACTCGCTAAATAGTTTGGTATGGGGTCAGGTTTTCTCGCTTCCCTAAGGGCAGAAAGAGACGCTACAAAAATAAGTACCGCTAATGCGGCCGCTATTTGAATACGACGGGATTTACGAAGCGCCACGTGCATCCAAATACTGTTGAAGAATCTCTGCAGCTGCCATTGCATCAATTTTAGATTTCATGGTTCGTGAATTATGGCCCGTGTCGCGCAATTTTTTAGTTGCTATTACCGTGGTAAATCTCTCGTCATAGCCGGTGATTTTTACTTTAGTTCGATTCTGCAGTAGCGAAAGAAATGTAAGGGCGCCATTTCGCGCATGCAAATTTTCCTGAGATAAACTATTGGGAATCCCGATAACAATCTCACCCACTTGCTCTACCTCCGCTATCTGCAATATTGAAGCGATTGCGACTTCGGGATCATCTTTGTGGGTAACAACTGTGAATGGGGAGGCCAACATGGCGCTCAAATCTGAGAGCGCTATTCCAATCCGAACCTTTCCAAGATCAACGCCCATCACTCGAGAGGGCAAATCAACCCAATTCGACGTGGTACCGCTAGGCACATCGTTTTCCATTGGGAAAAGGCTAGCCAATTGTTGCCAGGTATGCCTCTAATTCCTTTATCGCCGCAGGGATAGCCGATGAATCCGCTCCGCCGCCCTGTGCAAAATCATCTTTTCCGCCGCCTCCGCCGCCGAGTGATTTAGATGCACGTTTGACCAGCTCGCCTGCCTTGACGCCCAAAGCTCGAGCCCCTTCAGTCGTTTGCGCCACCACAATAGGTTTTTTGCCAGCGCTAAAGAGCGCAATAGCAAGAGATTCACCGCGTAAGCGTTCTGAAATAGCCCCGATTAATACTCGTAATTCATCGTTGCCCAAATCTCCGGTGACCACAGCAACAATAGCTTTCGTTCTTCCCACCGTGATCATCTTGGCAAGTAATTGATCAACTTGCGCTAGAGCTTCTTTGCTTCGAAATTGAGCGATTTCCCGCTCAGCACCCTTGATCTTGTCAAGGATGCTCTCAATACGCTCTGGCAACTCCTCAACCTTGGTCACTTTAAGGGTTTCATTAACGGAATTTAGAATGAGATGTTCTCTAGCAAAAAAACGGTAAGCATCCACACCCACGAGCGCTTCCACGCGGCGAACCCCGGAACCGATTGAA
>JBIJBY010000076.1:0-6024 GCA_044344975.1 Candidatus Nanopelagicaceae bacterium | reverse complement strand
GCCGCCCCCAAGCGTCATCGCGAAAATCAGAGTACTTAGCAACTCCCGCCATGGCGCCGGGATGCAGCGCCTGTTCCATAAGGGCGCGGATTCCACCGACAATTAGCGCAGGATCGGAGTGAAGACGCGCAACCACTGAATCAGCAGCAAAATACCTCTGGCTCACAGAAGAACTCCCCCAGTAAAAAATTTTAGGTAAACCATTGAGGGATACCTATTCACTTCACTCAATTCTCGTCGAGCCCCGCCCATGGTTGTGCAGGTTCCCGATCCGCATCTGTACATATCCGAGCGTAATCGCAATACCCACAGAGCGCTCCCGGAGTGGCGATGAAGCGCCCTTGCGCAGTTGCTTCGAGAGCTTCGGCCGCTATACGTTCGGCTCGCTTAACATGACGAGCCAGTGATGCATCATCATGTCGATAGACCGCCCTAGTCTCTGATGGAAGATGATGGAGCTCTACGGTTCGACACTTCTTTCGCAAAGTTCGCTCAGCACCAATTGCATAAAGGGCGAGCGCAAGTGAGCCGCCTGCCTCGACCTCGTCGGGTGGGCGTTTACCCGTCTTATAGTCAACAATCACTAATTCATCCCCACGTTCATCTATTCGATCTACTCGCCCAGAGAGTGCAAGCCGCTCAGTGGTTGCACTTACCGTTCGCTCAAGTCCACGCGGTTCAAAAAGGGGATCTACATCCTTAAGGTATTGGCGCACCCACTGTTGGGACCGAAAACGATATCGCTCCGACTGTTCATCATCTCGAAAGCCATCGTTACGCCAATGTTTTCCAACCAGCTCGACGCCTCGCTCTGGTGTTCTCTCTTCTGATGGCAATGTGAACCATTCGCGAAGTGCATTGTGTACCGCGCTACCCATACTTGTATGCCCCCATGGGCCACCACGAGGTGGCTTAGGAATATCGATGTAGGTATAGCGATACTTTTTTGGACAATCGAGCCACGTTTCTAATCGATACGGGGTGCACGAAAAGAGTTTCTCTGGCATGCCTTCAAAAGAAGCTTGCAGATTCTCTCCGCTCATGCGTTTATAAAGGCTCGTACAGAATCTGCAATCATTTGAACTGCGATTGCCGCGAGCAAGAGACCTGCAATCCGCGCAATTAACGTGACGCCAGATTTCTTGATTACTTTAATGATTCCCGTTGAATAAGCCAGCACGAGCCCAAGAAAAATATGTAACAAGATAATTGCGATGAAGAGCGCTGCCATCATTGATAACGAACTCCCAGAACCTGCAGTGTTCGCTTGCTTCACGAAGATGATTGTCGCGACAATCGCACCGGGACCTGCAAGCAGCGGCGTACCTAGCGGTACAAGAGCCACGCTCACATCCTGATCATTGCCTTGCTCCTTTTGATTACCAGTAAGGAGATCTAGCGCAACCAAAAGAAGGAGCAAGCCTCCAGCACCTTGGAGCGCAGGCAGTGAGATCTTTAAATAATCCAAAATGAATTGGCCAAATAGCGCGAAGATAACGATTAACAGCAAGGAGACGCTTGCGGTTTTCCAGGCGAGTCGACGTTGCTGTTCAGGCGAGTACTTTGAAACCAACGAGAGAAAGATCGGCATCACACCTGGCGGATCAATAATCACGATTAACGTTACGAATACTTGAATACCAAAGGTCAAGGCGCTAACTGCGCCAACACTTCCACTCATATTGTAAACACTCCACAACCTCGTCCTCGAGCGAGGATACCCTCCCAAACTTCAGGCGCGGTGAGCTCCATACCAAGGCGTTGCGCACCCACGGCGCCGTGATAGTCGCTCGAGCCAGTGGCGAAGAGATTATGCGCATGGGCTATCTCTCGCAGGGCGCCCCGAGCAGAGTGATCATGGTCTCGGTGATCAACTTCAAGTCCATCGAGGCCATGTTCAAGCAACGCTTCAATCTCAGAAAGTGTGTAGGTGGCCCCCCGAGAGCCTGCTAAGCCGTGCGCTAAAACGCTCACCCCACCTCCATTTTTTATTGCATGGACAGCAACCTCTGGTGTGGGCGCAAAATGCCCAACATAGAAGGGTGAATCATTATGCAGATACTGTGCAAATGCTTGGTCACGAGATGCAACCACCCCGCGTTCAATAAGTGCATCAGCTAAATGCGGACGACCAATTGTTTGAGCGCTCTCAGAGTGCTTTGCAACATCTGAAAAGGTGATCTCAATACCAGCTTCATTTAGCAACTGAATGATTTTTTTTATTCGTGGAATGCGATCATCTCGAGTTAGCGACATCAACTCGGTTAGCGCCAGATCAGTAGGGTTGAAGAGATAGCCCAAGATGTGCACGCTCATTCCACTTGCTGTTCGACAAGAAATCTCCGCTCCAGGAACTACCGTCAAGCTTCCCGTTTCTGCTGCGGAAGATAGTGATTGCCAACCCTCAAGAGTGTCGTGATCGGTGATAGCGAGAACAGATAGCCCAGCTTCTTTTGCCGAGCGCACGAGCGCAGCTGGTGAATCGAGGCCATCACTCAGATTTGTATGCGAATGTAAATCAATTTTCACGCGTTACCGTCTCCTGTAATTGTGAAGTTCGCGAGGCCACTAAACCGCTTCCAAATATCAGCAGTGCGATACCTGGAATGATCCCTGCTGGTGGTACCTGTCCTAACCACCAAAAAGCCAAGAGCGCGCCGACTGGTACCTCAAAGAAAACGATTAATGACACCACTGCAGGATTGACTCGAACCAAAACTTGATTAAAAAGGGTATGCCCGAGTAACTGGGCTCCGATGATCAATCCAAGTATCAGGAGCCACTCAGATTGCGGGTAATCAAATATTGGTGCGCTGCTTGGTATCACAACAATTAAACAAGTCAAGGCACACACTAGATAACAGATTGTCGTATAGGTAGTAGTAGAGACAACTTTCTGCACATGCGATCCTGCAGTGACGTATGCAGCGGCAAGAGCGCCGCCGAGTAAAGCAACGAGATCACCGGTGAGCGATCGCGTTGATAGCGACCAATCAACTCCAGTGATAATTAATACGCCGACCATCGAGATTGCCATTCCAAGCCAAACGCGACGATCAACTGTCCGGCCTTTGTAGCGAAGCCAAAGCGCAACAAAAATTGGTTGCGTGGCAGTCAGCGCAGTACCGCTCGCTACGCTGGTTAACCGCATGGAATAGAAGAAACATATGAAATGAAGCGCTAGAAATACTCCCGCAAGAATTGACCAACTCCATGATTTTTTTGAGAGCGAACGCCACTCTCCCTTAGCGAGCGCGAAAGGCAGGCTAATCAGGGCTCCACCGAGATTGCGCCAGAAAATTGCTACCGGTACGGCCATCGCGCCAAGCGCAATGAGTGGACCTGAGGTACCAATGCCGATAACGCCGATAGCTAATCGAGTGAGATCGCCCCCGCTAATAGGTGCAGCTCTTCTGCCCCCATTTCTTCCTCGATTCATCGACATCATGAGCATGACCCTAGCCGGTACCCTTAGCCTTATGAGCGCTACATTAAATCGAGTCTTTATAGCGCGCCTTGCAGGAACCGCGGTTTTTGACCCAACGGGTGACCAAGTGGGAAAGGTGCGCGACGTCGTCGCGACCCTACAAACCGGCCAAGTGCCACCACGCGTCCTTGGAGTAATCATCGAAGTGCCACCTCGACGAAGAATTTTTATCCCAATCACACGAGTTACCTCGATTGAGCCAGGGACGGTAGTTATCACTGGTTTGTTAAATGTGCGGAGATTTCAACCACGCCCGGGAGAATTTCTTGTACTCGGTGAATTCCTCGATCGCACTACAACATTGATTGGCAAGCCTGAGCGAGTAATTATTGAAGATATTGCGATGGAGCAAACTCGTCGAGGTGATTGGCTTCTTAACAAAGTCCATGTCGTCACCAAAAATTCTGGGTTGCGCAGAAGAGGTCCCGGCAAAACAGTCGAATATTCACAGTTAACTGAGTTCGCGGCAGGTGAGACTGATGATGAAGCTCGCAATCTTTTGGCAACGCTATCAAGCCTTAAAGCTGCCGACCTAGCCGGCGCACTTCATGATCTCTCGATGTCTCGTCGCGTTGAAATCGCCAGAGCGCTTGATGATGAGCGTCTTGCAGATCTACTTGAAGAGATGGAAGAGGGTGAGCGCGTAACTTTGCTTGCTCAACTTGAAGGTGAGCGCGCCGCTGATGTTCTTGGTGAGATGGATCCTGATGATGCTGCAGATCTCCTTCGAGAAGTTGGTAGCGAAAAAGCAGAGTCACTCCTTAACTTAATGGAGCCTGAAGATGCTGAAGATGTTCGACGTCTGATGGTTTACGAGGATTACTCGGCAGGCGGAATGATGACGACTGAGCCAATCATTCTCGCTGCAGATAACACAGTTGCTGAAGCGCTTGCTGCGCTGCGCGCGAGTGAAATCACGCCAGCCTTAGCCTCTCAAGTCTTCGTAACACGAGCGCCACATGAGACTCCAACTGGCAAATTCCTTGGTATCGCGCACTTTCAGCGCCTTCTTCGCGAACCGCCAGCTACGCTCCTAGGTTCGATGATTGATACCGAGTCCGAGTCGCTTACCCCCGATCGAAATCTCACCACTATTTCCTCGTATTTTGCTGCTTACAACTTAGTAGCAGTTCCAATTGTCGACGAGAAGGACCGGTTGCTTGGCGTCGTTACCGTTGATGACGTTCTTGATCACTTACTCCCAGAAAACTGGCGAGCACAACATGATGACGGCACCAGGGAGGTGTTGAAATGAGCAATCGACTCGATCTACCCCGGCGCGGCAAGCGCTCCTTGCGCCCAACTTATAACTCAGAGGCATTTGGACAACTCTCTGAACGATTCGCTCGCTTCTTAGGAACTGCAAATTTCTTGGTCTACATGTCGGTCTTTGTGCTCACATGGGTTTTGTGGAATGCATTTGCGCCCACTCAATTTCGCTTTGATCCATTTCCCTTCATCTTTCTGACGTTAATTCTCTCTCTGCAAGCTTCATATGCTGCTCCTTTGATTTTGCTAGCACAAAATCGTCAGGCAGACCGCGATCGAATCCAATCAGCTGAAGATCGACTTCGTGATGAGCGCAATCTTGCCGATACCGAGTATCTAACTCGTGAGATTGCTGCGCTTCGAGATGGTCTAGGTGATGTGGCAACTCGTGACTTCATTCGTAGTGAACTCCGTGAGTTGCTCTCAGAAATTAAAACAGAGGAAGATAAGTCTCCTCCAGATTCAGCGAGCTGAAAGCGGCAATCTTCTTCCCGCTAAAGAATCGCTTCGCTTAATCAGGCGCTCAGCAATTTCGATAATCGCTTGAGTTGATGGATTCTCGTGGGCAAGCGGAGTTCCTTCATCCCCAGCTAATCGAAGAGCTGGATCAAATGGAATTCGCCCCAATAGTGGAACGCTTCCCCCCGTTAGGCGCTCTAACCTCGCAACAGTCTCTTCGCCGCCACCTGTTCCAAAGAGCGAGATGCTCTCGCCACAATGTGGGCAAGGAAATGCTGACATGTTTTCAATAACTCCAGCTAATTGTTGTTTCAGCTGATGCGCAAGTCGTCCTGCTCGCTCGGCAACTTCTGCGGCAGCGATTTGTGGCGTTGTAACAATTATCAGCTCTGACGAAGGAATTAGCTGGCCAAGAGAGATCGCAATATCGCCGGTACCTGGCGGAAGATCAAGGAGGAGGAAATCCAATTCTCCCCAATAAGCATCGGCTAGAAGTTGTTCCAAAACTTTGTGGAGAATCGGGCCACGGTATGCCACCGGATCCTCGCGTTGGGGTTTAAACATTTCCATTGATGCAACGCGAATACCGCGTAAATCTTCCGGTGGAATAAAAGTGGTGTTGTCGATGGCTGTAGGTCGAGCGCCGAGCATTCCGAGTATTCGCGGAATTGAATGGCCATAAACGTCAGCATCAAGAATTCCCACCCGCTGCCCACGCGCTGCAAGTGCAACAGCAAGGTTTGCAGTCAGAGATGATTTTCCCACTCCGCCTTTACCTGATGCAATGGCGAAGACACGGGTCAAGGAGT
>JBIJBY010000121.1:0-3687 GCA_044344975.1 Candidatus Nanopelagicaceae bacterium | reverse complement strand
CTTGCGATATGTATTAGCGGCACAACGCGACCACTATCTGCCATTAAAAGTAATCAAAGATCACCTTGATGCTCTTGATCGAGGCTTGGAACCACCAGCGCTTCCAGGTGCTACAGCTCTGGCGCCTCGAGTTGCCACTGTTGATGGGGAAAAGCTTTATGGCGAGAGTTCAGATCTGAAGTTATCTCGCAGTGAGCTTCTCGAGAGTTCTCAATTGAGCGAGGCTCAACTCGTTGAACTAGAAAGCTACGGGTTAATTGCCAGTAACAGTAAACATTATGATGGCGATGCCTTGGCAATTGCTCGAGCGGTTGCAGAAATTTCAGCTTTTGGAATTGAGGCGCGCCATCTCCGGTCGTTTAAAACCGCAGCAGAACGGGAAATTGGATTGATTGAACAAGTAATCACACCCTTATTGCGACAGAAGGGGAGTGAAGCGAAGGCTCGCGCAGAGGAAGTTGAACGCCAATTAGGAGGTTTGACGCTCAAGATTCATGCGGCTTTGGTTCGCACAGGGTTGCGGCAGAGCAAATAAGTTTCATACTGAAATCGAATCAGATGAGTCCTAGGATTAGAGGGTGAGCGACAGCCCTTTCTCCCCACACTCATCGAGCAATTCTGAAGAGTCCAGCAAACTCGATGTTGTAGGAGTGCGCGTTGAGATGCCTTCCAGCCAACCGATAGTTCTTTTAAAAGAGATTGATGGCACAAGATTTCTGCCAATTTGGATTGGCGCGGTTGAGGCAACTGCGATTGCCTTTGCGCAGCAGGGCGTGGCGCCCCCTCGTCCACTAACCCACGATTTACTTAAAGATGTCATTGCAGCAACGGGCAACTCTGTCACGCAAGTGCACCTCACGGGAGTGAAGAATGGCGTCTTCTACGCTGAGTTGATTTTCGCCAATGGTGTGGAAGTTTCCGCCCGTCCCTCTGATGCGATAGCGCTTGCACTGCGAACTGGAACACCGATTTACGGTGCGCGTTCACTCCTTGCAGAGGCAGGAATTGAGATGAATGATGATGGTCAAGATGGTCAAGATGGTCAAGTTGGTCAAGATGGAGAAGAGGGCGCAAATGGCCCAGCGAACGAAGGGGAATTAGAGCGATTCCGAGAGTTCCTTGATCAAATCGATCCAGAAGATTTTGCGATTTAATCAAGAGTAGGCCTATCGCTCCCGAGGTGAGGCGGTTACCCTCCCTCTTATGCTCGACCGCCAAATGAAACTTTTACTGCGAATTGGTGCGGTAATTATCGCGTTATCTGCCTTTATCGCGCTGGCGATCCCTCGAGCTTTGGCAAAGGCGTTAGCCCTTCCACTCGACCTCGATCCCGAGATCATCATCTGGAACATTCGAGTAAGCGGAGCGCTCCTTCTGCCTTTGGCAGGGTTTATGGCTTTAGCAGCGGCATTCTTTCCAGAGCGAGCCCTTCGTCAGAGCGGCACCTTGATGGTTCTCTTTGCGCTCATAATGGGCGGGCTTTTGGCGATAGCGCCCGGGCCATGGAGTTGGGGGCGAATCCTCTTCCTCGCTTTGGGGGCGTTGTTTGTCGTGCTCTATGGAAAGGCGTTGCGGGCCCGGTTGCGCCACCGATAGGAGCGCGGGAAAACGCTCTCGCCCTCCGAAGGAACTCTCAAGTTGAACTTCACCTTGAGTGTGTCGGTCATTGTGGTCGAGTACGTGCGGATTTACTATTACTCCACTCTTCCCCGAGCTTTAGGAGCCTTCTGGCCATGTCTGAATCTCATTCGTCATCACTTCGTGAATCTGCTGGTTACCGCGGAGCCATCGCGTGCTCTGCCGCAGGAATTTCCTATCGCCAGCTCGATTATTGGGCGCGAACGGGTTTAGTGGAACCGAGCATTCGAACTGCCTCAGGCTCTGGAACCTCACGCCTTTACAGTTTCCGCGACATTCTCGTTCTCAAGATCGTCAAGCGCCTTCTCGATACGGGAATTTCTCTCCAGAATGTTCGGAGCGCGGTAGAACACCTGCGCGCTCGCGGAACAGAGGATTTAGCAACGCTGACCTTGATGAGCGATGGAGCTTCAATTTACGAGTGCGCTAGCGCCGATGATGTCATCGACCTTCTCGCCGGGGGACAGGGAGTTTTCGGAATCGCTATCGGAACTGTCTGGCGCGAGGTTGAAGGCACTCTGGCCAAACTGCCCAGTGAGGAAGAGGGCGTGAATCCAATTGGCGCAGGCAACGACGAACTCTCTATCCGACGAAGTCGAAAAGGCGCATAACGCGTTTCGCCGGGGAATTCCGAACTTTTCGCTCTAACATCTGCTCAACGCGGGCCAGATGTGCCCGTGGAACAACCATCTGTTCAAAAATCTAGCGAACTGGATGGTCCAGAAGAGCGGATGCGGCCATGGTAGAGAAAGTGAACGAAACCTCTCGTCTCTTTAAGTCTCGCCATATTGGGCCGCGCGGTAATGACTTGGATGCGATGCTCCAATTTCTCAACCTTGCGCATTTAGATGAATTAATGGAACGAACAATTCCACGCTCAATTCGAACTGCATTAGATGAAACAAAACTCCCTGAAGCTTTGAGCGAGAGCGAAGTTCTTCGAAAGCTTCGTCTAATCGCGAATAACAATAAAATGGTGACATCAATGATCGGCCTTGGTTATTACGATACTGAACTACCGGCGGTGATCAAACGAAATGTTTTGGAAAATCCCGCGTGGTACACCGCCTACACTCCGTATCAGCCCGAAATCAGCCAGGGCAGGCTAGAAACGCTCTTTCTTTTTCAGACCGTAGTCTCAGATCTAACGGGATTACCTATTAGTAATGCTTCGATGCTTGATGAACCAACAGCGGCGGCTGAGGCAATGACTTTGGCTCGACGATTATGGAAGGGCGATGAAAACGCACCATTTCTTGTCGACGAAAATACCCACCCGCAAACGCTCGCGGTAATTGAAACTCGTGCTGAACCATTGGGAATTGAAGTTCGAAGAATCGATACTTCGAAATCTCTGCCAGCCGGTTATGCCGTTCTCATAAGTTATCCAACAAGTACAGGAGAGTTGCATTCACCCGCAGAGGCAATAAGCCAGATTCATGAGAGAGGCGGGCTTGCAATCGCCGCAACTGATTTGCTTGCGCTAACTCTTTTCAAATCTCCGGGGGAGTGGGACTTTGATATTGCCGTGGGCTCTGCGCAGCGTTTTGGTGTGCCAATGGGTTTTGGTGGTCCTCATGCTGGCTTTCTCGCTGTCCGCGAAGGAATGGAGCGATCGATTCCAGGTCGTCTAGTAGGAGAGAGCGTGGATGCGCATGGAAATCGCGCATATCGGTTGGCGCTTCAAACACGAGAGCAACATATTCGTCGTGAGAAGGCGACCAGTAATATTTGTACAGCACAAGCGCTTCTGGCGAACATATCCGCTCTCTATGCGATGTGGCATGGCCCAGATGGTTTGCGCTCCATTGCACTTCGAATAAAAAATCAAACAGCTTCATTAGCTCAGAGCGCTAAGAATGCTGGATTTGAAGTATCCGATCTTGAACGATTTGACACAGTGACAATTCAAAAAGTTGACGCAGAAAAATTGCGCCGCCAAATTCTTGGCGAGGGAATCAATGTTTGCGTTCGCAACGAGGAGAGTATTTCAATCTCGTTGGATGAGAAAAGCACAGGGGAGCACCTGGATGCTCTGGGCAGAGGGCT
>JBIJBY010000014.1:0-19825 GCA_044344975.1 Candidatus Nanopelagicaceae bacterium | reverse complement strand
GCAAGATCAACTTCTGAGAGACGTTTAACTTCTTCGAGCATTCCCATTGCGGTTGCACGGTCGACCTCAGCAAAGGGGCCCTTCTCTAAAATTTCATCCCGTTTGAGCAGGTCAAAGAGGGTGAACTCAATATCGCGAAGGTTGGCTATGTAATGGCTCATGCTCCTATATTACCCGCCAGTAACTTAGCCCGCCAGCGGAATATCGGCAGTCTTCCTGGCGGCTTCCTCAACGATGGCCGCTGTGGATAGAAAAAAACTTGCTAGTGACCAAGCGAGATTCTTTCCAGATGGCTAAACACTCCCTAGTTAGGTTTTCCACATGCGTATGCCTCGTCCTAGCCTCAGCGATGAGCGCGAGCGCCAAAACTGAAATTCCGCCCAAATCTCCATGTCGGATCCAAGTCGACCAGCCTCACATTTCAACCAATTTGTTACGTAAGGAAAATCGGAGATTTGTAAAGGTGAATGCCTTTTCTATCTGCAATGCGCCGCATTCCAATGTAACGCTAACAGTAGAGCTTTGGAAAGAAGGATTTCTAATCAATCATGTAGTTGCACGGAGCGTGATTTATCAGAGAGACGCTGTAGCACCCGGTGAAAAAGTAGCAAATCTTAAAACATATGAAACGTGCCTCAATTCGCGCACCACAAAATATTTCGGGGTGGCATATTCGCAGGCACTAATTGAAGGTATTTGGCACAACGCTCGCCATAAGCAAAAAGACAGAATTGTAATTCTCAAGTGCGGAACTTAAGTTATAATACAAATATGCCAAGTGATAGGAAAAAACCTAAGGATGAAATTGGCATTGATATTATCGAGAAGTTTTGTCATTTAATGGAGACAGAAAGATCCCGATATGAGTTGCAGGCAGAAGAATTTCTTGTTAGTGATTTTTATACGAAGAAAGTCGCAGGCTTTATATTGATTTATTCAATACAAGATGGGATGTACTCGTCCAACATAATTAACTCCTTAGATGGAGAGAAAGTTTTGACCATTCAAGTTCCAATTCCTAGGACTCGAGCGAAGCGCATTCAGACCTTGTTAGAGCTATTTGCGCAGAGCGAAGCCGGCGTCGGCATCTAGTTTTCTCTCAGCATAATTTAAGGTTTCTAGGGTAGATTTCTTTCATGGAACTTTTGATTATTTTGGGCGTAGCCGCAGTACTTGTCCTCTTTTTAATTAGCCAGTACAACAAGTTAATTCGCCTCAATGTTGCAGTCGATGAGGCATGGGCGCAGATTGAGGTTCAGCTCAAGCGTCGATCAGATTTAATTCCCAATCTTGTGGAGACGGTCAAAGGGTATGCCGCTCACGAGAGCGCAACTTTTGAGAAGGTAGTAGAAGCTCGTGCAGCAGCAACTAGCGCGACTGCAGTTCCCGATGTCGCTGCCGCAGATGGCATGTTGACCCAGGCACTTCGCGGGTTGCTTGCCGTTGCGGAAAATTATCCAGATCTTAAGGCTTCGGCTAACTTCCTCTCCCTTCAAGAGGAGCTAGCAACCACCGAGAACAAGGTGAGCTTTGCGCGCCAGTTCTACAACGACAATGTTCGAGCCCTCAATGTGGCAATCAAAACCATTCCTTCAAGTTTCTTTGTCGGATTCGCAAAAGTGACCGAGCGAGAATTCTATGAGGTAGAAGATCCACAAGAGCGAAATGCGCCTAAGGTGCAATTCTAAAAACAGATGAGTAATTTCAGAGCGCTCCAAAGTTCCAATAAAAGAAAAACTTTTTTCTTACTTATTGCTTTTGCATTACTCATGTGGCTAGTGGCATTTGCGGCGGTCAGCTACTTCGGCGGTAGCGGTGCAGTTGTCCTGCCAATTGCCGTTGGTTTTGCCCTAATCACAACCTGGTGGTCTTATTACTCATCAGACAAATTGGTAATTCGCATGACAGGCGCCCAAGTTTTGCAAGAGAGTGAGAATCCAAAACTATTTGGCTTAGTTCAAGAGGTCTGCTTAGCAAGTGGTTTACCAATGCCGAAAGTCGCAGTGGTTATCGATGATGCGCCAAATGCCTTTGCAACAGGTAGAAACCCAGAGCATGCGCTTATTGCCTTCACCACTGGAATCCTTGATGTAATGGATCGCGACGAACTTCAAGGTGTGGTCGCCCACGAAATGGCGCACGTTGCCAACCGCGATACTTTGGTTTCAGCAGTTGCCGCAACAACAGCAGGTGCAATCGCCATCCTGAGCGATATGTTGATGCGAATGATGTGGTTTGGAGGACGCCGCGATCGTGAAGGTGGCAGTAACCCAGCACTTTTGGTGATTTCTCTCGTGGTGATGTTGATGGCCCCAATCGCGGCCATGTTGCTTAAGGCTGCGATTTCTCGTAAACGTGAATCACTCGCCGATGCGACAGCAGTTGATTTCACTCGTAATCCAACTGGACTTCGCAAGGCTTTAGAGATACTTGCCCGGGACTCAACTGTGGTGCAACAGCGATCAAATGCGGTTGCGCATATCTGGATTGAATCACCGCTCGATGGAAAGTCTGTTTCTCGCCTCTTTGCGACGCACCCACCTATTGAGGAACGGATTGCAACGCTGCGGGCGCTCGAGGGCAACATCTAATTGATTTTTTTTCATACTAGAGCGGGCGACGGGAATCGAACCCGCGCTAAAAGCTTGGGAAGCTCTTGTGATGCCATTTCACTACGCCCGCGTGTAACGTTTCCTAAGCCTAGATAATTTGGGGTAGGGTCGCCAACCATGTTGCTCTCTGATCGCGATATTCGCGCTGAAATCGAGGCCGGCCGGGTAAAGGTCGAGCCGTTCGATAAGGCGATGATTCAACCTTCCAGCGTTGATGTCCGCCTCGACCGATTTTTCCGAGTCTTTGAGAATCACAAATACGAAGTTATCGATCCCTCCAAAGAGCAACCAGAGTTAACACGTGAGGTGGCAGTTGCAGCCGATGAGCATTTCATTCTCCACCCGGGTGAATTTGTTCTTGCAAGCACTTACGAGGTAATCACTCTTCCAGATGATGTTGCTGGGCGACTTGAAGGCAAATCATCTCTTGGTCGGTTGGGTCTGCTCACGCACTCAACAGCTGGATTTATTGATCCAGGTTTCTCTGGACACATCACGCTCGAGCTTTCCAATGTTGCTAATTTGCCAGTGAAGTTATTTCCAGGCATGAAAATCGGGCAACTCTGTTTAATCAGACTTTCTAGCCCTGCAGAGCATCCCTATGGAAGTGCGCTCTATGGTTCACGCTATCAAGGACAACGTGGGCCAACGCCAAGCAAATCTTGGCTCAATTTTCATCAGAGCAAAATAAATTAAATTTCTTTCATTGGAAAGGTCAACGTAAACGTTGTCCCTCGACCAAGTTCACTTTCAATTTCGACTGTTCCTTGATGGGCTTCCATAATTGCTTGCACAATAGATAGGCCTAGTCCACTTCCCTCAGCGCCGTTACGTGTACGAGATTGGTCAACTCGGTAGAAGCGCTCAAAAACTCTGGACTGTTGTTCAGGGGTAAGACCCGGGCCAAGATCTCGCACTTTAACTCGGATGGCATCCTCGCTTTGAAGAAGTGAGATAGTGATAGGAGTTCCCTCAGGTGTATGGATTGAGGCGTTAACCGCAAGGTTAAGAATTGCTTGGTATACCTTCAAGGAGTCACCAATAATGAAAACTTCTTCGACGGGAATTTCTACAGTTAAATTTGCATGAGGCGTGCTTGCTTTGACCGCTTGGACCGCTTCTTCGATGAGTTTTTTCACATCCACTGCTTCATGAGCGATAGGGCGTGCTTGATCTAGCCGGGCAAGTGTTAACAAATCTTCTACTAGAGCGCTCATGCGTTTAGATTCGCCCTCAATTCGTCCAACAAGTTCGCGTGTGTTCTCTTCGCCAGTTATTGCACCTTGTCTATGTAACTCGGCAAATCCCCTAATCGCTGTAAGTGGCGTACGAAGTTCATGACTTGCATCTGCGACGAAACGGCGCAATTTATCTTCACTTCGCCGCTGCACCGCAAAGGACTCTTCGATTCGAGTGAGCATTCGGTTTAGTGAAGCAGTCAGTCGACCTACTTCTGATTCAGGTTTTGCATCAGGTAATCGCGCAGAGAGATCACCATTAGCAATCGCTTCGGCAGTACTTTCAACAGCTGTCAAAGGTTTCATGCTCACTCGAATTGCCACCCGAGATATAACGCCCACCAGTAGAAGGACCAAAAGCCCGATAAACAAGAAGAGCAGCTGCAGCCTTCCTAGGGTCCGCTCGGCATCCTCAAGAGAGAGCGCTGCTACTGCACTTCCAGCACCGGAGGGCAGCAATCGTGCAAGGACTCGAAAGTGCGCACTATCTTTAATAATGGTGAAGGGCTTTCCCTTCTTCTGTTCAACGACTGCAGGAGTGATTCCTGCAACTACTCGCTCAACGCGCTCAGTATTTAGCTCTCCACCAAGTCGACCGATAATTTTTCCGCTGGGATCAAGAAGGGTAACGCTAATCGCCGAGGGAACTCTGCGCAGCGGCCCGCCCATTCCATCCTGATTTCTCTCTTCATCTCGATCGGGTTCAATTCCTGCACGATCGAGCCGCAGGAAAGATCCGCCCGCCACGGAATTCAATTGATCATCAAGTCGACCGATGAGATAACTCTTCAGCGCAGTGTGGGCAGCAAAATCTGCGACTCCAATACCCACTGCAGTTAAAACCACAACGGCAACTGTCAAGCGATTTTTGAGGCTCGCCGTACCGAAGCGATTCTTAATTCTTACGCCACCTTGCTTGGTAATCGGAGGCGATACCCAACACCACGAACGGTATGAATCAATTGTGGTTCAACGGTGTCAATCTTCTTTCGCAAGTAGGAGATATAAGTTTCGACGATGCCAGCATCGCCGCGAAAATCGTATTGCCAGACATGATCAAGTATTTGAGCTTTTGAGACCACTCTGTCGGCATTAATTAGAAGATAACGCAATAACGTGAATTCAGTTGGGGAGAGCTCAATAAGTTTTCCACCCCGACTTACCTCGTGCGTTGCCTCATTTAGTTCCAAGTCTGCAAAGCGAATTAGCTCGTCGTCGATATCAATTTCGATATCCCCCGTGCGACGCAAAATCGCACGTACGCGCGCGATAAGCTCTTCAAGACTAAATGGTTTAATCATGTAATCATCGCCACCGATTGTTAAACCCGTGACTTTGTCATCTGTTGAATCTTTTGCAGTTAAGAAGAGAACACCCAATTTTAATCCATCTTTTCTGAGCTTCTCGCAGACTTGAAACCCACTCATGCCTGGCATCATCACATCGAGTACTAGCGCATGCGGCTTGAACTCTTCAGCAATCGCCAGCGCTTCTGCTCCGTTATTTGCAGAACGCACATCAAAACCTGAAAATTTAAGGCTCGTGGAAATCAGATCATTGATATTGGGCTCATCATCGACAACAAGGATCCGCTTGAGATCCTGCTTTACTTCCGGGGCAGTGGTAGCCACCTGACCTCTCCTCACAGTTAGATGTTCACCCAATGATGCGAGATTAACCTGAGATTACCCTGAGAAGAAGCCTCAATAGACCTTAAGATTGTCTCGCCATAGGGTTGTGGCCTACTGAAGGGACCAACGTGGCAAGGGATTCGGTTCTTACTCAATCACAAAAGGGTTTCTTGCTCCATGCGTTTACCGCAAGCGGAGCAATCGCTGGCCTCCTTTCACTAGGTGCAGTGATGAATGGGCACATCAGAGCTGGTCTGATTTGGCTAATTGTCTGTCAGTTAATTGACGGATTCGACGGACCGCTCGCAAGAAGAATCGACATCACCACACATGCGCCACAGATAAACGGTCACATCCTCGATCTTGTAGTTGATTACGTGACCTGCGTTGTAGTTCCCGTTGCTTTGCTCGTCGAACTCAATATGTTGCCGAATGGGCAAGAGCTTTGGTTTGCCGCGTTGATTATTTTTACTGGTGCGCTCTGGTTCGCACGAACTGATCAGGAAACAGAAGATCATTGGTTCAATGGTTTTCCTGCTGCCTGGAATATTGTCGTACCAACATTGTTGATTCTTGATGCAAGTACTTCCACCAAACAGCTTGTCATACTTTTCCTATGTGGACTTTCACTCTCAAAGGTGCAATTTCCGCATATTGTTCGGGTCACAAAATTTCGGCCGCTGACCTTGTCTATTGCTTTTATTTATTTTCTCGCCCTTACTTGGCTTTCTGCGCTTTACCCCGACGGACCATCCTGGGTGAAGCCAATCTTGGTTATTGCACCGCTTTACATTGTGGCACTATCCATTTGGAAGACATGGTTTGCCCCAACGGAGTCATTAATTAGCTAATCGAGTATTCTTGCTACATGAGAGCACTCGCAATAGCTGCCTTTCTTTACTCCATTATTGCGATTGCTATCCTGGGAATGAAAGCACGCGAGTTAGTAGGTATCTTTAAAAAAGGTCAACCTGATCCAACTCGTTCAGGTAATCGTGGCGCGCGTTCGCGCAATATGTTAAAAGAAGTTCTCGGTCATACCAAGATGCTCCGTTTTACCGGAACGGGCATTGCGCATTGGTTTGTCATGGTTGGTTTTGGCGCCCTTCTTGGAACTTTGATCACAGCATTCGGTCAAGTTATTGACCCGCATTTTTACATTCCAGGGCTGGGACAATTCACTCCATACCTATGGATTGTCGAAGCTATCGCATGGCTTACGGGAATCGGAATTGTCACGCTTATTGGAATTCGCCAGGTCACCCGAATAAGAAATCGTGGCCGCGCCTCGCGTTTCTTTGGTTCAGGAAGTTGGAAGGCTTACTACGTCGAAGCCACAATTTTGCTAATTGTCTTCTGTGTTATTGCCCTACGTGGATTAGAAGGTGCGCTCGAGGGAGTAACTGGATGGAACGTTAAATATCCATTGACCAGTTTTGTTGTTGAATTTTTCAATGGCCAATCTGAAAGCTCAATTGAAAATTTAATAGTTGTCGTTGCATTTGCAAAAATCTTTGTATCCATGACGTGGTTCGTTGTTATTGCGCTTAACCTCACGATGGGTATTGCCTGGCATCGTTTTCTTGCTTTCTTCAATATTTATTTTAAAAGATTTGCAGATGGACGGAATTCACTTGGCGCTGTTCCAGAGATGCTCTCTCATGGCAAACCAATTGATTTTGAAGATCCCAAAGATGATGATGTATTCGGTATTGGGAAATCTGCAGATATAACCTGGAAAGGGCTCCTTGATATGGCTAGCTGCACTGAGTGCGGTCGATGCCAATCTCAATGCCCAGCCTGGCACACTGAAAAACCTCTCTCACCAAAACTTTTAATAATGGCGATGCGCGATCATGCGCTGACAAAAGTAGCAAGCGATGCGCCGATAGTTGCGCTAGATGGACCAATTACTCCAGATGTGCTCTGGTCCTGCACTACCTGCGGCGCTTGCGTTAATGAGTGCCCAGTTGATATCGAACATACCGATCACATTATCAATATGCGTCGCTTCCAGGTTCTCATCGAGTCTGAATTTCCTAGTGAACTAGGAAATACTTTCAAGAATCTTGAGAAGGCAGGTAACCCGTGGGGTGCAAACCGCGCCGATAGAAATGCCTGGATTGCTGAATGTGATTTCCCCGTTCAAGTTCTCGAGGGGGAGATTCCTGATGATGTCGAGTACCTCTTCTGGGTCGGGTGCGCTGGCGCCTACGAAGATCGCGCCAAAAAGACAACAAAAGCGGTGGCAGAACTTCTTTATCGCGCGGGAGTTACCTTTGCAGTTTTAGGCAAACGTGAAACTTGTACTGGAGATCCCGCTCGACGAGCAGGAAATGAATTCCTTTATCAAATTCTCTCTCGGGAAAATATCGAAACCTTGCAAGAAACCTTTGGAACTCGTGGTGTGAAGAAAGTTGTCGTTACCTGCCCACATTGCTTTACAACAATTGGTCGTGATTATGCGCAGAGTGGTTTTGAACTAGAGATGGTGCACCACACGCAATTGCTCAATCAGTTGGTGCGTGATGGAAAATTAAAACCAGTTAAGCAGGCAACCGAGAGCGTGACTTATCACGATCCATGTTACTTAGGGCGCCATAACGAGATTTATCAGCCACCGCGAGAGCTACTTGAGGCAACCGGAGCGAAATTTATTGAGATGCCGCGGAACAAAGAGCGCTCTTTCTGTTGTGGCGCAGGCGGCGGTCGAATGTGGATGGAAGAGAAGCTTGGTTCGCGAATCAATCTCAATCGAGTGGATGAGGCGATTGAGACCGGCGCCGATCAAGTCGCGGTCGCTTGTCCGTTCTGTCGAGTGATGGTTAGCGATGGAATGACTGCGCGTGATTCACAGATAGAAGTTCTCGATGTTGCCCAACGCTTACTCAAAGTATTGCCAAATGAGAAGTAAGAAAATCTTTCTCCCCTCAATACTTCTACTGATTTTTGCCATGAGCGCAAGTGCACAATCAGTAGAGCTACCCGAAGAACAAGTTCGTCTTGATTTAGGAACTTCAGCAACTCAAGTTCGAGTGGCAGGGGATCCTCGGGTGGGCGCAGTTTTTTCAGATACTCAATCTGTTTATGGATCAAAGCCTCCTGGAATCCTTGGGTTCAAATCTCCCAAACCTGGTGAAAATTTCTCCGAGACAAATCCCTATGCATTTGGATGTAAATTCGTTCAAGATCCCGCTTGCTCGACTCTTTCAACTCGATTTATCTCTGCAAAATATCCCTACTGCGGTCCCAGAGGTTCAGTTATCTGCCTTAAGTCATTCTGGGCAATTTTGCCGGATGGTAAACGGCTCGAAGCAACTTTTGTAAAAGAGCTTGAACCAGGTACGCCTATTCCTTTTCTAGATGAACCAAATTATGGAATTCCTCGAACTGCGGGCGATTCCATATTTGAATTTCGAGATAGCAGTGGCACCCCTGTAATTACACATAACGGAGGCTCACTCTTTGCCCTTCGTACCTCGCTTATCGGATATTTCGGTTCTGGCGCATATGATTTCGAAGGGGCAATTTTTGCAGTTGCGCTCAAAGAGAATGCCAGCAAAAAGTTAATTTTTAGGGGGTACTCCCAAAGTCTGGATGGTCGTGGATATGGGTATAGCTGGGAACCAGTCGTCTCGACGGACTGTGCGGTAATTGGTGTTGGTCTCTGCGGTGTTCCGTACACATTACCTACCGATATTCGCTTCGGTGTCGAAATGCAATCCACCGTTTTTCCCATCAAGTGGCTCCACGGAAGATTAGATGCTCCAATTATCAAATCACAGTACAACGGTAAGATTTATACAATGTCTGTTGAGGCAAAGCCAACACGAATTCCAATGCTCAGTGGAGTTGCTCGCTATAGCCAAGTAACTCCCACGCTTCAAAAGAGGTATTCCGATGCAATTGAATTAGATAGAAAGAGTCCCAAAGGAATTTCGAGAATTGATGATGTCAATCCCGCACAAGGGGACTCAACTCTTGATGTCCTTAAGGATTGGCTTGAGTATCTTCCAGACAAAGCCCAAGCCATGCCTACCGCTTGGTCAATTCGCACAATTTCAGTAAGCGATCTCTCAAAGTCAAAATTTCCAACAAAATGTATCAACCTCGATAACAATGTTGCTGGGCTCGTGACTACAAATGCAACGGCATACTCATCTGGCCCACCGAAATATGATCAAACAACTGGTGCTTTGGAGTATCAAGTAGCGGCCCCGCACTTTGAGAAAGATGGCGTGACTCCTTTTAAAGGTTCTTATGACTTGGCAATAAGGAGCGATGTTGCCCGTTGTATCTATGGATTTACAGATGCTCCCATCCAAGCTTCAGTGAGCGTTCTTAGCGCAGGAACTGAACAGAAGATTGTGACTACTTCCTTCAAGGAGGAGAGTGGTTGGTTGAATTTCTCGGCGAAGAATTTTGAGTTTTCTACTCCCACAGTCTTGGTGAAGTTAAGTCAGAAGAGCGCTAGCCAGGTTGCACCAGTGGCCACAACCCCTGCCGCGCCTTCGGGAACAAAAACCACCTCGATCACCTGCGTTAAAGGAAAGGTGACTAAGAAGGTGAGTGGGAGATCTCCGGTCTGCCCGAAGGGGTTCAAGAAGCGCTAAGGCCCCAGGCCCCCAGGCCCCCAGGCCCCCAGGTTCCTCGTCCTGCGGGAATAAACCCCGGAAACCTTGCGTTCTCTCATATGCCAAAAGTTGAGTCGAGGCGGCTCAGGTTTTTTGATAACCTACCGCCCCGGCAAAGCCCAAAGCGCCGACCCCGCGCCACCAGCGCAGCAGTAAGAAATAAAGGAGAAAAGGAAATATGGCTAGAGCAGTAGGTATCGACCTAGGAACCACCAATAGCGTTGTCAGCGTATTAGAAGGTGGCGAACCGACCGTTATCGCTAACGCAGAAGGCGCACGGACGACCCCGTCGATCGTTGCCTTTGCAAAGAATGGCGAGGTCCTCGTAGGTGAGGTGGCCAAGCGCCAATCTGTGACCAACGTCGAGCGAACAATTCGCTCCGTAAAGCGCCACATGGGCACAACATGGAAAATTGATATTGATGGCAAGGGATACACCGCGCAAGAAATTAGCGCACGTGTTCTTCAAAAGTTAAAGCGTGATGCCGAGGCATACCTCGGTGAGAGCGTCACCGATGCAGTTATCACTGTGCCTGCATACTTCAGCGATGCGCAACGTCAAGCTACAAAAGAAGCTGGCGAGATCGCTGGATTAAATGTGCTCCGCATTATCAACGAGCCAACAGCAGCAGCGCTTGCATACGGACTTGACAAGGGCGACAAGGAACAGACAATTCTTGTCTTCGATCTTGGTGGTGGAACATTCGATGTTTCACTCCTCGAAATTGGCGATGGCATCGTCGAAGTGAAAGCAACCAATGGTGATAATCAACTAGGTGGCGACGACTGGGATGAAAAATTAGTCAATCACTTAGTGACAACTTTTAAGAGTAAGAATGGCATTGATTTAACAAAAGATAAGATGGCGATGCAACGTATCCGTGAAGCAGCAGAGAAGGCAAAGATTGAACTCTCTTCTTCACAACAAACATCGATTAATCTTCCCTACATCACAGTTGATGCAGAGAAGAATCCACTCTTCCTCGATGAGACTGTCACTCGTGCACAATTCCAACAGCTAAGCGCCGATCTTCTTAATCGATGCAAAGTTCCGTTCCAGGCGGTACTCAAGGATGCAGGAATCCCAATTAACAAGATCGATCATGTCGTTCTTGTTGGTGGTTCTACCCGCATGCCAGCGGTGGTAGATCTTGTGAAAGAGCTCACCGGAGGGCGCGAGCCAAATAAGGGCGTTAACCCAGATGAGGTCGTCGCTGTCGGAGCCGCGCTACAGGCAGGCGTTCTTAAGGGTGAAGTGAAGGATGTACTCCTTCTTGATGTCACACCGCTCTCACTTGGTATCGAGACCAAGGGTGGAATCATGACCAAGCTCATTGAGCGAAATACCACGATTCCAACAAAGCGAAGCGAAATCTTCACGACCGCTGATGACAATCAACCAGCAGTGCAAATTCAGGTCTTCCAAGGTGAGCGCGAAATGGCCGCTTACAACAAGAAGCTTGGAATGTTCGAACTCACCGGCCTTCCACCAGCGCCACGTGGCGTACCTCAAATCGAAGTTACCTTTGATATCGATGCAAACGGAATTGTCCACGTATCAGCCAAGGATCTTGGCACTGGTAAAGAACAACGAATGACCATCACCGGTGGATCTGCGCTTCCTAAGGATGAGATTGATCGCATGATGCGTGAGGCAGAGTCACACGCTGAAGAGGATAAGGCTCGTCGCGAAGAGGCCGAAGTTCGCAACAATGGTGATTCGCTCGTCTATCAAACCGAGAAGTTCATCAGCGAAAATGCTGAGAAGTTCAACGAGGGTGATCTTGCGACCAAGAAGAGCGAAGTCGAAAGTGCGCTCGCCGATCTTAAGAAGGCTCTTGAAGGCACCGACACCGCTGCCATTAAGAGCGCAACGGAGAAGGTTGCAACGATTAGCCAAACTCTTGGCGCAGCGCTTTACGAGGCAAACGCAGCAGCGGGAGCTTCGGCGGCACCAGCAGAAGATGGTGTCGAAGACGCGGAGATCGTCGAAGAGAAATGAGCAATGAAAACTCTGCTGAAAACACTTCAGTAGTCACAGAGGAGAGCGCCCCGGAGGTAAATTCCGAGGGCGCTAGCCCTGTTGTAGAGCCAACTCCCGTTGATCCGGTTGCTGCGCTCACCAATGATTTACAACGACTCCAAGCTGAGTATCAAAATTATCGGAAGCGAGTAGATCGAGATCGCGCCCTTGCCAGTGAATTAGCGCTCGCCTCAGTTCTTAGCGAATTACTTCCAGTCCTTGATGATTTAGATCGTGCTCGCGAACATGGTGAGTTAGCGGGCGGATTTAAATCTGTCGCCGAACAGATTGAGCGAACAGTTGAGAGGTTAGGTCTGACAAAATTCGGTGAAGCTGGCGCTGCCTTTGATCCGCAAATCCATGAAGCTCTCATGCACTTAACCTCTAGCGAGGTAAGTACACCTACGGCTACGCAAATACTTCAGCCAGGATATAAGTTGAAAGAACGCGTTCTTCGCCCTGCTCGGGTAGCAGTAACAGATCCGGAGTAAAGATGGCTGCGAAAGATCTCTACGAAAAGGATTACTACAGCATCCTGGGCGTTGAGAAAGGTGCTGATGGTGAGGCGATTAAAAAGCGCTATCGCAAATTAGCTCGCGAACTTCATCCTGATAAAACTAAGGGTGACAAAACTTTAGAGGAGAGATTTAAGGCAGTTTCAGAGGCTTATGACATTCTCTCCGATGATAAGAAGCGCGCAGAATACGATCAAGCTCGTGCGCTCTATCAACAGGGCGGCATCCCCAACGGTGGTTTCCAAGGAAATTTCTCAGCCGGTGGATTTGGCGATTTAGGAGATATCTTCGGCAATCTTTTTGGTGGTCAACGCGGCCCCCGACGTGGCGCAGATATGCAAGCCCAAGCCACCGTATCTTTCCGTGAATCCATTAACGGAACTCAACTGACATTTAACTCACCGAGTGGACCAGTAACGACAAAAATTCCTGCTGGAGTACAAGATGGTGCACGTATTCGCGTGCGCGGCAAAGGCGCGCAAGGCGAAGCTGGACCTGGCGATCTCTATATAACTGTCAATGTCTCTGGCCATCCAATTTTTTCGCGTCGCGACGACAACATTCACCTAGTACTGCCAGTGACCTTTCCCGAAGCGGCGCTCGGTGCAGATGTCTCAGTGCCAACGCTCTCTGGTGAAGAGGTAACGCTTCGATTAGCTGCGGGAACTCCCAATGGAAAAATTCTGCGCATAAAAGGGCGAGGCATCGCGCGTAAAGATGGTTCGAGCGGAGACCTGTTGGTCACCATCGAAGTGGCGGTGCCACAACGAGTAGATGGCAAAGCAAAAAAGGCTCTCGAGAGCTATCAAGCAGAGAGTAAAGATGCTGATCCACGAAGCGAGTTCCGAAAGCGAGCGCAATCGTGAGCGACGAAGAGCTCAGTAAGGGCAAAGAGTTAGGAGATGAAACTCCTGTCTACGTAATTTCTGTTGCCGCTGAGTTATCGGGGATGCATCCACAAACCCTCCGTCAATATGACCGATTGGGATTGGTCTCACCGGGGCGATCAAGTGGTCGGGGTCGACGTTATTCACTCCGTGACATCGTCCTACTCCGGAGCATCGCAAAACTGACCAATGATGGAATTAACCTGGCAGGAATAGCTCGAATTATGGAGCTAGAAGAGACGGTCGCTCGCCTTGATAACGAAGTAGCCAAGCTCCGCCACGAAGTGGATGCGCTTTTAGCCGAGAATCCACCAAAGTCGCTTGTCATCTACCGACCAGAAAATCAATAGTATTGCGCACTATGAGCGCACGCGAAAATCTATTGCAGGAAATTAAGAATAAAGCGGTAGTCCACGGGAAAGTTATTCTCTCCAGCGGCAAAGAAGCTGATTATTACGTTGATCTCCGTCGAGTAACGCTAGATGCTGTGGCAGCTCCTTTAGTGGGCGAAGTAATGCTCGATGCAACAAGTGAATTTGAATATGACGCGGTCGGTGGATTAACTCTTGGCGCTGATCCTGTCGCTACGGCAATGCTTCATGCAGCGAGTAAACGAGGCAGGAAACTCGACGCATTTGTTGTTCGTAAAAGCGAGAAGCAACATGGTTTACAACGGAGAATCGAAGGTCCCGATGTCAAAGGTCGACGGGTGCTCGCAGTGGAAGACACCTCAACGACTGGTGGATCCGTTTTAACAGCGGTAGAAGCGCTGCAAGAAGCTGGCGCAATAGTTGTTGGCGTTGCAGTGATTGTCGATCGTGGCGCCGGGCCAAAAGTTATCGAAGCGAATCTTCCATATACTGCGGTTTTTACACTTGCAGAACTAGGGCTTAGCTAAATTTATTTCGGCTTCTTTTTTAGTAATTCTCGAAAAATTGGAATTAAACTGATCAAGATTAGCGCTCCGACTATCGGCAGCAAGTATTTATCGATAGAACCAGAGACGCGCTCACCCAAGAAATAGCCAATTACCAAAATTGGAGTAGTCCAGGTTACTGCGCTTATGGCATTTAATAACGTGAATCTCTTTCTATCCATATTTAGAATTCCAGCAAGTGGCATCAGCAGCGTACGAACGATAGGAATATAACGACCAAAGATCAGCGCTTTACCAGGTCCATATTTATGGAACCATCTCTCAGCTTGACGAACCCGTTCTTGATTAAAGACTCGATTATCAGGTCGGTCGAAGAGCGAACGTCCATACCGCGCTCCAATGAAGTAGCCCAGCTCGGCGCCAAGAAATGCCGCAATCGGACAGAAAATGAGAAGCGCAGTAAGTGAGAGTTGAAAGCCCAACGCATCGGTACCTGCAGCTAATCCCGCCACAAATAGGAGCGAGTCACCGGGAAGCAGCAACCCGATAAGCAGCCCCGTCTCGATAAAGAGCGTGACAACGACCCCAATAGTCCCAAGGCCACTGACGATCGCCTCGGGGTTGAGGAAGTCCGAGAACGTCATGGCGCCACCTTAACGCGCTCGGCGCGTAATTTTCCCAACGGCGCAATATGTGAAAGTATTGACTGTAAGCCTTCCTGAGCGACCAGCGAAGATTTACAACAGTTCGGTTCCGGCGAAAGGCTGTTAAATGCCAGCGATTGTTCTGCTTGGCGCCCAATGGGGCGATGAAGGCAAAGGGAAAGCCACAGATATTTTAGGCGACCGAGTTGATTACGTTGTTCGCTACCAAGGTGGAAATAATGCAGGGCACACAGTTGTTATTGGTGATCAAAAATATGCGCTTCATTTACTTCCTTCAGGAATTCTCAGTCCAAATGTCATTCCAGTAATTGGAAATGGCGTCGTCATCGATCCAGCAGTGCTTCTTGAAGAGATTAAAGGTCTTAATGAGCGCGGAATTGATACATCGAAATTAGTGATTAGCTCTAACGCACATCTCATCACGCCCTACCACCGAACAATCGACAAAGTTTCCGAACGCTTTCTCGGTAAAGCCAAGATTGGTACAACTGGAAGAGGCATTGGTCCTGCTTATGCAGATAAAATTAGTCGGATCGGAATTCGCGTTCAGGATCTCTTTGATGAATCAATTCTTGAGAAGAAAATCGAGGGTGCGCTTCGAGACAAGAATCAAGTTCTCACAAAAGTATTTAATCGTAAAGATATGGAAGTTGGCGAAATTCTCGAGGAGTATCGCGGTTATGCAGAGATCCTCCGCCCATATATAGCTGACACTGCTCTACTTCTCAATCAAGCGCTAGAAAATGGCAAGACAGTTCTACTCGAAGGATCGCAGGGCACACTTCTTGATGTTGATCATGGAACATATCCATTTGTAACTTCAAGTAACCCAACAGCAGGTGGCGCATGTACCGGTTCAGGAATTGGTCCAACAAAAATTGAGCGAGTTATCGGCATTGTGAAGGCTTACACAACTCGAGTTGGTTCTGGGCCATTCCCCACTGAGCTTGAGAATGAAGATGGCGAGAAGTTACGCACCATCGGCCACGAATATGGCACAACAACAGGACGGAATCGTCGCTGTGGCTGGTATGACGCCCCGATTGCACGTTTTGCTGTCCGCATTAATGGGCTCACCGATTTCTTCCTTACAAAACTTGATGTGCTTACCGGATGGGAGAAAATTCCAGTTTGCGTTGCCTATGAAATCGATGGCAAGCGCGTGGAAGAAGTACCTTCGTCCCAAACTGATTTTCATCATGCAGTTCCGATTTATGAATACCTTCCAGGCTGGAGTGAAGATATTTCTAAGGCTCGTGATATTGCTGATTTACCTAAAAATGCTCGAGATTACATAACTTTTCTTGAAGAAATCTCCGGTGCGCCAATGAGCGCAATCGGCGTTGGCCCCGGGCGAGACGAAACAATAGTGACGAGGGATTTACTGAAAAGATGAGAGTTCTTCTGATTGGAAGTGGAGCTCGCGAGCACGCCCTCGCGCACGCACTTAAATCAGATACTTCAGTAAGCGAACTCCATGTTGCACCTGGAAATCCCGGTATCAGCCAGTTAGCCACGTTGCATCAAGTTACAGCAGATGATCCGCAAGCTGTTACCGCGCTTGCCAAGAAAATTAATGCAGAGCTAGTTGTGATCGGGCCTGAAGCGCCGCTTGTTGCTGGAGTAGCCGATGCTATTCGAGCGATTGGTATTCCATGCTTTGGCCCTTCTATGGCGGCTGCTCAACTTGAAGGATCGAAGAGTTTTGCCAAAGAAATTATGGCGGTTGCCGGAGTACCAACTGCTAAATCTAAAACTTGTGTCACACAAGAAGAAATTGAAAGCGCCCTTGATACTTTCGGAGCCCCATATGTAGTGAAGAATGATGGTCTTGCTGCCGGTAAGGGAGTAGTTGTCACAAGTGATCGCGCTGCCGCACTCGCGCACGCACTTGCATGCGGGAAAGTAGTGATTGAAGAATTTCTAGACGGTCCAGAGATTTCACTATTTGGCATCTCTGATGGAGAAACAGTCATCGGCATGGAGCCAGCGCAAGATTTCAAACGCGCCCTTGATGGAGATGCAGGGCCGAACACCGGTGGCATGGGCGCATATTCACCTCTGCCATGGGCGCCAAGTGACATCATCGCGCGAACAGAAGAAGTGGTATTGAAACCAGTAATTAAAGCAATGGCTAAACGAGGCACACCATTCATTGGACTGCTGTATGCAGGGCTAGCAATGACATCAAAAGGTATGCGCGTTATTGAATTCAATGCTCGCTTTGGTGATCCTGAAACCGAAGTTTTATTGCCACGTTTGAAGACTCCGTTAGCTCAACTTTTACACGCGGCAGCGACCGGAAAACTCGCAGCACATCCACCTTTGCAGTGGTCGAGCGAGCAAGCGGTAACTATAGTTTTGGCATCTGAGGGATATCCGGAGCGCCCGCAGATTGGCAGAGAAATTACTGGTCTAGGTGAGAGCGGTGATGCCATCATCTTTCACGCTGGAACAGCTGAGGATCAGGGGCGCTTGCTTTCGGCTGGCGGTAGGGTCTTTGCAATCACGGGGCTAGGCAGCGATTTGGCAACTGCACGTGCGAATGGATATCGCGCCCTCACTCAAATATCGCTCGCCGGCAGCCATTATCGAAAAGATATTGCTCTTACTGCGTCAAACGCTCAGAAGGAGGCTTAAGTGGTCGACAATAGCGATATGCAAATTCCATCAACGCTTGCGACTCGATATGCAAGTCGCGAGATGTGTGCAATCTGGGCTCCCGAAGCCAAGATAGTTTTAGAGAGAAAGCTTTGGCTTGCCGTGTTGAAAGCGCAACAAGAGCTTGGCCTTGCAATCGACAATAAGGCTATTGCTGATTATGAAAAAGTTCTCGAAAAGGTAGATCTGCAATCTATCGATGAACGTGAAAAGAGCCTACGCCATGATGTGAAAGCACGAATTGAAGAATTCAACGCGCTCGCTGGACATCAACTTATTCATTCAGGTATGACCAGTCGAGATCTCACCGAATCGGTTGAAGCGCTTCAAATTAAGAACGCGCTCCTATTAATTCGTAATAAATATGTGGCGCTCCTTGCAGGTTTCGCTAGCCGAGCAGGTGAATTTATTGATCAACCAATTGCAGGGCGTTCCCATAATGTTCCAGCTCAAATAACTACAGTCGGCAAACGTTTTGCGACTTTTGCAGAGGAAGGGCTATTTGCCTTTCATCGTCTCGAGGATTTGCTCTCACGACTGCCACTGCGCGGGCTGAAAGGGCCAGTTGGTACTGCACAAGATGCGTTAGACCTCTTTGATGGCGCTGCAGATAAATTGGCCATACTTGATGAAAAAATAGCGAAACATTTGGGATTCGAAAATATTCTTGATTCAGTTGGGCAGATTTACCCGCGATCATTTGATTTTGATGTTGTTTCCGCGCTATTGCAATTAGCAGCGGCGCCATCAAATATGGCCACAACGCTTCGATTAATGGCAGGCGCTGAACTGGCAACTGAAGGATTCCAAAAAGGTCAAGTAGGTTCCTCAGCAATGCCACACAAAATGAATGCACGTTCGAGTGAACGGATAAACGGTTTTACTGTATTACTCCGCGGGTACTCTGTTGCGTTATCCGAATTGGCTGGCTCGCAATGGAATGAAGGAGATGTCGCATGTAGCGTTGTAAGGCGTGTTGCGCTCCCAGATTCCTTCTATGCGATGGATGGGTTACTAGAGACGGCTCTGACAGTTCTCACTGAATTAGGAATTTTCGAGAGCGCTATCTCTGCAGAATTGAATCGAAATCTTCCATTCTTGGCGACTACAAAAATTCTTATGGCAGCTGTAAAAAAAGGAATTGGTCGCGAAAGTGCACATGAGGTCATAAAGGAGCATTCACTGGCTACAGTGGCAAATATTCGCAATGGTGGCGAGAATGATCTACTTCATCGAATCGCTAGCGACGCGCGAATTCCACTTGATTTGAGTGAACTGATGGCGCTTATTGCCACACCACTAGAGTTCACAGGAACCGCCCGTAACCAAACTCTCCAAGTAATCGCCAAGGTTGCAGAGGTTACTGCTCGTCATCCGCAGGCAATGGATTATCAACCTGGTGCGATTCGGTGATTGGTTGGCGCCCACTAAAAAGTGGCAAGGTCCGTGATTTATTTATCAATGATCGTAATGAAATTCTTCTCGTTGCATCAGATCGAATTAGCGCTTACGACTGGATTATGCCCACGACAATTCCTGATAAGGGAAAACTTCTAACGCAACTATCGCTATTCTGGTTTGAGAAGTTATCGGGTATCGTTCCTAATCATGTTCTTTCTACTGATGTGCCGGACGAAGTGGCGGGACGCGCAATTATCTGTAAATCACTCGAGATTTTTCCTGTCGAGTGTGTAGCGCGCGGGTACCTCACTGGCTCAGGGTGGAGTGAATATCAGAGCTCACGAAGCGTCTGTGGAATTTCACTTCCTGATGGGCTATTGGATGGTTCGAAATTACCTGAAGCGATATTTACTCCTGCTACAAAGGCAGAAGTAGGGCTGCACGATGAGAACATTGACTTTGCGCAAGCAGAGGCGATTCTTACTCGCGAGCGGGCCCGAGAACTTCGTCGTCTCACCCTCGATCTCTACACCAGCGCCCAAGAGTATGCGCGTACTCGTGGAATTATCATCGCCGATACTAAATTCGAATTCGGCGTCGATGACGCTGGGGTAATCACTCTTGCTGACGAAGCGCTCACACCAGATTCTTCACGTTTTTGGCCAGCCGAGAGCTGGCGCC
>JBIJBY010000013.1:0-20116 GCA_044344975.1 Candidatus Nanopelagicaceae bacterium | reverse complement strand
GCTTACTGCGCCTGAAGTTGCGGAGCGAGTGCTCCGCGCTCGCACTGCACAGAAAGCTTGGAGTGAAAACGCGATGGCTCGCGCGGCAGCGCTTCGTGGATGCGCCGAAGGTCTCCGAGCTCGTAGCACCGAAATGGCTGCTCTCATTACTCGAGAAGTCGGCAAGCCCATCGTCGAAGCAAAGGGTGAAGTCGCACGCGCAATTGCGATTTTGGATTACAACGCACAAGCGGCGATTGATCCAATCGGCACAGTTATTCCACCTACGACTCCTGGTTATCTCATGGCTGTTCGTGATCCCTATGGCGTTGCAGGACTTATCACGCCGTGGAATTTCCCAATCGCAATTCCGGTATGGAAGGCAGCTCCTGCGCTCGCCGTTGGAAATGCAGTTGTTATGAAACCAAGTGGAATGGCGATAGGTGTTGCCAAATTAATCGAAGAGATATTTGCGCAATCTTTGCCAAAAGATCTTTTTCAAGTTCTTGTTGGTGGCGCTGAGTGTGGCCAAGCGATTATTGAGTTCGCTGATGTTATTTCATTTACTGGCTCATCAGAAGTTGGCTCTCAGATTGTTGCGCAAGCTGCAAAGCTAGGAAAACCTGTTCAAGCAGAGATGGGTGGGCAAAACCCAGCAATTGTTCTTCCTGATGCAGATCTTGCTCTCACCGTTGCGCACCTCTCAAATGCATCGATGAGTTTTGCTGGACAAAAATGCACGGCAACTAGTCGCATTATTATCGTTGGTGACGATGCGCGTTATAAAGAAGTTACTGACGCACTTGTGGCAGGTGTTGAAAAGCTTGCGCCTAATGACCCAGCAACCGAAGGAGTTCTTGTCGGGCCAGTAATCTCTGACAGCGCACGCGCTGATGTCGAAAGCGCAACCAAAGGTGCTCTCGCGCGTGGTGGAAAAGTTCTTACTGGTGGCGGTCCAGTTGATCGCGATGGGTGGTTTTATGCACCAACGCTCATTGCTGACTTGGGTCCAGAAGATCATTTCAATCAAGAGGAAACATTCGGCCCCATTGCTGGAGTTATTCGCGCTAAGAGCGTGGGCGAGGCAATTGACTCAGCGAACTCTGTTCGTTTTGGGTTAACTGGCAGCGTGCATGGCAGAGACCTTGAAGCCACTATTCGAGTTGCGCAATCACTGAAGACTGGAATGGTGAAGGTTAATGCGCCTACTGCAGGCCTTGATTTCCATGCTCCTGTTGGTGGGACAAAAGACTCCTCATATGGCGAGCGTGAACAAGGGAAAGAAGGCCTTGCCTTTTACTCTTTCATTCGCACTATCACGCTAGGTGCCGGCAGCCGTCGTTTCGAATAAAAAACTATGCGCAAGCCATTTCGTTTTTTTGTCGGGCTGATAACTCTTATTGCCATTTTTTCGTCGGCAAATCGCGCTAGCGCGTTAACACCGGCAGATGTCACACTGGATGCGCTTTCTACAAAGAAATTCAATGGTTCAAATCTCACATTAATTAAGTTATTAGCGCAGACCAGTGAGTATACGAAGCATTCAATCACTTATCGCAGTGATGATCTCAAAGTTTCCGGGGTGCTTTATACGCCGAAGGGAAAGGGTCCATTTCCTGGAATTGTTTTGGGACACGGATATATTGATCCAAAGATTTATAAAAATGGTCAGGGTATGCGCCGCGAACAGAATTATTTAGCTTCGCGCGGTTATGTAGTGCTCCACACCGATTACCGGAACCATTCCTTTGGTGATGATGATCCAGAGAGCCAACTCAAATTTCGAATGGATTACAGTGCGGATGTAATCAATGCAGGTTTAGCGTTGAAGAATTCAAAAATTAGAACTCTTGATAAGAATAAAATTGCATATATGGGACGCTCCATGGGTGGCGGGATAGGCTTCAATGTTGCTGTTGCAACAAGCGCTCGAGGAGTCTTCTCTTCCTATGTGCTTTTTGCACCGACCAGTGCTAACTATGTTGAGAACTTCAATAAGTGGGGGCGCAACAATCCCGATCGAGCCAATCCCATTACGAAGTTTGTTGGGTTGCCGGAAGCGAACCCGGACTTTTGGGCGAGCATCTCACCGAAGAATTATTGGCCTCAGGTGAGCGCTCCGATCATGATTCACCACGGGGATAAGGACCGGAGTTGTCCGGTGCGTTGGGCGCGCGCTGCTACGAAAGGGTTGAAGGGCGCGGGCAAAGCAGTGACTTTGCACATCTATCGAGGTGAGGGCCATGACTTGATGGCTGGCTGGGGTAAGGCAATGGCCAGAAGTATCGATTTCTTCAATCAGAATTGGGCCATTACCTCTGCGGGGCCTGAAGAGCTCGAGAGTTGATGAGGACGCTCTGACCAGCCATTTTCAACACGCCCGAGCGGACTCTGGGGGAATCTCCGCTATTTAGGCCGATTCTGGGGCTAGGGTTCAAGTCAAGGCTTTTTGGCGACCTAGCTATCAAGCCAAAGGCCATCTTCTAGCAAGGAGAGAGATATGAACAAAGGTGAACTCGTCGCAGCAGCAGCTGAGCGGACCAAGATGCCAGCCAGCCAGGTCGATAACGTCCTTAAGGCAATCATCGATTCAATTCAGGCAGCTCTTGTTAAGGGCGACAAAGTAGCCATCCCGGGCTTCGCCTCATTTGAGGTTGTTTCCCGCCCAGCACGCCAGGGACGGAATCCTCGTACCGGTGAGACGATGACAATTGCCGCGGGCAAGAAGATCAAAGTTTCTCCATCAAAGGCTTTCAAGGATGCAGTTAACTAATCTGTAGTAACCCAGAAATCCCTCGCACGATTTTTTCGTAGCGAGGGATTTTCTTTCTCAGAAAGTTCACACTTGCGATATGAAGTAAAAAGTAGCTTTCTTTGAAAGGATGTGGGCGTGCGACCAACACCCGCTGTGCTCAAGGCACTCGAAGAAGAATCAATAGAAATTCTTCGTGAAACAGCAGCAACTTTTTCGAATCCTGTAATGCTCTATTCAATTGGGAAAGACTCTTCAGTTCTCTTACATCTTGCAAAAAAAGCTTTCTATCCAGCGGAAATTCCATTTACACTTTTACATATAGACACTACTTGGAAATTTAAAGAAATGATTTCTTTCCGAGATGAAATCGTAGAGAAATATGGAGTGAAGTTAATTGTTCACACAAATCAACAGGGAGTAACGGAAAACATCACACCATTTACAACAACAATCTCCGAATACACCCGAATCATGAAAACCGTCGCCTTAAGAAGTGCGCTGGATATCTATAAATTTGATGCAGCAATAGGTGGATCGCGTAGAGATGAAGAGAAAAGCCGGGCTAAGGAAAGAATATTTAGTGTTCGAGAAAGCGGACATCGTTGGGAACCCAGAGCACAACGCCCCGAATTGTGGCGCACGTATAACACTTTCCTTGCATCAGGACAAACTATGCGAGTTTTCCCAATTTCGGATTGGACGGAAATCGACGTCTGGGAGTACATCTATCAAAATAATGTTGATATTAACCCACTCTATTTCGCTAAAGAACGTCCAAGCGTCTTAAGAGGAAATCAAATAATTATGGTTGATGACGAGCGGTATCCACTTCAACCGGATGAGATTCCAGAGCCAATGAAAATACGGTTCCGCACCTTGGGTTGCTACCCACTAACTGCCGGAGTTCATTCTGAAGCCGAAACAATCGAAGAAATATTAGAGGAAATTTCAGAAGTCAAATTAAGTGAGCGCGCAACGCGCTTGATCGACGGAGATAAAGAAGATTCGATGGAAAAAAAGAAAAAAGAAGGTTACTTCTAATGAGTTCCACACTCATAAGACTCGTCACCTGCGGCAGCGTCGATGATGGAAAGAGTACGTTAATTGGTCGACTACTTGTTGAAACCGATAGCGTGCCTCACGATACGGTTGATGCAGCAAAAAAAGTGCGGCGCACAGGATCGATAATCCCAGCCGGTGAAATAGATTTCAGCCTCTTAACTGATGGACTGGAAGCAGAACGCGAGCAGGGAATTACAATCGATGTTGCCTATCGTTCCATGAACCTTCGTAATGGTTCACGATTGGTAATAGCCGATGCACCTGGACATGAGCAGTACACAAGAAACATGGTTGTAGCGGCCTCTCGGGCAAATATTGCATTAGTTCTAGTCGACGCAACTCGTGGTATCAGAACGCAAACTTTGCGTCATGCCTCAATTTGCTCTTTATCTGGAGTAGAACGAATAGTTGTAGTGATCAACAAACTAGATGCGGTTGACTATAAAAGAGAAATCTACGACGATTTAGTAACAGAGCTTCAACGCAAGATTTCACATCTCACAATCAAGGAATTGATATCAATTCCGGTTAGCGCCCTTACAGGTGACAATGTTTCCTCTCCAAGTGACAATCTGTCTTGGTACGAAGGCCCAACTCTGCTTGAGGCGATAGAAAATTGGATACCGGTAATAGACATTAACTCGGAACCACATTTCAGAGTTCAGTCAATTGCGCGCGCTGATAATTTTAGAGGTGTCAGCGGCACTCTGGAGAGTGGTGTTCTCAATGTTGGCGATGAATTGAAAGTTCTACCAAGTAAATTACCTGTGAAAATATCAGAGATAATCAAATATCAAGAGCAGAGATCACTCCTAAATTCTGGGGAAACAGCCATTTTACGATTCGAAAATGAAATGGATGTTGCTCGTGGTGATGTCCTAATTTCAAATAACGGGACCTTTGAAGGGTCAGATAGATTCGTTGCAAATTTGGTCTGGCTTGATGAGGAGCCTTTGGTGCTTAGCCGCTCCTATCTGTTATTGGCAGGATCTACCGTAACTCCAGCAATAGTGGTTGGCATCAAAGGAAAGCAGAGAATTGTTGAGGGTGGAGTTGAGCCCGCGAAATCACTTCAAATGAATGAGATTGGTGAAGTGGAAATAGCTACAGATAAACCTGTGGCACTACGAAATTATTTATCCTCACGAAATACGGGAAATTTCATTTTGCTAGATCGTAAATCGATGCAAAGTAGTGGTGCTGGTATGTTTATTCATACCCTGAGAAGAAGTAGCAACATCACCAAACATGATTATGAGATCAGCTCAAAAGAGAGGTCACTACAAAAGAATCAAGAAGCGAAAGTCATTTGGTTAACTGGCTTAAGTGGCTCAGGAAAATCAACGATTGCAAACTCGGTAGAGAAAGAGCTTTTTGCTCAGGGTAAGCATTGCTATGTATTGGATGGCGATAATATTCGCTTGGGAATTAACAGAGACTTAGGTTTCACTCCCGAAGATAGAGCTGAGAATGTAAGGCGAGTTGCTGAAATAGCTAAACTATTTGTTGACGCTGGTTTAGTTGTTATTGTGGCTCTTGTTAGCCCTTTTGAAGTAGATCGTCAGGCTGCCCGAACCCTTTTTGAAGCTAACCAATTTGTCGAAGTATGGATTGATACTTCACCAGAGGTGTGTGAACAACGGGATCCAAAAGGTTTGTATAAAAAAGCCAAGGCAGGAAATCTGCCTAACCTCACAGGTGTAGGACAAGAATATGAACCCCCTTCTAATCCTGAGCTAATTGTTGACGGCAGTCAGGATTTACAGAGAAATGTTTTGGAAATCTTGCGGCTTATTCCATGACTATATTGATTTTCGTTTTAGCTGGATCTATCGCACAGTTAGTTGATGGCGCTCTAGGAATGGGTTTTGGGCTCACTAGTTCCACATTGTTAATTACATTAGGCGCATCCGCGGTTGTCACATCAGCAGCAGTACATGTTGCTGAAATTGGAACAACTCTTGCATCGGGAATCGCCCATTGGAAACGCGATAATGTTGATAAAAAAATATTACTGTGGCTAGCGATTCCTGGAGGAATAGGTGCTTTCTCGGGAGCAACTTTTCTTGCATCCTTAACTCTTGAAAACGGTAAAGTGTTTATATCTACCATTTTATTAGTGCTTGGTTTTTTACTACTGTACAGAAATATTTTTTTAGGACAGGGAACTCTATTTCCAAATGCACAAATAAATTCCAGATACATTAAATTCCTTGGCTTCTCGGGAGGATTTGTTGATGCTGCAGGAGGTGGTGGCTGGGGACCTGTTGTGACACCAACTTTGCTGGTTACAACTCAAACTGAGCCCCGGAAGGTTATTGGAACGGTGAGCGCAGCCGAATTCATCGTTGCGCTCTCTGCTACAGCTGGTTTTGCGCTTCAATTAAACCGACTTGATATTGACTGGGAAGTGATAGCAGGTTTGGCTATTGGTGGAGTATTGATGGCGCCCGTGGCAGCTCTTCTCGTGAGTAAGTTACCTCGCAAACCATTGGGTATAGCCATATCTCTGGCAATCATTACTATTAATGGGTATAGATTGGTGACTGCATAATGGTTAAGAAAATATTTATACATCCTGGGTTTCATAAAACTGGAACGACGGGTATCCAAAGCATTTTTACAGAATCTCGACAAAAGTTTGAGAAAGAAGGACTCTTCTATCCCTATGCACGGGGCGAAGGTCATCATCGGGCAGCGTGGGCACTTCACGAGCGAATTTGGGGCTGGAAAGATCGCGGCGGGAAGAAGACTCCCATTTCGGAATGGAACCATTTAGTTACACAAACAAAGCGAGCGCGAAATTCGGCTCTGATTAGTTCTGAGTTTTTCTCTGAGTTAACGCTGGAAGAAATTGCAAAGATCCGCCAGGCATTTTCTAAAGTGGAAGCAACGGTTATTTTCACCTGGCGGCCACTTCATAAACTTCTAGCATCTTCATATCAGCAGTATTTGAAATATGGGATAAAAGCTGATTATGAGAAGTGGTTACTCGGAATCTTTAGAGAGGGTGAATATAAAAATCAGACTCCATCGTTCTGGGAGCGCCATCGACATGGCGAAGTTATTGGAAAATGGGTGGAAGTTTTTGGAGTAGATTCTGTCAAAGTAGTAGTTGCTGATGAAAAGAATCCAAATTTTCTCTACGACTCGTTTGGAAATCTTTTAGGCATTGAATCTTCTTTAATTCGAGCAGATGAAACAACTAAGAAAAATAGATCGCTCACTTTTGAAGAGACTTCTTTGTTATTAGAGGTCAATAAGCGTTTTCCAAAAGAGCGAGCCTGGGCTGATTACGAAATGTATGTACGTGAAGGCGCCATCAGCCGATTAGCTAATTCTCCTTATCCTGGGAGTTCAGGCACAAAATTGTTTACTCCAGAGTGGGCAGTGGCTGCCGCGATGGAACAGAATCAAAAGTCCATTGATTTAATTAAAACGCTAAAAATTGAGGTTTTGGGCGATATGAGCCGGGCAAGCGAAGAACCCATTCCAGTAGGAGAAAATCTGAGGGTTGTCCAGATACCAATAGAGGTGGCGGCTGAAGCTCTTTTGGGTTCGAGTAGTCGTTCACTTATGCGGATGGCGGGCTCTCGCCTTATACGTGAACTATTCAGACGCCTCAAATTTAAGGTACTGCGAATCAAGAGGAAAATAATCTAGATTGGCATCATGAAGATACTTCTCACTGGTGCAACCGGATTAATTGGTACCGAAGTTATGCGCACCTTGGCTATTGCCGGGCATCAAGTGATTGCCACTGATCGCAAAGGTGGCGAAATTCCTACAGGAGTTACATTCCTACTGGGTGAATTGACTGACGATAAATTTATAGACTCTCTTGATTTTAATTGTGATGCCATCGTTCATCTTGGCTCTATTCCGCGTCCATTTGATGATCAGGATTTTGAAGTTTTCGATAATAATGTTTCTTGTACCTACAAAGTATTTTCTAAAGCAGCAGCAAATAATGTGAAAGTAGTTATCTACGCATCTAGCCTTTCAATCTACGGTACAGCGTGGTCAGGCCCCTGGACTTCTCCCGAGTTTGCTCCATTTGATGAATCATTACCTTTACATCACTATGAGAGTTACGCGCTTTGCAAAGAGGTCAATGAGCGCACGGCAGATATGTGGGCTAATCGATCGAAAACAGCTTATGTAGGGCTACGTTTTCCATTCTGTAATACGATGAAAACGATAGAGGAACATGCCAGTGCTCAACGCGATGGGGATGAAGAAACCGTAACAGTCGCTGCAAAAATTCTTTGGGGATACCTTGATGTTCGCGACGCAGCACATGGAATCCTTGCCATTCTTGCGGGTAATTCCACTGGTTCTGAGACTTATAACTTCACGGCGCCAGATACGACAGCGCCTCGACCAACAAGTGAGATGTTGGCAAAGTTCCATCCAAAGACGAAGATTCTGCGGGAGATTCCAGGTTATGGCGCGCTAACAGATTGTTCGCGCTGGATTGCCGCTTACGGCTACCACCCGGTGCATCTCCTCGATCGAAAAAAGCTCGGTATCTAGAGGCATTCCAGTAGAGGGTAGACTTCCACCCAACACTTGGAGACGTCGCATAGCCCGGTCGAGTGCGCCTCACTGCTAATGAGGTAACCATGAAAATGGTTCGGAGGTTCAAATCCTCTCGTCTCCGCCAGTATCTAACCTAGCCAGTCGTTTCAGGCTACTGTTTATGTCGATGAAGCATGTGACCAAAAAAGCACTAGCTATTGCTTTGGGCTTTCTAATTAGTTCTTTCGTACAACCCATTAGCCACGCCACACTCTCGCCAGCACCAGAGTGGAATATAAAAAAAAGAGAGTGGCGAAAAGCTACAGCAGGCTATTTACTTGAAACATCTAATGTTAAAGGCAGCAACGTTAAAGTTTTTGTCAGCTGTCCCGCCAAAAGCTTCCACTTATTAGTCGGCAAAATTGGAAATTATCCGGGCAGTGATTTCAAAAAAGTTTTCCAAACTCCAACGCAAGAATGTAATAATCAGTCTGAAATTAAATCTGAAAATTGGATTTCTAATATTTCTTTGGATACAAACAAGTACGAAGGTGGGATGTACTTAATTAAAATTATAGATTCTGAAGGCTTCAAAAGTTACATCCCTATGGTAATTAAAGATATAAATCGGAAATCACGAGCCGTATTCGTAGTGCCCACAATGACGATGTTTGCTTATAACTCTTGGTCAGGAAGTAACACCTATGAAGGTAAAAAAGGATTCAATGATCGGTTAAGAATTGTAGATTTCAGATCACCATTTGATTCAGGATTTGGTACAGGAAAATATTGGAAATACGTTCACCCTTTAGTTGTTGAGCTGGAAAGATTAAACATTGAAATGGATTATGTAACTGATGTAGATTTGCATTACTCTCCAGAGTTGCTGGAAAATCGGACACTTCTAGTAAGTGCTGGACATGATGAGTATTGGACCCCTTACGAGCGGGAGAATGTGATTAACGCTCGTAAAGCCGGAATGAATCTTCTTTTCTTTGGCGCGAATGCGGGCTATTGGCAGACGAGATTAAGTAAAGGCACCAAGAGCCCATCAATAGTTATGGAAATTTACAAGAGCAGGGAAGAGGATCCAAAGAAAAATAAGCCAACTATTCGATTTCGAGATGATGGATTTTCTGAGAGTGAACTCACTGGCGCGCAATACACTTGTTTTCCAGCGGTAGGTAGATTCGAGTTTTTTGATAAGTCATTCTTTGGCTTTGAGGGATTATCATCAAAGAATTTCGCAAGTTTGAACAAGATAGTCGGACCCGAAGTTGATGAGGTCCCATTAGTAAACAAGTTCTCGGGAAGCGTCCATGTGGTTGCTGAAGGTAAGGTGAAGTGTGGCAATCGATGGTTATTTCCAAAGATTGGCAGAGTCAATATGGTGTATGGAACCGCAACAAATGGCGGTGGTGTTTTCTCGGTAGGAACAATGGGATGGGTACTCAAAGGCCTAGGCAGCGGTGCGGAGAAATCGGTTAGAGAAACTGTAGTTCGTATAACAAGAAATGTAGTCCTGAGGGGAATCCAGGGTCCATTTACACGCTAAGGCGCCCAAATATCTCTGCATAGATGCCCTCCCAAGAATCCTCTAGACTGAGCTCAGTTATCGGGGTCGGTGTAATTCCGAACCGGCAGTTAAAGTCTGCGACCCGCACACAGCCAGTGGGCGGTGGACTCAGTGAAATTCTGAGACCGACGGTTAAAGTCCGGATGAGAGATAACGATTAGCAGCTGCGTGGCTGAAAGTATTTGTCGCGCCAGTTGAGCATCTTGTTTTTCCCACCCCGAAAACGCCAGCTTGTTACTGCTTGAGCGTGCAAAGGGGGTCGGAGTGAAATCCACCGCAGAGATCTACAGCGATCTTGCTGACCTTTCGCGCGCCGCATCAGGTTGGTGCGTTCATAACCCCAATGTCTCCGCCGCTATTTACGATCACCAAGGGCGCTTTGTCGCATCGGGTTCACATAAGAAAAGAATCTCAGATGATCATGCCGAAATAATCGCACTTCGTGATGCAGGAGATAAAGCACACGGGGGCACGATCTATGTCTCGCTCGAGCCATGTAATCACACGGGGGCAACTGGTCCATGTGTCGAGGCGATCAAGGCCAGTGGAATCAAAAAAGTTGTTTATGCAGTTGCCGATCCCAATTCAGTAGCAAGTGGTGGAGCTAAGGCGCTTCGTGACGCGGGAATTGAAGTTATACACGAGAAATCTGCAGCATTGGAATTTGAACAACGGGGCTGGTTACATCGGATACAAAATAATCGCCCGTTGATTACTGCAAAAATTGGAATCACGCTCGATGGACGAATCGCAGCATCTGATGGTTCTTCACAATGGATTACCTCTGAAGCTTCTCGACAGGATGTGCAAGTGTTGCGCTCGCAAGTTGGTGCAATTGTGACCAGCACGGGAACTTATCAAGCAGATAACCCATCGCTACTTCCGCGAATCGATGGCGCTCCTACGCCACTTCGCGTTGTCATGGGAGCGCGGTCGATTCAGGCGGCAGGCTTTCACCATATCCAGTCGCAGGAATTGGGCGAATTAATTGACTACCTTAATGGCGAAGGGACAAATCACGCCCTTGTAGAAGCAGGTGGAACATTTCTCACTGCGCTATTTCGTGGTGAATTAATTGACGAATTAATTGTCTATCAAGCGCCAAAGATTCTGGGTTCAGGAACGCCATGGGTTGAAAATCTCGGGATTTCTACGCTGACTAGTGCCATTGAACTTGAATGTCTCGGTACTTCTCAAATTGGTAATGACACCAAAACCCATTACAGAATTGTGAGGAAATAATGTTTACCGGATTGGTCCAAGAATTGGGCTTCATCAATAGCATCAATAAATCTGAAAGTTCTGCCGTTTTGACTATTCAGGCGCCAAAGAGCGTTGCGAGCATAAACAAAGGCGATTCAATCGCGATCAATGGAGTTTGTCTCACTGCTATCGAAGTCGGCAGTGATTCATTTAGTGCGGATGTAATGGTTCAAACTTTGCGAATGACAAATCTTGGGAATTTACAGGCAGGTTCATCGGTGAATGTTGAGCTATCAGCTCGTTTGGACTCGATGATGGGTGGGCATATCGTCCAAGGCCATGTCGATGGGTTAGCGAAAGTTGTTGAGCGAACGCCTGGTGAAAAATGGGAGAAATTCGTAGTAGAGATTCCACAATCACTTACTTCATACATTGTAAATCAAGGCTCAATTGCTCTTGATGGTGTCTCACTAACTGTTGGTGAAATTAATGATGACAATAATCAGGTTACGGTGTGGCTAATTCCTGAAACGTTAGAAAAAACCAATCTTTCACAGAAAATAGTTGGCGATACCGTAAACGTTGAAGTAGATGTTCTCGCAAAATACGTGCAACGACTAATTAGCAAGGCGGTGCAAAAATGAATAGCGCAAACCGTGTTAATAGCGCGATTGAGCGATATCGAGCGGGCGGTCTAGTCATTGTTACTGATGATGAATCTCGTGAAAATGAGGGAGATTTAATTGTTCGGGCAGATCTTGTAACAGTCGAGCAAACGGCATTTATCATTCGGCATACGACTGGAATTCTCTGTGTGGCGATGGACGAGTCGAGTGCCAAGCGCCTTGGTCTACCTCGAATGCTTGAGCGGAATCAAGATCAGCGAAGCACAGCCTTCACCGTTTCTGTTGATTTGCGCGAGGGAATTACCACTGGAGTAAGTGCCGAGGAGCGGACTCGAACAATCCAAGCCTTAGCCGATCAAAATTCAACTTTAGAAACATTCGCTCGCCCAGGGCATATTTTTCCATTGATTGCACATAGAGAATTACTTGAGGGGCGTAATGGTCATACCGAAGCAGGAGTTGCGCTATCACTCCTTGTGGGTGCGCCACCATTTGCGCTCTTGGCAGAGATTGTCAATGATGATGGTTCAATGACTCGTGGTGCAGCCCTTAAAGAATTCGCGGCACATAATGAGATTCCAATGTTGACTGTTGCAGAAATTAGCGAAATTGCTGTGAAAGAAAAAATCAAACTTCCTATCTCTCCAACAGATTTTACATGGACGCAATTGCCAACAACCAATGGTGAGTGGGAAATTGCGACTTACGACGCGCTGAAGTATCGCGAACATGTAATTCTTAAATATGGATCAGGTGCTAACCCAAAGATTCGTGTGCACTCCGAATGTTTCACTGGAGATGTACTTGGATCTCAACGTTGTGATTGTGGTGAACAACTCGAGATATCTCGAGAGTTAATCAAAGAACATGGGAGCGGATACTTGATCTACCTGCGGGATCACGAGGGTCGCGCTATTGGTCTTGATAAGAAGTTGCAGGCGTATCAATTACAAGATCAAGGCCTTGATACTGTCGATGCAAACATCTCGTTGGGGCTACCAGTCGATGCTCGGGAGTGGGCAGATGTCGTTGATATTTTAAATGCGTTGGCAGTCAAAGATTTCACGCTACTCACTAATAATCCCGAGAAGGTAGAGCACCTGATTGCTTCAGGTTTCAATGTGAAGGTAGAAACTTTAGAAGCAGAGATTAATTCAGTGAATCGAAGATACTTAAAAACTAAGACAGAACGTCTTGGGCACTTACGAAAGGTTGACTAATGGCAGGCGCAGCTCCACAAATTGGTGTAATAAAAAGCCCCAACCTTAAGGTGGCAATTATCACTGCTGCTTGGCATCAAGATATTTGTGATGCCTTGGTTACTGGAGCTAAACGAGCGTGCAATGAAGCAGAAGTTAAAGGTGTGGAAGTTTTTTCGGTGCCAGGATCTTTTGAATTACCCCTCGCAGCACAATACGCATTTGCTGAGGGATTCGATGCAGTGGTCGTTGTGGGATTGGTCTTGCGGGGTGAAACTCCTCATTTTGATTATGTATGTCAGGGAGTTACGCAAGGTGTCATGGATGTGCAGTTAAAGTATTCGAAACCAATTGGCTATGGTGTTTTGATGTGCGATTCGCTTGAACAGGCATATGCGCGCTCAGGTCAACCAGGAAGTAAAGAAGATAAGGGTTATGACGCGGCAGTTGCTGCAATTTCTATGGCCGCATTAGTGCCAGCAAAACACGCCTAAAAATCTAGTAATGGGCTTGGGGGCAGCCCATACTTAACTAGTCAATTGCGATTTTGTGTGCAGGTTCTTCTTGAAGGAACTCACCTTTCAGCGTAATTCTTAAGATTCCATCTTTAAATTCAGCATGGGTAACCTCAAGATGATCAGCAAGGGCAAATGACTGTCGGAAGTGTCTAGAGGCGATTCCCTTATAGATGTAGTCAATATCTGAGGATTCGTTTCTAAATCCTTTATTTCCTTCAACCACTATTTGATTATTCTTAACCTCAACTTGAAGGTCCTGCCGATCAAACCCTGCTACCGCCATTTCAATTTCGTACTCATTTTTACTCTTCTTTTTAATGTTATATGGAGGATAAGCTGGCAAACCTCGCGAAAATGAATCTTGAAGATCTTCGAGTATGTCCCATTCTCGATCGAAACCTACAGACCAAGATTTCATATCTGGGAAGAAATTCACAAGGCTTGGGAACATTGTTCGTGTGGAATCCCGTCTCTCTAATGCATTAGACATATATCTCCTTGAGTTGTGTATTGATTAGATGGTCGCCGACCCCCACGTAAAGCAGAAGCCGACGACCGAGAGGTGAGCCACCCGTAAAGTCGGATGTGACGCGATCTTCGTCCCTCTTGGCTGCACAAGACAAACACAAGTGACCGACCTGTTAACTCGAGCGAGCAGCTCTTTAACGTTAACTTTCGGTCTTACTCCAAGTTCGATGAGATTTCCCCATCGCTCTGCTCTTCGGAGTCCGAACTTCCCCCGATGCTTTAGGTCTTACGCTAAGAACACCTTGGTGATCCGGGTGACTCATGTAGAAACTTACAACTACAAATAACGGTTTTGAAGTGGTTTTGCTCAAGCATGAATCGCAATACACTCAATTAACTTTCACTTTCAAGCTTTTTTCTGAAACCTGAGCAGTTCGCAAGGTAGTAGAATCACTTTTAACGATGATGTTCAGAGGAGGTGCAGATGAAGACGTACCGAGTCGCAATTGTTGGTGCCGGACCAGCAGGTTATTTCACAGCTCAGGCGCTAAATAATTCAGCAAATGAAGAAAGAAAATTTTTAATTGATATGTTTGATCGCCTTCCTACGCCATGGGGATTGGTACGCAGTGGCGTTGCGCCCGATCATCCAAAAATCAGAACTGTGACGAAAGTCTTTGAGAAAATCGCATCCGAATCTAATTATCGTTATTTTGGCAATATTGAACTAGGTCGCGACATTCATATTTCTGATTTAGAGAAGATCTATGATGTTGTTGTTCTCGCTACCGGCACCTCACTCGGTAAAAAATTAGGAATTCCAGGCGAAGATCTTCCAGGCTGTATATCGGCGGCAGATTTTGTCCCTTGGTATAACGGCCATCCAGATTATGTGAGTGTGAATCCACCACTTCAGGGTAAATACGCGATTGTTATTGGCGCAGGAAATGTTGCGATGGATTGTGGTCGAATACTTGCATTGGTGCCGCACGAATTGAATGGCACTGATATCGCCGATCATGCTCTCGAAGTTTTCCATGACAGCTCTATTAGGGATGTCACGATTGTTGGACGTAGAGGGCCTGAGCATGCTGCATTTACCTCGCCTGAGCTTCGGGAACTTCCCAAGCTTTCGGAAACAGATGTTTATATAAAAGGTGAACAGATAGCTGATGCTATTGATCGAGTTGGTTCTCGTTTGGAAAACGAAAAAGATCTTCGTGCTAACCTCGAAGTGATGCGTGAAATTGCGCAGAGCGAACACCGTGGAAATGATCGGAAGCTCTCTCTCGCCTTTTTACTCACGCCTTTAGAAGTCTTAGGTGATGGAAGAGTTGAGCGAGTGAAATTTGCTATCAATACTGTGGTCGAGGATGTTGTGACCAAAAGCGCGGATGTTATTGAACTTCCATGCGATCTACTTATTACCGCTATCGGGTATGAAGGCGCAGAGATACCTGGTATTGCCAATGAGCGAGGACGGATAGCAAATAATGAGGGAAAGATCCGAGAAGGAGTCTATGTAGTTGGTTGGGCTAAGCGTGGCCCTTCTGGAGTAATTGGGACCAACAAGAGTGACTCCAGTGAAGTAGTGAAGAGGATTATTGCCGAGTTAGCCGATGCTCCTAAGGGAGGCATGGATATTTTCGGGCATCTTGATGGTGAAAAGATCGTGACCCACGAAGGGTGGAGCGCTATCAATGTGGCAGAGATTTCCGCGGGAGAAGTGCTCGGCAGACCGCGGCAAAAGGTCGTTTCATGGTCCGAATTGCTGAGTTTGGGCGGGGTCAAGGCCACCTAGTAGGCTCTGCCACGCTCCAAAAGCTCCAACAGCACTGCGCCCGTAGCTCAACGGATAGAGCATTTGACTACGGATCAAAAGGTTAGGGGTTCGAATCCCTTCGGGCGCGCACCGCTTTGGAGTAGTAAGTAAAAAATGAAAATAATGCGTCCGTAGCTCAATGGATAGAGCATCTGACTTCGGATCAGACGGTTGGGGGTTCGAGTCCCTTCGGGCGCACTCTCTTAAGCAAGGAAGAGGGATAGATTAAGTGAACAGCTCTCTGGAGATTGCGCAGAGCAACCTAACTTCTGTTTCTGTTCTTGTTTTCGCCCTAGGTTTTATCGCCGCACGATTTAAAAGCGATATTCGTATTCCTGATGCGGTTTATCAAGTTATATCTGTATACCTTCTTTTTGGTATTGGTCTTAAAGGTGGAGTCTCACTCAGCTCCTCGGATGCAAACAGCATCCTTCGTCCGCTTCTTGTGACGCTTGCACTCGGCTGCGTCATCCCACTATTAGCTTTTGTAGCGCTATCGCGCGTGCGCAAGTTATCTGAGGTTGATCGAGGAGCTATCGCTGCTCACTATGGTTCAACCTCGCTCGTCACATTTACTGCAGCTTTGGTGCTTCTGGAAAACGTCGGCCGTTCATACGAGGGTTTTGTCACAACCCTTCTTGCTGCCATGGAGATTCCAGGAATTGTCATCGGTATTTTTCTTGCCACTCGCCACTTAAACCGCAAGGTTGCCTGGTCAACTTCTCTTAGAGAAATTCTCTTTGGCAAGACGATCATCTTGCTCATTGGCGGCTTGATCATTGGCGCAATTTCAGGCTCAGCGGGTTATGAAAAAGTGACACCATTTTTCGTTGATTTACTTCCTGGAGTTTTAGCGCTCTTTCTGATGCACCTGGGCTACCTGGCTGGTTCACAGATTAAGGCGCTCAAAGGGGTTGGCACGGGGTTATTCGTTTTTGCTATTGCATTTCCATTATTTGCAGGAACGCTCGGAGTATTTGGTGGAGTAGCAGCAGGACTTTCTATTGGAGGCGCAACTGTACTTGGCGTGTTATGTGCAAGCGCTTCATACATTGCTGCGCCAGCTGCTGTGCAGGTAGCGTTACCGGAGGCTAATCCGTCACTTTCAATCACTGCCAGTTTGGGCGTGACATTTCCATTTAACTTAATCTTCGGAATTCCAATTTTCTATTTCATAGCCACAAAAGTGGCTGGCTAACCTTATGGTGAAGACGGCAGGTGAAAGATCTGCACTCTTTCCTGCAATCGAGAAGAAGTATGGTGAGAAGGTCACATATTGGCTCGCGTTGCTCAAGGATTTTGAAGGAACGAAATATCCGGAACAAATAGCGTACTTGAGAGAAAATTACGGTTTCTCACAAGCCCATGCAAATGCTGTTGTCATGTATTTTCGTGGTTCTAGCAGCTCGAAGCGCTTTGATGCACCAAAAGATTTCTTTGCTCAGCAAGATCCAAAAGCAGCCAAAACTGCCAAGCAAATATTTAAAGTTATTCAAGAGAAGTATCCAAAACTAGAGTTAGTTATTGCCTGGAATCAACCCATGCTCCGCATAGAAAAGGAGTACGTTTTCGGCCTTTCTATTGCTAAGAATCACATCACTTTAGCGCCGTGGAGCACTGTGGTCTTAGAGAAGTTCAGGCCACGATTACAAGATTTTGTGGTTAACAAGAAGACTTTTATCGTGCCTCTTGACTGGAAGGTCGACGCTGCACTCTTGGAAGCAATGGCGCGGGCTCGATTGGCTGAACTTAAGTAAGAAGTCGACTAGTAACAGGTTGGTAATTCCGGGAGAAATTCACTGGTAGACTTAGGACTTCAAGTAAAAACCAGCAATTGCACGATGTAATTGCTTTGCGAGTCTTAATCTCTAATATCCATCGAGACACGCATCATGTTTCGATAGGAATATCCCTTGTCATTTAACAATTTAGGTGTGCACCCTGCCATTCTCCCTGCGTTGAAATCAGCAGGCATCACGGCACCATTTCCCATCCAAAGCGCCACGTTGCCTGATGCAATTGCAGGGCGTGACATATTAGGGCGCGGCCAAACCGGTTCAGGCAAGACACTGGCCTTTGGTCTTGCGATGATTACTCGATTGGCTAACCGAAAGGCAGAGCCTTTCCATCCGATTGGTTTGATTCTCTCCCCTACTCGCGAGTTAGCAATGCAGATCTCCGATGCAATCGCGCCACTAGCGCGGTTTGTCAATCTGAACACTCAAGTTGTTGTTGGTGGACTCGGCTATTCGAAGCAATTGCAAGGTTTACGTCGCGGTGTACCAATTGTGGTTGCCACCCCTGGTCGCCTCCTCGATCTCATTAAAAAGGAAGGCCTTCGTCTTGATAATGTAGAAATCACAGTTCTTGATGAAGCAGATCAGATGGCAGATATGGGTTTTCTTCCGGTAGTGAAAGAGATTCTTGGCCAAACAAAAGAGAATGGCCAACGGATGTTATTTAGTGCAACTCTTGATCGTGATGTGGATTCATTAGTAAAAAGATTTTTAAAAGATCCGAAGACCCACTCTGTCGCTAGCGTGGCAAAGAGTGAGAATAAAATGGCGCATCACGTGCTCGTCATGGAACCAAGCGACAAGGACAAGATCACAGCGCAAATTGCAGCTCGTAATGGACGAACAATTTTCTTCGTCCGGACTAAACATGGCGCAGATCGACTAGCAGAGAAGATGATGCGGGTAGGAGTTCCTGTTGGAGCCCTTCACGGCGGTAAATCTCAGAGCCAACGGACAAGAATTCTTGAGGCTTTCAAATCTGGTCGCACAACAGCGCTCATTGCAACAGATGTAGCTGCGCGCGGGATTCACGTTGATGATGTTTCACTGGTGGTACATGTTGATTCACCTGAAAGCCATAAAGATTATCTGCACCGCGCAGGTCGCACGGCGCGAGCGGGTGCTGAGGGTGTAGTTGTCACGCTTGCTACACACTCACAACGAAAAGGTGTACACGGCATGACAGCTAAAGCTGGTATCACTCTCAAAGAATCGAAGGTCCGCCCTCTGGATGCGAACTTAGTAAGTATCACTGGAGCAGTTGAACCTTCAGGTGTTGCAATCGCAGTGATTCCTGCAAAGCCAGAACGCGCTCAAAACTCACAAGCGCGACGCGGCTCTGGAGGATCTGGCCGGGCGCACCGTGGTGGACGCCCGTTCAAAGCGGGAAAGAAGGCGGGTTTCAAGGGGCGCGAACGACGCGGCGCTAAGTAACGTATATAGTTAGGTAAGTGCGTTTTCTTAATAACCCTCAAGTAAATCAATCCTTCGACCTCACCTATGACGATGTATTCATGGTGCCAAGTCGTTCGGGTGTATCTAGCCGAATGGAAGTCGACCTCACTCCACATGATGGCGTAGGCAATTCACTTCCGATTGTTGTGGCCAATATGACTGCCATTTCTGGGCGTCGTATGTCTGAAACAATTGCGCGCCGCGGTGGTATCGCGGTTATTCCACAGGATATCCCGCTTTCAATAGTTGAAGATGTAATTAAATATGTGAAATCTCGTCATCTATTCTTCGATACAGCTATTACTTTAGATGGATCATCAACAACCGCACAGGCGCTCTCACTAATTCATAAACGGGCACATGGTGCTGTCGTCGTAGTCGAGAATGGGAAGCCAGTAGGAATTGTTACCGAAGAAGATTGCGAAGGAGTCGATCGGTTCACGCAGCTCCATCAGGTGATGAGCAAGGATCTTGTAACGCTTTCAGATGATGTCCAACCTCGAGCAGCTTTTGATTTCTTGACTGAGAATCGTCGCCGTTTAGCACCAGTCATTTCTAAAGATGGAAAGCTTGTCGGAATTCTTACGCGAATCGGTGCTTTGCGCGCCACGCTCTATTCTCCTGCGCTAGATAGTCAAGGCAGATTGCGTATCGCCACTGCAGTGGGAATTAATAATGATGTTGCCGATCGCGCGGCTAAGTTAATTCAGATGGGCTCTGATTGTTTAGTGGTTGACACCGCACACGGCCATCAAGAGAAGATGATTGAAGCGCTGAAAGCAATTCGTGCGATTAATCCGAAAGTACCTATCGTTGCTGGCAATGTAGTTACTGCAGACGGTGTCCGAGAGCTAATCGAAGCTGGGGCGGACATTGTTAAAGTTGGCGTAGGGCCAGGAGCAATGTGCACCACAAGAATGCAGACCGGTGTTGGTCGCCCGCAATTCTCAGCAGTTCTAGAGTGTTCAGCAGAGGCGAAAAAATTCGGAAAATCTATCTGGGCTGATGGCGGGGTGCGACACCCACGAGATGTAGCGCTAGCGCTCGCCGCTGGCGCATCTCAGGTGATGATTGGCTCTTGGTTTGCCGGAACTTATGAGTCGCCTGGAGATTTGCAGCGCGACAGCAATGGGCGC
>JBIJBY010000075.1:0-6164 GCA_044344975.1 Candidatus Nanopelagicaceae bacterium | reverse complement strand
TCCAAAGTGCCAAGAAACTTCCGGGCATGGGAGATCGAAGCTCGCTCACAACAGAATCAATTCGCTTGGCGTGCAGAGGCAGGATCTATTCCTAATGGAACTTACACCGTCACCGTTATTGCTTTTGACGATAAAGGTTTTTCGAAGAGATCGACAACTCAAATTGTTATTGCAACCCCAAATCCCGAAGTAAGAATCAGTAAACCTAATGCGGGGGTTATTGGCTTAGATTCGCTAGAGCTCACTATGAGTGTTCAGATACCTAAATCTGTGAATGCAAAAGTTGATCTAGTTGGAATAAACGTTACTGGTGCCGTACCTGCCTTTGTGGCTCAACAAGTTCGACTCAATAACTCTAACCAGCTGAGAGATTTCACATTTTGGCGAGTGGACAACGCATCAGATTTCACATGGACATTGAGTCCAGCTAGTTGGCCCGATGGCGATAGATCTATAACTGTCATGGTGCTCGACTCGAATAACAAAATTGGCCAGACTTCTATTTTGTTACATAAGGCTCCTTCGGCACGATGGAACATTGTCGTCAAAGATCCACCAGTGTTAGGTAAATCAGTAGCCATTGGGGTCAATATGACAACAAGTTCTGAGAGACGTCCTGAACCCTCAGTTACAGCGCGTCTTCAGACGTCGTCAGCACCGAGAGGCCCTTGGACAGATGCTGGAATACTCACTTTCGATAAAGCTGGGGTGGCCGCTGGGCGAGTTGTCGTCACCTCTCCGATGTATGTTCGGGTTTATCACGATACTTTAGATGCAGTTCTTCCAGGCGCGAGTGAGTCACTGAGAATTGTTAACGTCCCAGACCCATCACGAAACCTGAGAAGCAAATCGTCGGGAGATACGAACGAGGATGGTTCGATTCCTTCCGTTACTTGCACGCCTCCCCAGCGAGCTTCACTAAACAAACGGTTGACCGTCTCTTGTACAGCCGTTGATGTACAGAATCCAGCGCAACCACTCAATACCTATGTGCAGCAAGGAAAGGCGTTTAGAAGAGTGGGTAGTGCACAAATGGATGGGAACCTAATCCGGTTTAACATCACAATTAAAAGAGCTGGAAGTTACATATTTGAAGTACGTGGCGAGGGAGCAAGTAGCCGCTTTACACAATGGCGCAGTAACCGAGTCACAATCAACGTAAAGAAGTAGCGCTCGCTACCAAAGTTTAGAGTTAGTGGGCCCTGTCGGGATCGAACCGACGACCCACGGATTAAAAGTCCGTTGCTCTACCGACTGAGCTAAAGGCCCCAAGTTTTCGCGCTATTGCGCGACGAGCGCTAAGTCTAGACCACGGGGCGGGATGGGGTTACCGCTTCTTAAATCCCGCTGGGCACTTCGGGTTGATGGCAACGACCTTACGCGTGAACTTGCCCTTGACGCAGGTTATCGATTTTTTCGCCGCCACCTTGGGAGCAGGCGCAGCTTGCGAAGTATTCTGAGCTGGCGCAGCGCTCGCTGTTGGAGCAGGAGCTGCTGGCGCGGCAGGTTTTGCTTGATTGAGTTTGATCTTGAGCGTCGGGCTAGAGAAGGTGAAACCACGCGCAGAGAGCTTGAGCCACTTATCACTTCCCGTACCTAACTCTTGCAGCGATGATGTTTCGATTCGTTCTTCTTTTCCGGCATCAACAACTGTCACTGTCGCAGTTATTGGCGCATCGGTAAATCCATAAAGACATTGCGCAGTCCCCTTACGCATCACAAGATCGTACGAACCCTGGAAAACCGAACCATCGGGATTTAGGTGCATGCCACCAACTTGATAATTGAGCGTGCTGTTCTCAAAACGTGGCGCGGTGCCTTCGTAGACCATTGCATTGGTTGTGACAACGCCAAGAAGTTTTGAGGTATCGGCAAGACATTGCGAACCAAATCCACTTTTGATTGTTGTTGCCGACCAAGTGGATACCAAACCTGCAGCGGTATCTTTTGCAATATCTTTCCAATTTTCTATTGTCCTAAAGGCTCCAGACTCGTTTGCCAAATTATTGGTCACGCCAGAGAAATCTGAGTTACGTGGCAAACTCTGAAGTATCGCAGCGGATGCCTTCGATCGATCCGTGACTGCATAGAACTTTGGCACTTTGACCGGCTCAGCATCGATAGCAATCTTGTTCTGTTCTACATCGAAAGGCTCTACATTGATGATTGGATCTGCCATCCGACCCATCAACCAACCGGTCAATTGGTTGCTGACTCGAAGAGTGAGTGAGGCGCGGACCCCTTCTGGAAAATCTTCCATTAATCCACAGAGCTGCGTTTCAGTCCAAGCGCATTCGCCAGCAGATCCACGGGTGCCAATTCGGATTGTGCCGTTGGGCAGTTTCATCTCTTCAGCAAATGGACTCTCGTATTGAAAACCTGTTTTCTCAGAGTATGGCAACACCATTGCAGTGAATTGATCGAATACTGGCCCACGTCCGGGAAATTTTGTTGCTTTAAGAACAACATAAACTGCATAGCTTTCTGCGCCACCGCTGTTTTTCATTCCTTCAGCGCGCCATAAGCTCACGCTCGAACCGCCAGGCAACCCATCCCCTGGAGTATTTGGAACGAGTTGGCTATTAACTTGGCGAATAAATGTGGCAGTTTTCGTGACCGGTTCATCTTTCTTTCGCAGAGAGAACGATTCAATACACCATTGTTCTGCAGCAACTTTGCAGACTGGCAAAAGTAAATTAGCTACAAAAGTTTGATCTGACTTATCGCATGGTGCAACGCCGATCGCGTTACATAGACGAGCATTAGGAGTTCCATCAGGATTAATTCTCGGTACACCTTGCGCGGTGAGCGTGGAAACATTTTCGCCTGTGTTAAAGAATGAATCGACGATATTGACACCGATAATGTTCTGCCCCGGCGGAGTGATATTCGGTGACCAGATAGCAGCTCTGCTCGGCAATGGTGCAAGCAGAAAGGTGAGCGTCGTGAAGCCCAAGAGGCTTGCTACTGGAAGTTTCCGCTTCATAGCGGAAAAATTTACTACCTTTTCTTAAATCCGATAGGGCATTTTGGCGTTACCGCAGTGACCTTTCGGGTTGTCTTCCCCTTAACACAGGTAATTGTCGTTCGCTTGGCCACGAGTTTGGCAACGCTCGCAGCAGGGCTCTCTGCCTTTGGCAGTTCTGGTTTGGCAGCTATCTTCACCGGCAAAATTTCACTATATGCCGGGGTAGCTTGATCAGTAATCCAATTCTTCACGCGAATATAGAAACCTTTATCAGCGCTTTGAATGGTGTAGCTCTTCTTTGTGGCGCCCGCAATATCTGTACAGGAGGCGCCTTTATCATCTGCGCAGCGCTGCCACTGGAATGCAAAAACCGGATTGATAGCACCGCTCCAAGTTCCTTGAGTTGCGCTCCACTCTTGCCCTACTTGTAAGAATCCAAAAGTTGATGGAGCGCGCTCTAATTTTGTCGCTTGCGTTATTGGCCCTAGTAGATTGGAATTTACCGAGAGAGCGCCAATACGATTTGTCGCTGTAATCTTTACGCGGAAAAACTTTCCGAGATCTGCAAAAGTAATTTTTAACGTTGTAGTCGTCGCGCCCGATATATCTGTGCAATTCGCCCCAGCAGCATCGGTACAAACTTGCCACTGCGCTGCAGTTGTGGGTGTGGGTACGCCACTCCACGTTCCGCTTGTGAGGGTGAGCGTCTGACGATCTATCGGAGCGCCAAAAATTGTTGGCGCAACAGTATTTGCTGGTAGCGCTGTCTTTATTGCTGCTGCGCTTAATGCGCTCGGTGAACCTTTGACACCTAGATTATTTGAGGCAGTAACCATGATGCGGAAGAACCTTCCGACGTCGCCTTCTTTTACGGTGTAGGTGAGATTAGTTGCGCCATCAATCGGCGTACAGGTAGTGATATCGGTAGAGGCACATGCCTGCCATTGTTGAGTAAATGTTGGCAGCGGGAAAGCTGCGAAGGTGCCGCGATCTGCAGTGAGTACCTCATCAACTGCAACAAGGCCAGAGATCGTAGGTAGTGTGACCGTAATGGGCTCAGAGGAAATTTGACTTGTTAATCCAGAGAATGTTGATGCAGCGAGGTTAAAGGTGTTTGCGGCGATAGATACGGAGCCCCGCAAATAGAAACCAACTTCTGCAGAGGTAACGACAAATCCCGTTGAATTTGCATTAGCAATATTGGTACAAGTTGCAACATCAGTAGTTGAACATCTCTGCCATTGATAGGTAAAGATGGGAGAACTCGCGCCACTCCATGTACCACTACTCAATGAAAGTGTTGTTCCAACTAAAACAGATCCAGTAATAGCTGGTGCGACAACTACCGCAGGTTGGGTAAGCACGCGACCAGAGATTGCGCTATTGGCAGTGGTACCGCCACCTGCTGAGAGCGCGGTGACCTGTGCATAAAAATTATTTCCACCATCGTTTGCAGTCAATATATAAGTAGCGTTTGTTGCGCCAGAGATAAGAGCGCAAGTTGCAAGCGCTTGGCTAGAACAACGCCACCACTGATAGGTGTAGCTCGCTGGCGCAGGTGTCCAACTTCCTGGTGCCACGCTAAGTGTTTGTCCGACCGCAAGCGTTCCCGAGATAGTAGGTGCGCTGTTATTCGCTGGGCCATTCGCGCTTGCAGGCGCAACTGGTAGAAGCGCAAAAAGCAGCGCCACAATCACTATCCGTTTTAACACCGCGACCTTTCGCATGGCGCCAATTATCATCGAGAAAGCTGAGAATTCCGGGATAAAACCCCGTTAAGCGCTTGCGCGTTTTAATCGATCGCGAATGGCCACCGCTACGCCATCACCTGACGGTGGAACTACATATATCGCTGGCAGATTTCTTCGGTCGCCTTCACGGAGCGCGTCATACAGCAACCGCGCATACTCATCCTCGTTCTTTGGCGAGGCTAAGCGGATTGCACCATCAGGTGTAGGGAATTTTTCAAGGGCGAGATAACCAGCTCCCACCGCGTGGGTAATTTCTGGATTCTCAGAATTAAGGAGGAATACTTTTGCTTTTGGCGCATAGTGCTGTTCTAAGGTTCCTGAGGCGCGCACCGTTGAGCCAGCCAAATCAACAGGTAACCCAGTGACTTCTTCAACCATCTCCTGAGTTATCGCTCCCGGGCGAAGAATTTTGGGCGTTGCACCAAGACATTCAATAATCGTCGACTCCACGCCGACATCGGATGGGCCGCCATCCAAAATCGAATCGCTCTGACTATCTAAGAGGGCGCCGATCTCTTCATGTACGGCGAGCGCATTTGTTGGCGAGATAGCGCCGAAGCGATTAGCGCTTGGTGCTGCAACGCCAATACCTGCACGCTTGATTAACTCAAGGGCGATTGGATTATTTGGAATCCGTAGGCCAACGCTCTCTTGTCCCCCGGTGATGAAATCTCCCACGCCGTTTTTCCGCGGCAAGATTAAGGTCATCGGCCCCGGCCAAAAATTTCGTGCAAGCGCAATTGCATACTCAGGAATTTCAGAAGCCCACTGATCTATTTGATTGATATCAGATAAATGGACGATGACTGGGTGATCTTGTGGGCGTCCTTTTACTTCATAAATCCGCGCAACGGCAGCCGGATTTGTCGCATCTGCACCAAGTCCGTAAACCGTCTCGGTAGGAAATGCAACTAACCCTCCCGCGCGTAACTTTTCGGCAGCAATCGCAAGAGCATCCGCTGAGCAATTTGAGAGAATCACCCCTTGAGCGCACATATATCTATTCTCTCACTATGAGGAAACTTTAAGGAAAGTGCGAGAGGATGTAGCTATGAACAGAAAAAAACTTATACCCGCCGCCATCTTTACGACCGCACTCGCCCTACTCCCCCTGGGCGTGAGCGCACAGAGCGCTAGCGCTGCTACCTCTGGTGTGAGCGTGCAGGGCACAGGAACGGTCACTGTCACTCCAGATACTGTTCGATTAAATGCAACGATCTCCTTTGTTGGAGCGACTAACTCGGCTGCCTCCAAGGCGGTAAGTACAAGCGCAGCTGCCTTCCGCGCAGCGTTAAAAGATAAGAAAGTAGCAACTAAAGATATTAAGTCGCAGAATCTCACAATTTATCCTGAATACACCTGGACCCAAGAGAAAGGCCAGGAGCTTAAGGGATACCGCGCGAGCCAGAGCTTTACTGTGCTTATCCGTGATGAGACAAGCGCCG
>JBIJBY010000074.1:0-6200 GCA_044344975.1 Candidatus Nanopelagicaceae bacterium | reverse complement strand
ATTTGCGCCAGCGACCACCAAACACTCTCAACATATTCACTCGACATCGTCCAATAGGCTTTATCAAAGTCAACCCAAAATCCCATTCGCTCAGTCATCTCGGTAAATGCATCGACATGTCGCAATACCGAGTCGCGACATTTCTTGTTGAATTCCGCGACGCCATACTTTTCTATATCTTGCTTTCCGGTGAAGCCAAGTTCTTTTTCAACGGCGAGCTCAACAGGAAGGCCGTGACAATCCCATCCAGCACGTCTAGGTACGTACTTTCCTTTCATTGTGTGAAATCGTGGGAAGAGATCCTTAAATACGCGCGCTTCGATGTGGTGGGTGCCCGGCAGACCATTTGCTGTTGGGGGGCCCTCATAAAAACTCCACTGCTGCGCACCGGTGATATTCCGTGCAGCGGTACTCTTGTCAAAAATCTGAGCGCTCTTCCAGAATTGTAGAATCTCACGTTCCATCGCGGGAAGGTCGACGTGGGTTGGCAACGCCTCGTAGGTGCGAGAGTTAATCGGTGGATTCATTTGCGGTCCGCTCCTGGCTCATCTCTTGAATTCAATGGAAATCCAATGAATTCACAGAGCAGGACGACTAGTTTTCAGCCGCGGTACCACCTGCTTTATCTAAGCGCGCCTCTCGCGCTTAGATCACTTCTGACATTTTTCAGTTCTACTCTGCTTAAGCGAACTGAATCCAGCGCTGCTCGCTCGAGCATTTCTTCCGACCTGCTCTCGAGGTGATTGCCTCGATAATGGCGCAGTTGCCTCAAGGCCATGTCGCTCCTTGAGGATGAAGTGAAGTTTAGCGCTCTCAGAGTGCGAAATTTCGAGAAAAAGGGGCTACCCTTCTGGGCCATGGCACCTGCAAAGAAGGCTCAGTCAAAGAAGGCTCCAGCAAAAAAGGCACCTGCTAAAGCAACCAAGCCAGTCAAGCCAGCCAAGCCAATCAAAAAAGCTCCCGCAAAAACAGCGAAGTCTGTCAAAAGTGCGAAGAAAGCTCCTACTAAAGCAGCCAAGCCAGCCAAGCCAGCCAAGCCAACCAAGCCAATAAAGAAAGCCCCCGCCAAAGCGAGCAAAGCAGCGACAAAGACTCCGACCGCAGCGGGCAAGGGTCGCCCCTTCCCAAAGAAGGCCGCTCCAGCAGCGCAGGAGCTCGCTTCCGCTACCGCGAAACCAAGTGGAGCTGTGAAGTCCAGTAAATCATCGGGAGGTTCGACAAGCAGTGCAGTTGCTGCTGCGCCAAGCTCAAGTAGCGCAAATACCCCGAACGATGGATTTCAGCGGCGATTATTGCTCCCGCCACCACCGAAGATTGAGCGAAAGAGTAAGCATGCTCTTAAGCCACTCCGGGATATTCCCACACCTTTAATTGTCTCGGGGTCAGAAAACCCGTGGAGTAAAGATGAACTCAAAGAGATGAAGGCTCGCTTAACGAAAGATCTCGCAACTTATAAACAAGAGTTGGCATCGGCCGAGGCACAGGCTGCCGAGTTGCTCCAAGATTCCTCCGACGGCGCTGGCGATGATCAAGCAGATGCAGGAACGAAGACCTTTGAGCGAGAACACGAACTTTCACTTGTCTACAACGCGCAAGATCTCGTCTTGCAAACAGAATTAGCGTTAGCTCGAATTGCGGCAGGTAGCTATACCAAGTGTGAACTCTGTGGCAATCCAATCGGAAAAGCTCGACTCCAAGTATTCCCTCGTGCCACGCTTTGTATGCTCTGCAAACAGAAAGAGGAGCGACGCTAATTCGCACCTCAAATTGGCGGATTATCTTCTCCATCGCGCTCGCCGTTTATCTCTTAGACCTCATTACGAAGATATGGGCGGTCTCCACACTTGAAGGGCAGCCCACACGTTACGTCGTCGGACGTTTCTTGAGGTGGGAGTTTGCCCGGAACCCAGGTGCAGCCTTTAGCTCATTTACGGGAGCAACTTTTGCGTTGACCTTAATAAGCATTGTTGTCCTGATCTATCTATTTATTCGCACTCCACAGGTATCTCTTCGAGAGTGGAGCTATCCATGGGGTGGCCTGATCGGTGGCGTGCTAGGTAATGTGACTGACCGAATCTTCCGGGATCCTGGACCATTTCGAGGCCATGTAATCGATTGGATCGGAGTGCCCAATTGGGCGCTATTTAATATTGCCGACTCTGCAATTGTTCTCTCGGTTCTCATTATGGCAGTGCTCTCATGGCGTGGTAGTACTTTCCGTGGCGCTGCAGAATGAACGAACCACATTCATCGCCTCAAGGATTCAAGCAGAGCAGAACGCTGGAAATTCCAGAGGGGCTAGATGGGGAGAGAGTTGATGCAGCTCTCGCTCGAGCGCTTGGCCTCTCGCGAACAATGGTTGCCGCAGCTGCTGAACGCGGAGATATTTTTGTTAATGGAAAGCGCGTCGACAAATCAGCTCGCCTTGCAGCAGGTGATGTCATTGAAATTGACATTATTCAAGAATCTGGACGCGTAGCAGAGCTCGACACATCTGATCTCTCTGATCTGAAAGTGATTTACAGTGATGACGACATCTTGGTAATTGATAAACCTCTAGGAGTTGCAGCCCATCCATCTATCGGCTGGAGCGGGCCTACCGTAGTTGGTGTATTAACTGCGCGAGGAATTTCACTCTCTCATCTGGCTCCCGCTGAACGAGCTGGAATTGTGCACCGCCTTGACGTTGGCACATCAGGCTTGATGGTGGTTGCTAAATCCGATCGCGCGTATCTTTCACTAAAAGAGCAGTTTCGCTCTCGACAAGTGAAGAAGATTTATCATGCAATTGTGCAGGGGCATCCAGATCCCACCCGTGGCACTATTGATGCGCCGATCGATCGCCATCCGCGCGATGAATTTAAATTTGCTGTTGTTGCCGAGGGAAAACCGAGCATTACGCATTACCAAACGCTTGAGAGTTTTGCGGGTGCTACCTTGGTGGAGGTGGAGTTAGAGACTGGACGAACGCATCAGATTCGCGTTCATTTTGCGGCGCTTCGCCACCCGTTGGTAGGGGACCTGATGTACGGAGCAGACCCAACCTTCGCCAAGGCGCTCGGAGTGACTAGACAGTGGCTCCACGCCCACCGACTGACGATCACCCACCCTGGTACAGGGCAGGAGCAGAGCTTTACCAGCGCCTATCCAGGCGACCTGAGCAGCGCTTTAGCCAGCCTGCGTAACCCTTCCTAATCAAAGCGCTACATTTCCCAACCGTGAGTACCAAAGATTTTGTCCACCTCCATGTCCATACCGAGTATTCGATGCTCGATGGGGCAGCGCGAGTTAAAGAGCTCGTTGGCGAGGTTGCCAAGGTGGAGAATCCGGATGCTCGCGCAATTGCGATAACTGACCACGGAAATCTCTTTGGCGCCTACGAGTTTTACAAAAGTGCGAAAGCGGTGGGCGTGAAACCCATCATAGGTATTGAAGCTTACATAGCACCTGGCTCACGCCATGATCGCAAACGCGTCAAATGGGCTGAAGGTGGCGAAGATGATGTGTCAGGTGGTGGCGCATACACCCACATGACAATCCTGGCTCAGAACAACAATGGGATGAGCAATCTATTTAAACTCTCATCGTTGGCTTCGCTCGAAGGGTACTACTACAAGCCCCGCATGGATCGCGAATTGTTGCAACAGTATTCGCCGGGATTGATAGCTACCACTGGATGTCCAGGTGGTGAAATCCAGACCAGACTTCGCATGGGTGACTACGCAGGTGCGAAGAAAGCTGCTGGTGATTATCAAGATATTTTCGGTAAAGAAAACTATTTCCTTGAACTGATGGAACACGGTATCGATATTGAACGGCGAACTCGAACTGATTTATTAAAGTTAGCGAAAGATCTCGATATTCCACTCTTAGCGACAAATGACTTGCACTACACATATAAAAAAGATGAGCAAGCGCATGCTGCATTACTCTGTATTCAATCTGGTTCGACGCTAGCAGACCCCAAACGATTCAAGTTTGAAAACGATGAGTTTTATCTAAAGTCAGCTCATCAGATGCGCGAGCTATTTGCTGAGATCCCAGAAGCATGCGATAACACGCTGTTGATTGCAGAGCGGTGCGAGATATCATTCCGCGAAGGCGAGAATCTCTTGCCGCAGTTTCCGGTACCAAAAGGTGAGAGCGAAGAATCTTGGTTGGAGAAGGAGGTGGCTCGTGGTCTAGCGATGCGTTTTCCAGATGGCGTGCCGCAAGAGCATCTCAAACGCGCCGCATACGAGGTGCAGGTCATCTGTCAGATGGGCTTTCCCGGCTACTTCCTTGTAGTGGCAGACCTTGTCAATTACGCCCGCAAAGAGGGGATTCGGGTTGGGCCAGGTCGAGGCTCTGCGGCGGGCGCAGTTGTTGCATACGCGCTAGGAATTACCGGATTAGATCCGATCAAGCACGGTTTACTTTTCGAGCGCTTTCTCAATCCTGAGCGAATTTCGATGCCTGATATTGATCTTGATTTCGACGAGCGACATCGCGGAGAGATGATCCAATATGCAACCACGCGCTATGGCGAAGAGCGCGTAGCGCAGATCATTACTTATGGAACTATCAAAGCCAAGCAAGCCGTTAAAGATGCCACAAGAGTCCTGGGGCTGCCTTACATCATTGGGGAGAAAATCAATAAATCCCTCCCACCTTCAGTGATGGGTAAAGATATTTCGCTTGAGGGAATTTTCAACCCAGATGATGAGCGTTATGTAGAGGCTGGCGAAGTTCGCGCACTTTACGATAGCGATGCAGATGCCAAGCGTGTTATTGACACCGCCAAGGGATTAGAAGGGCTTAAACGTCAATGGGGTGTGCATGCAGCTGGCGTGATCCTGAGTAAGGAACCACTTCTGGATGTCATTCCTATTCAGCGGCGCGAAGCGGATGGTTCCATCATCACGCAATTTGATATGGGCGCCTGCGAATCACTCGGCCTACTTAAGATGGATTTTCTTGGCCTGAGGAATCTCACGGTTTTAGATGATTGTCTGATAAATATAAGAAGCAACAAGGGAGATCTCTTCGCGCTCGAAGAGCTGCCTTTAGATGACAAGAAAACTTTTGAATTACTGTCACGTGGCGAAACTCTTGGTGTTTTTCAGCTTGATGGTGGCCCGATGCGCTCACTACTGCGCTCGCTCGCACCAGATTCCTTTGAGGATATTTCTGCGGTGATTGCCCTTTATCGCCCAGGACCCATGGGTGCCAACGCGCACAATGATTATGCCGATCGCAAAAATGGTCGGAAGCCAGTAATTCCCATTCATCGAGAGTTGGCCGAACCGTTATCTGAGATTCTTGGTGATACTTACGGATTAATTGTTTATCAAGAACAAGTTATGGCAATTGCGCAGAAGCTTGCTGGATTCTCTCTCGGTGGCGCCGACCTATTGCGTCGAGCTATGGGCAAGAAGAAGAAGGAGATTCTCGATAAGGAGTACATCCCTTTCCAGGCAGGCATGCGCGAACGGGGATATTCGGATAACGCAGTCTCCATGCTTTGGGAAATTTTAGTCCCCTTCTCGGATTACGCCTTCAACCGAGCGCATAGCGCTGGTTACGGCATGGTTTCCTATTGGACTGCCTACCTCAAAGCAAATTATCCAACTGAGTATATGGCGGCGTTGTTAACAAGTGTTCGTGACGATAAAGATAAGAGCGCGCTCTACTTAAGCGAATGTCGTCGCATGGGTATCAAAGTTCTCCCTCCAGATGTTAATGAGTCAGAATCTGATTACACCCCTCGCGGAAAAGATATCCGCTTTGGACTTGCGGCAATTAGAAATGTGGGCGAAGGCGCTGTTGAGTTGATAAAGAAAGCTCGTGAAGGTAAAGGTGCTTTCACATCGTTTGGTGATTTTCTCGCGAAGGTTGATGCACAAGTTTGCAACAAGAAAACTTTGGAATCATTAATTAAAGGTGGCGCCTTTGATTCGCTCGGACATTCTCGCCGCGGTCTAATGGCTATTTACCTTGAAGCGCTCGATAGCATTTCAGAGACTAAGCGCGCCGAAGCGATTGGCCAGTTCGATCTTTTTGGGGGAGGAGGCGAGAATCAAGTCGCAAGTATCGATTTAGATTATCCGGTTGACGAGTGGGATAAGCGAACGCTCCTTGCGCACGAGCGAGAGATGCTTGGTCTCTACGTGTCGGATCATCCATTGCTTGGCGTTGAGTCGCTACTTGCTTCGTTATCC
>JBIJBY010000012.1:0-20576 GCA_044344975.1 Candidatus Nanopelagicaceae bacterium | reverse complement strand
CGTAAGCGGCATCAATTACATCAGTTACGGTTTTATCGAGAATAAAACTGACTGGTCCGCGTTGACGCATGTTAGTGAACACACCTTGCTTAACAAGAAGATATTTTTCGACGGCCACGTAGGAATCTAGAGTTGTTTGGTAAGAAACCATTTTTGCAATTGGTGCATGGATTTCAGCAGCGCGCTTCATGTCGCCAGCTTCGAGGGCGCTCCACAGCGCCACAAGTGCCCATGGAATCTCTGCTCCAGGCATGGTACCCACGATGCCAATCGGATAGGTATCCATAAGGTCTGCGCCGCCCTGCCCTTCGAATACACGGGCACGCGCGTTGCTAGCATCTTTTAATTGTTGTAACCGCGCTGCGACTGGTTTTGCCTCAGGCTTGAACTGAACGCGATCTTCACCATATTTATCAATCAGATCAACATAAAGCGAAATTTCTAGCGGATGTCCAACGTAATTACTCGCATCTTGCACAATGACTGGAATAGAAACACTTTCAATAATCGAGATGTAGTACTTGGCAACTTCACTTGAAAGAGGAGCGAAGGCGCTTGGGGGTGTTGCCATTACGGCAGCTGCACCATCTTCTTCCGCCCATTGCGCCAATTGAATGGCGATCCTGGTGCTCTCTGCACCAACACTTGTCACAAGTGGCACTCGTCCTGCTGCGGAGGCAATGACGCTTTGGGCAAGTTCACGACGTTCATGCGCGGCTAGACGGAGCACTTCAGAGACCATAGCTAAGACAAATCCATCGACTTTGGTATCGATTAACCAATCAATCTCGCGCTTTAAGACATCATGATCGATGGAGTCATCCGCGGAGAAGGGCGTGGAAAGAACGCTGAAGACGCCGTGTAGTGGTTTCGCCATTTAAATCTGTAGCTCCCTAACCCTTTTCCTGTGGCGAGCGTGTCGCTCACACAAGGTGCTTATGTTAATTTCTCTTGTTTCCTCTGTATACACGGGATTTTGCCAGGCCGAATCTCAAGACCTACTAATCAAAACACCCTTACGAACGACCAACAACAGGGGGAATGAACTTTCGATGTGCCGCGGTAGGAGCGGTGAGGAAATCCAAGTCACATCCTTGATCAGGTTGGAGCACGTGTTGTTGATAGAGCAGTGGCCAACCCCTCAGGTGTTCACTCTGAAAACCCTTCCAATCTGCCTTCCGCTGAGCCAATTCTTCCGCACTCAACTTCACATTAATTGAGCGTTTTTCCACGTTAATCTCAATGATGTCCCCATTTTGAATCAGGGCCAACGGACCGCCAACAGCGGCTTCCGGGGAGACATGAAGTAGGCAGACCCCAAAGGAAGTTCCGGACATTCGCGAGTCAGTAATTCGAATCATGTCTTTCACGCCAGCCATGGCAAGTTTTTTTGGGATTGGGATCATTCCCCACTCTGGCATGCCAGGAACGCCGACTGCACCACATCCTCTGAGAATCAGAACCGAATCTTTAGTCACCGGTAGATCAGGATCCTCAAGTTTGAGGCGCATCTCTTCGTATCCTTCGAAAATAAATGCAGGGCCCGAGTGATTGAAGAGCTCCGGAGATGCTGCCGACACTTTAAGAAGAGTTCCATTTGGCGCAATGTTTCCTTTGAGCAATGCAAATGCGCCATTCTCACGTAATGGATTGTTCACATCCCGCATCGCGGCGTTAGGAATCACTTCTTGCGCAATTTCTTCTCTCCAACTTTTGCCAGTTGCGCAGATTGCATCTAGCTCCATGTGTTCTTCAATTCTTTTTAACAATTGCGGTAAGCCGCCTGCTTCATGAAAATCTTGAATCAAGAATTTTCCAGAAGGTTCCACATCTGCTAGGACAGGAATCTTTTGACCAAGCGAGTTAATGTCCTCAACAGTGATCTCTCCACCTATACGACCAGAGCAAGCAAAAATGTGAACTAGTGCATTAGTCGAACCACCTATGGAGTGCAACATGCGAATTGCATTTCTAAATGATGCAGGAGTGGCAATCTTTGCCGGAGTGAGATCTTCGCGAACCATCTCAACGATTCGACGCCCGGATGCTCGAGCAGCAGCGCTCCGCTCTTGCGTATTTGCTGGGATTGTTCCGCTTCCTGGCAACATAAAGCCAAGCATCTCTGTCATTAAGGCAACAGAACTTGCTGTCCCCATGGTGTTACATGATCCAAGTCCACAACTTAAACACTCTTCAAATTCACGCCACTCTTCATCGGACATGCGTCCAGCGCGCCAATCATCGAGTGCGCGCCACAAATCAGTTCCGGTACCAACCTTTTTTCCCTTGAAGAACGGTGCTGGTCGCGCTCCCGCAGTGACCATGATGGTAGGAAGATTTGCACTTAGCGCACCCATTAGCGCGCCCGGGACGCTCTTGTCACAATTTGCCAAGAGCACTACGCCATCTAATGGATAAGAACGTAAGTTCTCTTCAATTTCAATCGATAACAAATTGCGATAGAGCATCGCACTTGCTTTCATTAAGTCTTCACCGAGCGAAATAACTGGAAATGCAACTGGAAGTCCACCTGCTTCCAGAATTCCAGCTTTCACATCATCAACTAATGCGCGTAGCGGCAGGTTGCATGGATTCAAATCACTTGAGGAGTCGGCGATACCTATTATTGGTTTACTATTATCAGCAGGCACTTCGAGTCCGACTGATCGCATAACAACTCGGTGTGATACGGCAGTTTCGTCATTGCCGTTAAACCACTCGCTACTTCGCATGTAAAAACCTTCCGGATTGTGTAATTAGGCCTTGCCGAACGGAGTTTTGTATTACTACCCTCTCCCTTCATAGTTCTCCTGTCAAGCGTGATGGAAGTGAGATCCCAGATGGTCACCAAAGAACGTTACAAAGTTGGCAGTGTTGCTCGCGCGCTTAGATTGGTTGACTTAATCGCGGCAGCTCCACAAAATGGTTTAACTTTAAGTGATCTCACAAAAGAACTCGGTGTCTCTAAGAGCACCGTCTTTGCACTTCTCCAAACGCTTATGGAAGCTGGATATGTTCGCCAGACTAAACCCGGACCTCGCTATCTACCAGGAATTTCTCTCGTCAGGCTTGGCGATCTAGCTGGCGGACATTTGCCAGTAGGTGAAGTGGCGCAACCAATCATGCATCGACTTTCGCGCACAACTGGACTCACTATCCGCGTATCTATCAATGATGGTGGACATCCAGTTTTCGTCTCTCGCGTAGATGCTCCAGGAAATATTCGATTCCTTACTTTACTTGGCGCGCGCGAATTGCCACATGTTTCATCTGCCGGCAAGGCGATGCTTGCCCAAATGAGCGATGCGGATATCGCGCAAGTGATTGAACAAACAGGGCTACCAAAGAGAACAAAGAACACACGAACTGAGCTCTCTCAATTGATGAGTGATATTCGACGAATTCGTGCGATTGGATTTGCAATAGATGATGAAGAAGATTGCGAAGGAATTTTCTGTATTGGCGCAGCGTTCTTCGATCACAACGGACGTTGCGTGGGTGCTATCTCTGCAACTGGAATCAAACGCGAACTTTCCCAACGGGCAGTTGAACAGTTGGGTCGTCAAGTAGTAGATGCGGCAGCCGAGATAACCCATGCGCTCGGCGGAAAAATTCGAAAACAAGCCTGAGCCTGACTTAAATTTGACTAGGATTTAGCCATGGCACGCCGACCCGATGGAAGACTCACTCATGAGGTCGATGGCGAGAAAGGTCCACAAGATGCCTGTGGCATCTTTGGCGTCTGGGCACCTGGTGAAGAGGTTGCCAAGTTAACTTTCTATGGCTTGTATGCGTTACAACATCGCGGTCAAGAATCTGCTGGAATTGCAGTGAGCGATGGCGAACGAATCTTGGTCTATAAAGATATGGGCCTTGTTGCCCAAGTCTTCACGGAGAATGACCTTGCCGTACTTACCGGAAAGATTGCCATTGGACATACGCGCTACTCCACAACAGGTTCCAGCAATTGGGCGAATGCGCAGCCAACTCTTCGTTCGACAGATAATGGCACTCTTGCCTTAGCGCACAATGGGAACTTAACAAATACCGGAGATCTTGCCGAACGATTACATAAGAGCACGCTAGATTCAAAAAACCATCTCCATGCAACTACTGATACAGAGATTATGACAGCGTTGATATCGCTCGAGAAAAGCGGAAGTGTTGAGGCAAATGCGCTTTCAATCTTGCCGACACTTCAAGGCGCCTTCTCAATTATCTTTATGGATGAGAACACTTTGTACGCAGCGCGTGATCGCCATGGAATACGCCCGCTTGTCATTGGAAAGCTGGAGACTGGTTGGGTAGTTGCAAGTGAATCTGCCGCGCTAGATATTGTCGGCGCAAGTTTTGTTCGTGAAGTAGAACCTGGCGAATTTATTGCTATTGATGAAGATGGGTTACGTTCACATCACTGGACAACACCCGAACCTCGAGGGTGCATCTTCGAATATGTCTATCTTGCCCGCCCGGACACAACTATCGCAGGACAGAGCGTCCATCCAGTGCGCGTGGCAATTGGCGAACGATTGGCAGCCGAGCATCCAGTCGAAGCAGATTTAGTAATTCCTGTTCCCGAATCAGGAACACCTGCAGCAATTGGCTATGCAAAATATTCAAAAATTCCTTACGGCGCCGGCCTAGTAAAAAATTCATATGTTGGCCGTACATTTATTCAACCAAGTCAGACCATTCGTCAACTGGGTATCAGATAGAAGCTCAATCCACTTCGAGATGTAGTAGCAGGTAAGAAAATTGTTGTCGTCGATGATTCCATCGTGCGCGGCAACACCCAACGCGCAATTGTCCGCATGCTTCGCGAAGCGGGAGCGAGCGAGATTCATGTTCGCATCTCCTCTCCACCAGTGAAATGGCCCTGTTATTTTGGTATTGATTTCGCGACTCGAGCCGAGTTGATTGCTGCAGGTTTAGATACTGAAGAAATCCGCCGTTCTATCGGCGCAGATTCGTTGGGATATGTTTCCTTAGACGGTTTGATTGAAGCGACAAATATTGCTGAATCAAAGTTATGTACTGCATGTTTTACTGGCAAATATCCAATGCCTATTCCTGAAGAGACTAACAATGTGAAGTTATTATTGGAAGAGGCATGAGCACATACGAAGCTGCTGGCGTAAGTATTGATGCCGGAGATCGCGCGGTCGAGTTAATGAAAGCATCGATTGCTAAAGCGCAACGCCCGGAAGTTTATGGCGGTATTGGTGGGTTTGCTGGCCTCTTTGATGCAAGCGCGCTTAAGAAATTTCAGCGACCGTTACTTGCTACATCTACCGATGGTGTTGGAACTAAAACAGAAATCGCACGGCAAATGGGCATCTACAACACAATAGGTGAAGATCTTGTCGGAATGGTTGTTGATGATTTAGTTGTCTGTGGCGCCGAACCACTCTTTCTCACAGATTACATTGCAGTAGGGAAAGTAATTCCAGAACGAATTGCAGAGATAGTCGCTGGAGTTGCTCGTGGCTGCGCTAAGGCAAGAACTGCTCTCATTGGTGGCGAGACCGCTGAGCATCCTCAACTACTTGGCGAAGATGAGTTTGATATTGCAGGAGCAGCAACTGGTGTAGTCGAAGAATCCAAATTGCTTGGTGCACATCGCGTGCAACGCGGTGATGTTGCAATTGCGATAAGTAGCAGTGGTGTCCACGCAAATGGTTTTTCGCTTGTTCGCCACATCATCAAGAGCGCGCAACTCAAACTTGAATCACACGTACCAGAGCTTTCACAAACGCTTGGTGAAGCGCTACTTGTTCCAACAACAATATATTCCGCCGATCTTCTGGATTTAATCGCTGATGTTGAGGTTCATGCGATGGCTCACATCACTGGCGGTGGTTTGGCCGCAAATACCGAACGCGTGCTGCCAACGCATTTGGCGCTTACAGTGGATCGCTCCACTTGGGAGCTTCCGCCGCTCTTCTCCTTCCTCCAAAAAAGTGGTTCGGTCCCCTTGGCAGATCTTGAGCGGACCTTTAATTGCGGGGTCGGGATGGTTCTGATTGCCCCGCCGACTTCGGTGGCAGGGGCGCTCGCCCACCTCACCTCCCGTGGTCACACCGCCTGGGCGCTGGGGGAGCTTGCTCCGGCAGGCGAACGGCCGGCTGGGGTTAAGTTGGAAGGCGCCTTCCAAAACCGATAATCTCTCCCCACGAATTTAGGAAATCCAGGTATTACCTGGAGGCGACAGGTAAGGGGGTCACGCCATGGGGCGCGGCCGAGCTAAAGCCAAACAGACGCGAGTTGCTCGCGACCTTAAATACTCTTCTCAAGAAATCGATGTCGAAAAATTGGCTCGTGAATTGCATGGTGAGAAGAACGAGCGAGATAACAGAGAAGATGACGATCCATTTGCCGAGGGAAATTACATTCCTCGCGCCTAGCGTCTAGCGCAACTATATGAGACCAACTCCCTATGTGGCGTCGCTGCGTGTCTACGAGCCTCTTGAAGCATTTAGCGCGATTGAGCAATTGCGCTGGAATGAAATCTCTATGGAGCAACACACCGGAGAGCAAGAGCAGTCACTTGCGCTAGCACAAGTTATTACTCCTAAACCACCTCTCTCACGGATCGATGGCGCACATATCATTGAACATGAGGGGCAACGCTATGTAGCGCCATGGTCAACTGCGCTGCGGATTTGGGCGGCGCTCTCTACTTTTAAAGAATCGCTACCGACAAATGTGACCCAATTTTTTCTCTCTGATGCCATGGAAGAGGTACTGACCACTGGTGTCGAAGAGGCGGATATTGGATTTGATAAGGCGCCACATATCCTCACCGAAACGTGGGTCATCCCACCGCGCTGGTTCACCCTTTTCGCTCCTGAAGAAAGATTGCGCGGAGATTCACCTGATGGTCCCTACACAATCGTCCGTACCACATTGATCAACGCACGGAAGCGGGCTCAAATTGCTTATGCTGCCGTTGTCAATTCTTTTGGCGATGGCGATGTAGCCGAAGAGATGAAAGTACTTGTTGATTGGCTAGATATTTTCCATCCAGGCTCAATCGTTGAGTTGGACTATGGGGGATTAGCAGGCTATCTCGCGCTCGCCGAGGGTGGTATTGATTCAGATACCTCACTCGAGGATATTCAACGCTCACTTGCCGGATTAATTTCGGGTGACGGACAAGAAGCTGGATTGGGGTATTCGCGCTTAGTTTCGCGATGGCGGAAAGTCGCTATGTACGAACAAGCTACTTGATGGGTACTATCCACGCATGAAAATAACCGGATACGAATTATTCCCAGTCCCACCCCGCGAAATGTTTCTCAAGATTGAGACCGATGAAGGAATTATCGGTTGGGGAGAGCCCGTTCTTGAAGGACGAGTAGATGCCACCTACGCGGCTGTAAAAGATTTGATGGATTACCTAATGGGTAAAGATCCACGAGATATTGAACGCCATTTTCAGAGAATGCTCAAAGGTGGTTTCTACCGCGGAGGAGCAATTCTCTACTCGGCTATCTCTGGAATTGATCAAGCGCTCTGGGACATTCTTGGTAAGAGCCTTAACGTTCCGGTGTACACCCTACTTGGCGGCGCCGTTCGTGATCGCATTCGTTTTTATGGCCATTTAAATACAAAGACAGTTCATAATGCGCAAACACAAATTCCATTAAAACAAGAGATAGAAGAACTTCTTGAAATCACACAGATTCAGATGGATCGTGGCTTAACAGCTTTTAAATTCTGCCCTTCTGATGCTTTGGAGCACATTGACACCCCAACTGAAGTAAAGAAGATTGTTGCGCGAGTAGAGGCTGTTCGCCAACATATCGGTGATGACCGCCACTTGATGCTTGATTTCCATGGTCGGTTTAGCCTTGCGATGTCACGCAAACTCCTTCCACTTCTCGAGCCTTATAACTTGCTCTTTGTTGAAGAGCCAGTTCTACCTGAGTACACAAAGCACTTCGAGTTAATTGTTCAGTCAACACCAATTCCAATTGCAACAGGTGAACGTCTCTTCCTACGCCAAGAGTTCCAAGATGTATTGCGAACTGGCCTTGCGGTCGCGCAGCCTGATATCAGTCATGCTGGCGGTATCTCTGAACTACGCAGAATTGCTGCATTCGCTGAAACCTACAACGTCAGCATGGCGCCACACTCTCCGCTTGGACCAATCAATCTTGCTGCAAGCTTGCAGCTCGACTTCGCAACGCCAAACTTCTTGATTCAAGAGCAAGTTATTGGACTTGGTAATGGATCAACAGCTGCCAACAACTACAAATTCGTCGACTACGGTGATTTCAACGTCAAGGATGGCTTCATCGAATTGATGAAGAAACCTGGTCTTGGAATCGATGTCGATGAGGAAGCGGTACGCGAGCGTTCCAAGAGTGGGCACCGCTGGACAGCTCCAGAGTGGACCCATCGCGATGGATCACTTGCAGAGTGGTAAACCGCCCTTAAGCACTAATCTTTCGCTCCGCTTTAGCTTTAATTTTGGGCCAAACGAAAGATGCTCCAAGAAATAGCAAAGAGATTACGAACGCGATTAGCCCCACTTCACCAGCCGAGAAGAGGGGCAAATCGCGGGTAGGTAAAGTGGCGATATAAACAGGTACTTTGGCGCTTGTAATAGTGATTCGCCAATCATCGACCAAGGGGTTTGCATCCCCCTTCGTCACTACTTCGATAGCTGAATTTTTTACCATTTTCTTCTCGATTACTCGATGAACATAAGAGGCTCCAGATTCATCTGCGAGTGGCAAAAGCAGAATCTCACCCTCATCGATATCGACGGTCTTTTGGGACTTAAAGATAAGTGAATCTCCTCTATGGATCGTGGGCGCCATCGAATCAGAGACAACCCGGACAATCTGAACATCGGCACTGACAACCTGATATGCCGAATAACCAGCGAAGATTGCAAGGAGCAATAGCGCTCCATCGATAAAGAAGTGGAATGCCCGCTTCATGATGATAAAACCTCTGCTGCGCGAATATCGGTGCGAAAACTAAGCGCATTAATTGTGGTGAGGTAATTGGCATTTATATCTCGAAGATTTGTTACCCGGATTACGAGTCTGTTGCCTACTGAAATGTTCTGAGGAAAATCTATTTGGCCACTTGCAGTAGAAGCAATCGTTGTTATTGAACCAGAGCAGGCATACGAAGTTGCGTTCCAAGCGCCAGAGCACGTTTCAAAAGTCAACGTCGGTGGATTAGCCGTATCCCCATTTGATTTTGCCGAAGAAATAGAGATATGTCCCGCCCCCAAATTGTAAGAACCAGTGTTAACAAGCGCGATCAGTGCATATTGTCTATTTTTGTTTGCGGTCCATGTCAGAAGATACGGTGCGTTGGTAGCAGCACCCGTCAGCGTACTAACACTTGTACCCCAACCACCACTTTGAACTTGAACAATGTCAGATGCTCTGCTCTGTAGCTGTCCATAGGACGCAGGCAATGAAGTAACTGCCAAAAAAAGTGAAGTAACCAATGCCACGATCATTGCCGAACGAGCCATTGATTACTCACTTCCCTTCTATATTTCTTGGTTAGCTATTTGACGTAGCGCCGGTAAGTTGTGCTTGATTAAATAGGTAAGACAAAGTTGCAGAGCCGTTTTGCACGGTCACTGTCGGTAAAACACCATTCACAGTTGTCTCATTTTGATCGGGCAACTTAGTACGGATCTGTAGCTGTGATGTTGCTCCTGCAGCCAAAGCTGGCGAAACGCTAAACACCTTCTGAGATGTGAAGGCACTTAAGGATGTTTCAGAGATCTCAGTATTGGTAGTGCCAGAACATACTCCGGTCGAGGTGTTCCATGTGCCACCCGTACATGAAAGAACTGTGACTGTGAGCGCCTTATTGGTAGCAGGTGCGATGCCATCAGTGATCAAAGTCGATGAACCGGTTGCTGCGATTGAGAGCCCCAATGATTGTGAAGCTAAGGTGCCGCTATTAGTTAGCGTTACATATCTATTAACAACATCGCCTGGGGCGAGGTTAGTGATTGGTTGCGAGAACCCAGCTCCATTATTTGCTGTAGAAAGGATTAAAGTTCCTACCGAATCAGTCTGACTCGCTGATACTGTCGCATTAAGCCCAGCAAAAACGCTAGTTCCTGCTATTAAAATTAAAGAACCTGCAAAAACAGATGTTGCCACCACTCGTAAGTGGTGGCTGACACGCTGTGCCTTCATATAATCTCTCCTTCGCTTACATGTTGGCAATTTGCACAACACGAGCGAAACTTGTCATAGGGAAATTGCAATCCTCCGCCATATGTCACATTTAGCACTCTCAACTTGATGGAGTATTTCTCTCTTTCTCACTTCTTGATACCCAACCGGTAACCAACGCCTCGTACTGCTTCACAGATCGTCGGGCCACCTGCATTTCGTACTTTTGCACGCAATCTCGAGACATGACTTTCAATCATGTGCTTGCTACTAAACCATTCGCCCCACACGTTCTTGATTAGATGATCATGGGTGACAGCTCGTTCTGGAGCACTGATGAGTTCCTTTAAAATTTCGAATTCAGTCCGGGTCAAAGGAACTTCAACCCCGTGCACCTTGAAGATATGTTGGTAGGAGTCCAATTCGAGTGGCCCCACGATATATCGAGTCTTTTCACTCTTCACTCCGTTATTCCGCCGGAGAACTGCATCCATTCGAGCCACGAGCACCTTAGAAGAGAGCGGCTGCGGGATGTAGTCATCCACCCCTGAAGCGAATGCGTGTAATTCATCGCTTTCAGTGCCCTCACCATTTATAAAGATGACTGGAATATCTCGTTGATTCCGAAAACTCCGATAGATATCCATAACAGGCATGCCATTAGATTTTGCATCAATGAGGGCAATGTCTGGTTGGAATTGTTGAAAATTTCGAAGCGCGCTCTGTTCATCACTAGCCTTAATAAGTGAATATTGGCCATCGGACATTGCCTCACTAATCTCCCTCACTATTTGAGCGTCATGTTCAACGATCAAGACAGTCTTCTTCATTTTTATCTCCCTTTTTGATTGTTAGATTACTTTTCTAGTAACGATGGTTTTCTTATTAATCAGCGCTCTGAAGTAAATACTCTTTGCGTAGGTAGCGCTTTTAGAAGTAGTAGCTTCACCTTTTGAATTAAGCAGCAGTGACGAAACTCCTTTGTAAAAGATTTTTCCACTGGAGTTCCTAATTCCAATTTCTAGGGACACAGTCTTGTACTTGAACTTCTGATCAAAATTCAATTTGATGACAAATGAACCGTTCTGTCGCGTTACCGACATTCTGTTTTTTGTGGCAATTTGGGTTTCTTGACCTATTGCTGATGGACTAATTGGTTCCTGCACCAAAAGGACAATGACTGTAGGAGTAGTAACCGGATATTTGCCCGATCCGGTTATGGAGGCCAGGATCGAACAAGTTCCCCCGAATAATCCAGTTACCACTCCATCAGCCGACACCGAGCAAGTGCTTGGCGTCAAAGTTGAATAAGTAGCAACTCCCTCTCCAACCTCACCGGAGAGGATTAACCTGGTTGTCTTATTCAACTGAACCGTGTTGTCACCCGAACTGTTGGTGAATATTGGTCGGATGGTTGGATTTGTATCACTGGTTGCTTCGCTGCTGCTGGAGATTGCCACTTCTTCAGCTTTTGCGGTCGATTCAAATTGAAAGATAGTTAATGACGCTACTATCCCAAATGACACAACTATTCGCGAAACCCGCACAAACATTTCTCAACTCGATTCTTTTTATGTTGCTTTACACAAATTTCCATATGTTTGAAAGTAATAAAAGAGATTGTCTGGTTATAGACCGAACAGACAATTAAATTAAATGACAAGACATTGACTAGTCATTGACTGTTGTAGTCGGACATCAATCGTTGATACTAAGAGAGTAAAGATATCTAGTTGATCGAAATGACGTTTAATGATGAGGATGGGATTACTTTGTTTCTTGAATTAGTTGAAGATTTCAGTGAATATTTGGGTGGTAGCGATCATGAGTTGGAAGAGACGCTCAAGTACTTGACGCTATTTACTTTTGCACCGCTGGGTTGTGTTGGCACGTTTCTCTCAGTAATAAAGCTTGATGGAACGGCAGAGTTAATCTGCAAATTTGGGCTGAGGAAGGATATTTTCGATTACTTTCCCACCCAGATATCTCTTAGTGAGGATAACCCCATCACTTCGGCGGTCAGAAATAGAACGCTGGTTTGGATTGATGAAACCCCAAATTGGGGAGGCTCCATTACAAAGATGAAAAACCGGGAGATAGAGTCGATGGTGACAAGTTTTATCTGTTGGCCAATTGAACGAAATCGCGCTCCGGTTGCCACATTGAGCGCTTTCTGCAGCGCGGAGATTGACAGGACTGCAGAGGTAAGCGCCTTTGTTAAGGCTATTAATAGTATTTTTTCGATATTCTTCAATCGATTGAATAATGGAATGAAAGAATTGCATAAAGATGAAGCCATTCTAAATTCGGCTCGGCTAGTCTTTGAAGGGCGAAAACTCACTGAACGGCAATATCAGATACTTGAACTTATGGCACAGGAGAAAACCAACCTTGCTATCTCGCAGATACTCGGGTTTTCTGAATCTACAATTCGTCAAGAGTCGATTCGCATCTATGAGAAATTACGATGCGACGGACGAAAAGAGGCAGCCATGTTATTCAATGAGATCAGAAAAGAGGCTGCAGTCTCATAGGGAAGCTCGATCTTGGCGCAGTACAACTAAGTGGTAAGAGCTCAAAAGAATCGTTGTAGCCAAAGCAGCCAATGGATATCTACTCTGCCAAAGCGCCTGGTTCCCAAGCAATAGCCACTTGAATCCGTTGAAAGTGAGCCAAACCAGTGAGCCGATACCAAAAATTATCGGGGCGCCAATAAAGAAGTAGAGGTAGAAACGGCGAATAGGTGATTCGCCTTCCAATTCTCGTTCTTGATGATCTGCCGCTTGGCATAACCGCCAGTGGTAGAGCCAATTTGAACAGGTTATTGTCATCAAACTCACCCCGAAAAGGAGCGTATTCAATCGATTAACATCGGCGAGGAGTGCAACCATTACCGCGCCAAAGCCAATACTTCCGGCTATCAGCGTCGCGCCAGATATTAGATATTGATAAATGCGGATAAGCGCATCGCGCTTGTATCCTTCAGTCAAGCTTCGGAAAATAAAGTGGAAAATCGTTAGAACCAAGATGGCGCCGAGCTGAGCGGGAACATCTGAGAAAAATCTCTCGTACCCTAACTCCGTATCTCCGAAGTACCACACGAGGAGAGTATTAAGTGAAAGTGTGGCGGCGACTGATACGAAAAGTATTGTTGAAACTAGACCACCAAATGTGCTGAATATCCGCATCTCCAGAACCGAAGCTCGACTTCCAAATTCTCCAAAGTAGTAAAGAGCAAGTGGAAAAGCGGTTATCAACAATATAATCGCCTCAGCAACCTGGTACTTGCCGAAATCCAGATTCATAAGCGTGGAGATACCAAAATCCAAAAAGGAAATAAGCGACAACGCAACTACGATGAACCCCGATAAAGAGCCAAATAGGAAATGTAAATTCGTAGCAATAGAGTTATATCCACGGAGTATATTGATATGAATAAGCCAGATGATGAAGGCAATTGATGCGGAAGATACCGCACGCGGCGAATAAGGCGCGCCAGCAAAAGATCGAAGCGCGCTTTGCAGAGGCAAGAACCAGAGCAAAAGGGAGCTGCTGGCGGCTACTAATAGATAGATATGCCACACAGGAGAAGATTTTGCTTGAATATTTCCTCGAAATTCTTTTCGCACCCAAAACGCTATGAGAAGTGTTAATGGGACGCCTATTAGAACAAATGATAACCAACGGGCAAGATCCAATTTCGATGTGAAGTAGCTATCATCAAAATTTAACAGGAATGTGAGTATCCCAGAGATACCAAAGCACGTTATGAGAACTGCAATAAATAGCGCTAGGTATTTGAAGAAATCACGGATGAAAAGCATCCCATGTAAATCGGGATGCCTTTCTACCGTGACTTTCATTCCAATTACTGCGAAGTAAATGAGAATTCCAGTCAGTAATAATGAAATTACACCAAAAATCATCGCGGATTAGGCAATCTTGAAGCTGATGGTTTGTTTTAGCTCAGAGTATAAGTTTGCTAAACCTGGCGCAGTAGCGCGAACACTGCAGGCACCTTTCTTATTGAAAGTTAATCGGTATGTACTTCCATTGACCGACAAAGTGCAGTTCTTGGTCTCTGAAATCTCATAACTGATCTTTGCCCCAAAACCAGTTTCTGAAGGGAGAGTAAAACTCGCACCTCGATCCACACGAGTGGGTACGGTTATCCGCGGATTACCCAAGGCCAACTTAAAGAGATAGTGCTTGGTTATTGGGGAGTATTGGGTATTGCCTGGAGAGTACACATCTATTTCGCAGTAACCCACTCCCTGGAGAATTGTCACTTGATTTCCACTTATTGAACAAGTGGACGAGAGCGTGCTATATGTCAGCGTTGCACCCGACTTGGCGCGCGCTTCTAACCTAAATACAGATTGGTTAGTGACGTTAAGAACTCTGGAACCTTCGATGGATTTTCCATTTACAACCGCAGTGATGACATCAGAATTTGCGCTCGGAATCGTGCTGCCTACAAATGTGATTGGAATAAATTGATCTTCACTACGGTCGGTGGTTGCCTTATGATCTAATCTGATAAATATTCCACACGGAATCTTGACGCAATCAATGGATTGAGTGCCGTAGGTAAAAGTTGCAGTGGGCTTAAAGAGGATATCTGCAGTTGGTGCGAAGTCCGCACCTAGAATAGTGGAGATCCACAACTGTGAATTTGGATTGCAGATTTGGGGACGTGATTCGCTATTAACTCGTCTACATTGTTGAATGTAGAATCCTGCATTAGGCGAGTATCCAGCCAACTTTAGATTTACTACTTGTCCAGTCAAGGCTAGGTTAGAATATGGCCCACCTGTGACAGTGGCTTTTGCCTGACTTGTTGTTGCGCTACTAAGAATTAGTGCTAGGACCAATACTGCAATCTTTAAATATTTTACTTTCATTTTCGTTTCCATTTCTATTGGGTATGACAAATGCTCAATGCGAAACTAAATCCTTTTTTTCACAAAGCTGTTCTCTGTATCTCTTTATTGGCTCGCAGTTGATTGGAAAATCAGTTTGAAGTTTCTAGAGAGGTAAATGGGAGTAATTCAGTAACAGTTAGAGAAACCTTCCTGCAAGCATACTTTCGACACCTAAGGAGGGTGATTGGATGAATAAAAAGCCAAATATTGTCGCGCGATTTACAGTGGTCTTACTGTTGTTGATATCGCAGATGAGTCTGATCTCAGTAGCGAGAGCGCAGGGCCCTGGAGTTGCCCTGACACTCGCAGCGGCGAATCCCGAAACTTATGATCACACCATTGGCGGTGGGCAATGGAACACTGGCCGAAAGAACATAGACATTTTAGAAACTTTAGAAGGTAAGGATTTTGCCTGTGAAGAAATAGTTAGTTATTTAATGAAAGTCGAAGCTCCGAATACTGAGTATCTTGCGAGTCTCGGAGAGATGACTTTAGCCATGAACTATTCGATCACCATGGATACCACCGGTCAATCTGGAGTTGCTTTAGGTGAGCCAGTGACCGTGGGTGTTAACACTGGAGATCCCGCAAATATAAATAATGGAAATAGCGTGGCATCAACAGTGGGAACATCCCAGACTGGGCCAATGTTCTCCAAGGGTTCACTACTCCTCAAGACATTTAGATTGACCGGGGTTGAAGCAGGCGAAACGATTATTTTCCGTTTCAACGTAAAAATACTCTGCCAAGTCGGGAGTAACGCGACCGGAAATCTACAAGTTAAATTTATTGATGGAGCGCTAGCAACAACAACGTTGAGTGCAACACAAAATACAAACGCACCTATTAATGGCGGCAATGAGACAGTTTCTTTGAAGAGCGTTGATGCACTTGCTGCTCCATCAATTGATATTCAGAAGACCCCAGATACTCAGTCAGTTGTAGAAGGCCAGAGCGCTGCCTTCACAATAACTGTGACTAATACCGGAGAGTTAGATCTATCTGATGTAGTCGTAACAGATCCACTATCGAGCGATTGTGATAGGAATCTAGGGGTATTGATTGCAGGTGCGGTTCAAACTTATTCGTGTAGCTCTCCACCTGTAATAGCGAACTTCACGAATGTGGCATCTGTGCTCGGGTTTTATGGCACTTTAGAAGTCTCGGCTAGTGACTCGGCCAATGTCACCTTTACTGATCTCTTGCCAGAGATCGTGCTGACGAAGAGTGCAACGCCGAGTGTTCTGCCTGAGTCTGGTGGGGACTCCACTTTCACCTTCACTGTTACCAACCAAACAGCAGAGCCCTTTTCACTCAATTCATTGGTCGATGACAAATTTGGTGATCTCAATGGAAAGGGAAGTTGTGTAACGCCACAAACCATTCCTGGCTTGGGCAGTTACAGCTGCACCTATACGGTTACTTTGGGCAATTGGACCGTTGTTCCTTTTGATAACACGGCCACAGCAACAGGCGTGGATGATGAGGGAAATCAAGCTAGTGACTCGGATTCTTTCCGCATCACCTTCACCGATTTGATGCCGCAAATTGTGCTAACTAAGAGCGCTTCACCAAGCGTACTTCCTGAGTCTGGCGGGGATTCGACCTTCACTTTCACTGTCACTAACCAAACGGCTGAGTCCTTTGCACTCAATGCACTGGTCGATGACAAGTTCGGTGATCTCAATGGAAAGGGAAGTTGTGTAACGCCACAAACAATCGCCGGCCTGGGCAGTTATAGCTGCACCTATACGGTTACTTTGGGCAATTGGACCGTTGTTCCTTTTGATAACACGGCCACAGCAACAGGCGTGGATGATGAGGGAAATCAAGCTAGTGACTCTGATTCTTTCCGAATCACGTTCACTGATCTCATGCCAGGGCTCTCATTGACTAAGAGCGCAACGCCAAGCGTTCTTCCCGAGTCTGGCGGGGATTCCACTTTCACGTTTACTGTCACCAATCAAACAGCAGAGAGCCTTTCGCTATCTTCGTTAGTTGATGACAAGTTTGGTGATCTCAACGGAAAGGGGAATTGCGTTACCCCCCAAACGATTGTTGGTTTAGGCAGTTATAGCTGCACCTATACGGTCACTTTGGGAGATTGGACAGTTGTTCCTTTTGATAACACAGCGACTGCAACTGGTTCTGATGATGAAGGAAATCAAGTAAGTGATTCGGACTCGTTCCGCATCACCTTCACCGATCTACTTCCACAGGTAGCTCTTGCCAAGAGCGCTAATCCAAATGCAATTAGTGGGCTAGGAGATTATGTGGACTACACATTCACAATCTCTAACACTGGTCCAGAAGCGGTCACTGTTACATCGTTAACAGATCCACTTATCGCGCTCTCACCTAGCTGTTTGGCACTTATTGGCCAAACAATTGGGCTTGGTGGCAGCCTGCAATGCGTCTCCAATGTGTATCTAGTAATTGGAACAGGGAGCACATTTGTTAATACAGCGACAGTGATTGTCGCTGATAACGAGGCCAACACAGCAACTGCTAGTGCAACAGCAACTATCACGAGCACCTGGTATGGCCGAACCCCTGGTTTCTGGAAGAACCATCCAGAAGCATGGTTTAGCGGCTATACACCTAGTGCAAATATCCAATCAGTCTTCACTGTTCCAAGTGCGCTGTTAACCGGCAGTAATTTGGATCTCGATAAGAATGGGGTGAAAGACACTCTTATAGCTGGCCTTGGATATAAAGGTGGTTCAACTCTCGCCGGAGCAGCACAAATCTTGCTTCGCGCATCGGTAGCCGCTCTCCTCAACGAGGCTTATTACGGAGCGGGATATCCAGGAGCGAACAGCGTGAGCGCGTTAATTGCACGCGTTAATTCTGTACTGGCATCTCAAAACCGAAGTAGTTACCTCGCTTTAGCTGCCGAATATGACAAATGGAATAACGGGATACACAGTCCGCTTCCATAAACCAAAGAGAATAAATAGTGGCTCTCACAATTTGGGGGCCACTATTTATTTGGTTCAGGAGTCTAGAATTGGTACTCTCAACTGGCCATAATTAATCAAAAAACCTTAATGGGAGCGCCATGATTCGTTCTGACTTGTATATAAACGGAGAGTGGATTCCCACTGCTGCGCGACACCCAATTCATGATCCAAGCGATAATTCCGTAATTACAGAGATAGCTGTTGCTGGAGATAAAGAAATCGATGCAGCAATTAATGCTGCAGCAAATGCATTCCCCAGCTTTGCAAAAATGGCAGCGCGAGCACGTGGTGAGATATTGAGAAAAGCTTTTGAAATTATGATTGATGAAGCCGATAATCTAGCGCGCTTAGTCTCACGGGAGAATGGCAAGGTTTTTAACGACGCAAAGGGTGAAATTCTTTACGCGGCAGAATTCTTCAGGTGGTTCTCCGAGGAGGCAGTCCGCGTCAATGGCGAGTTTAGACATTCGCCAAGCGGGGATAAGCGAATTCTTGTCACTCATCAACCTATAGGAGTCTCACTTCTCATCACTCCTTGGAACTTTCCAGCAGCAATGGCTACTCGAAAAATTGGTCCGGCTATCGCGGCGGGCTGCACAGTCATCGTCAAGCCTGCGATGGAAACACCGCTCACGACTCTTGCAATTGTTGATATTTTGCATCGTGCTGGTTTACCTGCAGGTGTCGTCAACGTGATTACACCAACCCCAGCTGGTCCGGCAGTCTCGCGCATCCTTGCCGATCCACGCGTGAGAAATCTTTCATTTACCGGTTCTACCCAAGTAGGAAAACTGTTATTGAAGCAATCAGCAGATCGCGTAATTCGAACGTCAATGGAGCTTGGCGGAAATGCGCCATTTATAGTTCTTGATGACGCAAATATCGAAGATGCTGTCGCTGGAGCTATGTTGGCCAAACTTCGAAATGGCGGCGCTGCATGTACTGCGGCAAATCGTTTCTACGTCTCAAACAAAATTGCCAAAGAATTTACTGAAAAACTCACAGATGCAATGGCAAAGGTGAAAATGGCTCCTGGGTTGACTGAAGGAGCACAACTTGGCGCGAGCGTTTCCATTAAAGAACGGGACAAAATTGCAGATCTAGTGGATAACGCAGTCAAGCAAGGTGGAAGAGTTGAACTTGGGGGCAAAAAACCTTCCGGTGACGGAGCTTTCTATCCGCCCACAGTTATGACGGTCGATGCGGATAACGACATCCTGAAAGAAGAGATTTTTGGTCCAGTTGCTGTTGTCGTCACGGTTGACTCCGACGAAGAGGCGATCCGACTAGCTAATAACACCGAATATGGCTTAATTAGTTACGTTTACTCGGGCGCTTTGGACCGGGCTATTCGAGTCTCAGAAGCCATGGAGTCAGGCATGGTTGCGATAAACCGAGGTGTTATTTCAGATCCCGCTGCGCCATTTGGAGGTTACAAAGAGAGTGGACTTGGTCGCGAAGGTGGATTTGATGGGATCCATGAATTCTTAGAGAAAAAATTTATTGGAGTCACGATTTAATAAGTAGGAGAGGGAGTTCAATTTATGATGCGCACAAACTCATTCCCGCAAAAAGGTGATGGCGTAGTCGTCACGGGGGCAGCTCGAGGAATTGGCGCTGCCACTGTCAAAACTTTGGTCGAGCAGGGGATATTCGTAATTGCTTCGGATAGCAATGGCGTTATGTTGGTTGAAACGCTTAAAGCAATTGACCCACAAGGAAAGATGAGCGTTGCTATCACTGCTGATGTCACTAACGAGAGTGATTGTCAGGCTATTGCTAAGGTAGCGCAAGAACAAGGCATCAGGATTAAGGGATTAGTAAATAACGCTGCTGTCGGCGCATTTAATATGAGCGTTGAGAATACGAGCTTTGATGAATGGCAGCGGATCATCTCGATCAATCTCACCAGTATTTACTTAATGTCAAAATATGTTTTACCTTTAATTCGTAGCGCTGGCGGTGGTGCAATCGTCAATATTTCTTCGATACATGCATTTGCGACCTCAACTGGAGTGGCGCCATATGCAGCGGCAAAAGGTGGCGTCCTTGCACTCACTCGAACGATGGCACTTGATTTAGCTCCCGATAACATTCGAGTAATTTCGATTCATCCAGGCGCAACCAATACTCCGATGTTGCAACAACATGCAGAGCGCGAGGGTAAATCGCTCGCTGAGTTAGGTTTTCCCACTAGCGACAATGCGATTGGCCGGATTGCCGAGCCAGAAGAGGTTGCCGATGTAGTCTCTTTTGCGCTCTCGCGCGGCGCAAGTTTCATTACTGGCTCGTCGATCACTCCCGATGGTGGAATCCTCGCGAAATTTTGATTTTGATAGATTTCTGGATGGAAAAAAGTCATATTGGTCAGAGTTGTCTGACATATGCGGGAAATACCCGCTTTAGCCTTTTCACAATGCGGATAAGGGTCTAACCTGCAGTTATGCAACGACAGATCGAGACCGAGAAGCTACTCACCCCCTCCGAGGTTGCCTCGCTCTTTCGCGTTGACCCAAAGACGGTGA
>JBIJBY010000011.1:0-20589 GCA_044344975.1 Candidatus Nanopelagicaceae bacterium | reverse complement strand
AGAGCAATTAGTGATGGTGGTTGCCCAGCGATCGCGCTCAATCGCGTGCCATGGGCGCGATCCATTCGCGGCACCGAACTAAGGAGGCCATGGGTGTAAGGCATTAGTGGATTGGCATAGAGTTCACGAACATTCGCGCTCTCCACAATCTTCCCCGCATACATCACATTTACTCGATCAGCAGCGCCAGCAACGACCCCTAAATCGTGGGTAATCAAAATAATCGCCATCTTCAATTCACGTTGGAGATCGCGCAGGAGTTTGAGAATCTGCGCCTGCACCGTGACATCAAGAGCGGTGGTGGGCTCATCGGCTATGAGTAGCTCTGGGCTATTGACTAAGGCCATCGCAATCATCACCCGTTGGCGCATACCGCCGGAGAATTGATGGGGATAGGCCTTCAACCGGTCAGCAGCCTGCGGAATTCCGACCATCTCGAGGAGCTCAATCGCGCGCGCCCTACTCACCGATTCATCGACATCATTATGTATCTGATGGGCTTCAATAATTTGATCGCCAATGGAGTAATAAGGATGGAGCGATGACATCGGATCTTGAAAGATCATCGCAATATTCTTGCCGCGGATTTTTCGAGCTTCTTCGTTGGGAAGATTGATTAACTCCACACCACCCGATGATTGATTCATGATGGCGCTGCCGCTAATCCGAGAGGCGCGCGCAGAGAGCAGACCCATCAGCGCAAGGTTGGTCACCGTCTTGCCCGAGCCCGATTCACCAACAATCGCAAGCGTCTCCCCGCGATCGACCGAGAAGGAGACCCCATCAACGGCTTTGACAACGCCATCGGTGGTCGGGAACTCCACGCGTAAATCTCTTACGTCAAGAAAACTCATGCAGCAACCCGGACCCGTGGATCGATAAAGGCATAGAGGACATCCACGATGAGATTCATCGTGATAACAATCGTTGCCGCGAGAATCGTTGTCGCCACAATGATTGGTAAATCAAAATCAATCACTGCACCTAGCGACAGGCGACCTAGACCAGGGAGGTTAAAGACCGCCTCGGTCAAAATCGCGCCGCCAAGTAGCCCTGCAAAATCCAACCCCGCCATCGTGGTCAGCGGCGCGAGGGCTGCGCGCAAGGTGTGCTTACGCAAAATAACTTTCTCACTCAACCCTTTTGCTCGAGCAGTACGAATGAAATCCTCGCTCAACGTCTCAATCACTGCGTTGCGGACAAAGCGGGTATAGAGCGCTGCATAGGCAAAGGCCAAAGTGATCCACGGCAGGATCATCGTGTTGAGCCACTCAAGTGGATTCTCAAAGAGCGGCGTGTAGTTACCCGATGGGTAAGGCAGAATCCGCCACTTCACCACCACAAAAACCAGAAGTAATAAACCTGTTAAAAATGTTGGGAGCGAGGTGCCGATTAAAACAAAGACGGTACTGCCGGTATCCGCAGCGCGCCCTCGATAACGGGCCGCCAAAATCCCTAAACCGACCCCAATAACGAGCCAGAGCGCGAGCGCACCAACGGCGAGTGAAATAGTGACTGGCAACGCCTCGATGATCGCGTTGGTAACGCAGGCATGCTCTTGGAAGGAGTAGCCAAAACTTGGCGCGGGGCAGAAAATCGTCGCTGCACCTTCGCCAAAGGTTCGCCCTAAAAATAAACCCTTAAGAAAGATTAAATACTGCTGCCAGATGGGCAAGTCATACCCGAGGCGGCGACGATTGGCTTCAATGATTGTTGGGTCGTTGCAATTTTTACCGCAGGTTAGTGCGGCAGGATCAAAGGGAAGAATCGCGAAAATTAAGTAGACAGCAAAGCTCACTGCAAAGAGGATCGAAATCGAAATAGCAATCCGTTTTGCTAAGTAATTAATCATCGCTCACCTCATTGATTTTAGTTTTTTAACTTACTGTGATGAGTGGAGGATCTCTCCCCCACTCATCAGCTTTTTTAACTTTTTCCTTACAAGCTAATCAGCTTTTACCAATTAGCCCTTGATCTTGATATCACCAAATGATGGCGCACCCTGTGGTTCCCAGAAGAAGATTCCTTCTAGCTTGGAGCCCCACATCTCTTGGGTCTTCGAGAAGACGCCAGGGATGACCCACATTTGATCCATTACATATTGATTGAGCGCTGCCCACTCTGCGCCCTGCTTAGCGCGATCAGATTGAGCGAGGTTTGCTTCAGCGCGTGACTTGAACTCTGCATAGGCAGGATCCTTACCAACCTGGGAGAGCGGGAAGCCTGCTCCCTCAAGGAAGAGCTCTGGAATCACTGTTGATGCATTTGCCCAGTCTGGCGCCCAACCTGCGCGGGAGAGATCTCCCTGCTTAGTTGGATCAAGAACGATCGCGTAGTACTGGCCTGGCTCGATGAAGTTGAACTTCAAGTTAATACCTGCATTCTTCTTCAAGGAGTCAATCCAGATAGTTGCGCCCTTTTTGTTGGTATCGGTATCAGCGACATCGAAGGTGAGACCTGCGCCAGTTGCCCGAGCATGGACATCTGGGCAAGCAGTCTTTGCCTCTGCCATGAGAGCTTGCGCCTTCTCAGCATTACCTTCTGGCTTGAAATCTTCCAAACCGGTAACTGGCTTGTAATCAAGGCCCATCAAAGGCTTAATCACGCCATCTGCTGGATCGCCACCAAATGCGACGCCACCAGCAAGTTGCTGAAGGGCAGCAAAGTCACGTGCGTAGTAGATCGCTTTACGGATCTGAACGCATGGGACTTTGGCGACATTGACCGCGGTGTATGTGACATATGGATCGTAAACATTAAGCGCACGACCCTGCCACTCTTCCTTCACGGTGCCATCTTCATTGAAGATAGTCGCAAGGTTAGTTGGCAAAATTGCATCGAGTGAGAATGCAGCTGGCTCAGAATCGTTGAGAATCAATTGATCGCGAACCTCTTCCGCTACACCGAAGCGGACAACAATCTTGTCTGGATAGGCGTTACGAATTGGATCGGAATCCTTGCTCCAGTTCTCGTTACGAACAAGAACCATCTCATCTTTAGCCTTGTACTTTTCAATCTTGTAAGGACCAGTTGAAACTGGTGCTAGATCGTATTGATCGCCAGTGTCCTTTGCCTTTGGAACTGGGCTAAAGGAGAGGTAGGTGACGGTGTAGTTGAAGTCACCAACAGGGCGAGAGAGGTTGAAGGTAATAGTTTTATTATCTTCAGAGCAGGTAACTGCCTTGTCATATGCAGCAGTGTCGTTTCCATCAGCCTTGTATGGGCCCTTGTATACAGAGGAGCCATCTGCACCCTTTGGAATATCGAGCATGCTAATTGCATAGGTCGGGCCATCGGTGATGATGTCGGTAGCAAAGGTACGTGAAACTCCGTACTTCACATCTTCACAGGTGACAGCCGAACCATCTTCAAAGCTCGCGCCATCACGGAGGGTAAATTCCCAGGTCTTATTGCCATTTGATGAGCGACCGGTATCTGTTGCAAGGTCAGGGACAACCTCGGAACCGGCAGCGCCCTCAGCGCGTGCATAAGCAGTAAGCGTGCGGTGCATGAAGGAACCAAACCAAGCAATGTGCTGTCCGGTGTAGTTACGGTTTGGATCAGCATGAGTCCAGGACTCAGCGTTTGTTAGAAATGTGAGCGTTCCGCCCGCACCTCCACTTGATGATGAGCAGCTTACGAGAACGCCAGAGAGCAACGAGATCGCTGCAATTCCGGCGAGCGCGCGGCGCCCCTTACGGGTACTTCCCGCGGTTTTCTTCAACATATTCCTCCTCAACGATGGATATGTAATCGGTTGATATTTAGTTTTCTACCATTAGCTCAGCTGTTGCTAACGGTAATTCTCTTTTTATTGGTTTTACCCAATCTCACTCCGTGGGTCGAGCGCATCGCGCACCGCATCACCAAGCAAGTTAAATGTCAGCACGACCAAGATCAGCGCTGTTGATGGAATAAAGAAATAGGTGGGATTACTAATGACATATTTGATGGAGTCTGAGATCAAAAGACCCCAAGTTGCATCAGGTGGTTGAACACCTAGCCCCAAGAAAGAGAAGACCGCTTCAGCGGTGAGATAGCCAGGGAGTGAGAGTGAGAGATAGACAATCACCACTGTCCAAAGGTTTGGCAGAATCTCTTTGAAAATAATTCGACGTTGCGATGCGCCAAGTGCGCGGGCAGCGAGAATGTAATCGCGCTCGCGAATAGAGAGCACTTGTGAACGCATAATGCGCGCCAGATATGGCCAGCCAAAGAAGATCAAAATAATCACTAGATAGGTCATCCGTGCAGAGTTGCCTTCAACAAGGCCAGTTGCCTCTAACCGCTGCACCATCGGCAAGCTGAGCGCGACAATCATGAAAAATGCTGGGAAGGCGAGGAGGAAATCGATGAAGCGACCGAGCGTGGAATCTACTCGTCCGCGGAAGTAGCCCATCAAAATTCCCATAATCAATCCGATGGTCACCGTTGAAACCGTCACGATGAGCGCGACAAAGAATGAGATGCGTGCGCCAAAGAGTAAGCGTGCGAGGAGATCGTGGCCGATACCTGGCTCTAGACCCAAGGGATGCGACCAGCTGATGCCATTAAAACCACCGGTAGGAAATCCCCGGCTATCCATTAAATCGTTGTAGCGAATTCGCGGATCTAACCCAAAGAGCGTCCGTAATAGTGGCGCCGAGATGGTGGAGATAATGAGAAAGAGGGCGATGACCAAAGTGACTAACCCGGTCTTGTTGGAGCGGAACCTGCGCCAAGCCAACTCCCTGGGGCTGCGGCCAACTACAGGTGCGGTAGCGCTCTCCATCTCTCCCTGAATCAACGCCACCCCCAAGAGGACTCGAGCAAATTACCGGCCAGTAAGCCTCCTGAACCTACTCCTTATATAGGGATGGTTACTAGAAGCTGAGAGCTTTTTCCCCAGAAATCACCCAGATTCCTTCCGCTAGCCGGGTAGATTTCGCCCGGTGAATCGCGATCAGTGGGGCTTTGTCGTAGAAAGTCATGGCAAGGGCGCCCACTCAAGGGCCCGGCAAGGAACGATCACCACCCCCCATGGCGCCATCCAAACCCCCGCTTTTATCCCGGTCGGAACTAAGGCAACGGTCAAAGCGCTCTCGGTAGAACAGGTCCGCGAAAGTAGCGCACAAGCTGTGCTCTCCAATGCTTATCACCTCTATTTACAACCTGGCGCAGAGATTCTCGATCGCGCCGGTGGCTTGAGCTCCTTTATGAATTGGAATGGCCCAACTTTTACCGATAGCGGTGGCTTTCAAGTTCTCTCACTTGGCGTTGGATTTAAAAAGACTCTTGCGATGGATCCTGGCGAAGTAACAGCAGATGATGTTATTCAATCACCGAAGCTACGACTAGCTCATGTTGATGATGATGGCGTTACCTTTAAATCGCATCTTGATGGTTCGATGCATCGCTTCACTCCAGAGATTTCTATGCAAGTCCAACATCAAATTGGCGCAGATATTATTTTCGCTTTCGACGAGTGCACCACGCTCATGAACTCAAAGGAGTATCAGCAGGTAGCCCTCGATCGCACCCTTGCCTGGGCGCATCGCTGTATCGCAGAACATCAACGCCTCACTGCAGAGCGAGTGGGCAAGCCCTATCAAGCTCTATTTGGCGTTATTCAAGGCGCGCAATATGAAGATTTACGGAGAACTGCCGCGCGAGATTTAGCAGCCCTTGATTTTGATGGTTTTGGAATTGGTGGTGCCATCGACAAGAGCGCGCTCACCCAAATTGTCTCTTGGGTCACCGATGAACTCCCTGAAGATAAACCTCGCCATCTCCTTGGCATCGGTGAACCTGATGATCTCTTCCGCGGAGTTGAGAGCGGGGCCGATACCTTCGATTGCGTCGCGCCAACTCGCAATGCGAGAACGAGCGCAGTCTATGGACCATCCGGGCGCTTTAACCTCACTGTTGCAGAAAATCGCACCGCTTTCTCGCCCATTGATGAGAGCTGCACCTGCTACACCTGCACCCACTACACAAAGGCCTATTTACATCACCTTTTTAAAGCGAAAGAGATTCTTGGTTCTACCTTGACCACCATTCATAACGTCCATTTCACTGTGACGCTCGTCGATAAAATACGAGAGCATCTTGATCAAGAAACTTATGAAGATTTTCGCGACGACTTTTTAGCGCGCTACTACCCTTCGCGATAGTAGGTCGGCTCAATCCGTTTCATCAACGCAATCACTCGATAGGTAACGGGCAAAAGCACAACTTCAAGGAGCGTCTTATAGAGATAGCCAGTAATGACATAGTTAAGGAAGTCGCCGCCGGTGATTACGCCGTAGAAAGCGATGGTGCAGAAGGTAAGCGTGTCAGCAAACTCCCCAACTACCGTGGAGCCAATTAACCGGAACCAGAGCGCCTTCTCTGCAGTTCGCTCTTTTAACTTCACTAAGACATAAGCATTGAGCAGTTGCCCCACGAGAAATCCGCAGACGCTTGCTAAAACAATTCGTGGCACAAAGCCAAGGACAGATTCAAATGCTGATTGGTTATCCCAACTATCGGCAGCAGGCGCAGCCTGCACCGCCCAGAAGGTCAGCGAAGCTAGGATCGATAAGGCAAAGGCGAGAAAAATTGCCCGACGTGCAGCCTTTAATCCGTAGACCTCACTGAGAACATCGCCAACGATATAAACCAGCGGAAAGAGAAAGGCGCCACCATCGGTGATGATCGGACCAAACTCAATGAGTTTGACGGCGCCAATATTGGAGAGAAGTAAGAGCGCAGCGAAGATGGCAATGACATATGGATATGCGCCATGGGCAGGGGTAGCAAACGAGATGCGTTTGGGAGAGCTCACTATTCGCCCTTCAATAGCTCATCGATTTTCCGCTGTAGTTGCGGATCTGAATCATTGATTTCGACTACTTTCGTTCGATTAGTCTGACCCATCACAATCGAAACTGTAGAGAGCGAAACACCTAACGCCTCGGCAATCGCACGACAGACTGCGCTCGAGGCCCGGCCATCGATGGCAGGTGCGGTGACGGCAACGATTAACTCAGGTGGGTCGCCATAGCTGCCGCGAACCTTATTCCGCGAGGCGCCAGGCTTTACGCGCACTGTCACCCGAATGGCCATATCTAAATTCTACCGGCTACTAAACTGAGGCTATGGATAGCGCAAAACGAATTTCATGGGAGAAGCTCTCGTGGACTCAGATCGAGGAGCTCGACCGCGATAGCACGACTGTCATCATCCCAACTGGCGCCATTGAACAGCATGGTCCACACCTCACAGTAGATACCGATATCTACAACGCCGATGCAATTGCGCGCGCGCTCGCTCAGAGAGTTACTGCGCAGAGAGTTCTCGTTGCGCCACCCATCTGGTGGGGAACGTCGCCACATCATCTTGGCTTTCCAGGAACGATCTCCCTTACCAATCAAACTTTCACAAATATTCTCGTAGAAACTATTTCGTCACTTAAACCACATGGCTTTTATCGATTTCTTATCGTCAATGGACATGGCGGCAATATTGGCAACCTCACTGCGACCGTTTCAAAAATTGGTGACGAGTTAGGAATCTCTATTCCTGCGCTCTCTTATTGGCAGACTATCGTCAAAACACTTATTGAAGTAGGTGAATCTGAAATCGGTGGAATGGGACATGCCTGCGAAATGGAGACATCACTTGCGCTCTATCTCCGTCCAGAGGATGTTGATATGTCTGTCGCAATAAGTGATATGCCAAAGCTGCCCACGCCATGGTCATGTATCGATTTTCGCCAACCAGGATTTCTCGCCATTCCCCTTGATTTAAAGCGGGATAGCAAGGCAGGAATTATCGGTAACCCGCTACTTGCTACTGCGGCAAAAGGGGAGAAGATTTTTAACGCTGCTGTTGATGCTATCTCTCAAGCAGTTGATGGGATGAGCCATCTCACGAAAAAGGATTTAACAACGAGTAAGTATTAATTAATTTTTAGGGTTGAAAATGGCGAGTAGGTGCTAAACCTGCAGCAAGGCCTCGGCTATGAATTGCAAGGGCCATCTTCCGAGATGCTTCATCGATCATTGCGCCCTTATATATTGCAGCGCCTTTAGCGCCACCTTGGGCAGAGGTGAAATATTCGTAGGCTTCAAGTAAGCAGGAAGCTTCATCAAAACGATCTTGCGTTGGCGTGAAAATCTGATGGCAACTATCGATCTGATCAGGGTGGAGCACCCACTTACCATCAAAACCCATCGCAGCGGCGGTTTTTGCTGATGCTTCAAATTTGGATAAGTCGCGCACCTCAAGGGTAGGGCCATCGATTGCGCTGATACCTGCAGCGCGAGCAGCAACGAGAATGCGCATGAGCGCATATTCGTTAGAGGTGACCTCCTCTGCGGTCATCCCAAGATCTGCCATGAAATCTGCCGGTCCAAAGTTGAGTGAAGTAACGCGCTCCTCGCGAGCAATCGCTTCGCAATTAACTAAACCTTGCGCGCTCTCGATCTGTGCATCGATGGCAATAGCACCGCTCTCTCTACCGAGCGCCTTTTCAATCCCAGCGAGCGTGGCAGAGAAGGCTTTAATCTCATTAACGCTCTGCACTTTGGGGAGAATGACCGAGTCAATCCACTTACCCACCCCAGATTGCAGGAGCGCACAATCTTCTTCAATCCACGAGGTAGTAAGCGCATTGACGCGAATGCTCACAGTGCGCGCGGCAAACTTCTTCGTTCCTACCGAATGGATTAAGTCACGAGCTTGCGCTTTCGCCTCTGGCGCGACGGCATCTTCTAAATCAAGAAATAGCTGGTCGACCTGGAATTCCAGAGCTTTTCCAATCATTTTTTCACTACTGCCTGGCACCGCAAAGACTGAGCGTCTTGAGTGGATCGCGCGATGCTGGTGTGACATGAAAACCCCTCTAAAGGTAGATAAAAATCGTTGCCAATGCTCTATCTTCCATACTACGGTACATGAAGGAGGAATAGATGTCAGGTCTTCGCGCAGGTGCAGCAGTAGTTTCCATAGAACCCCCACTTCCTTCAGACCCACAAGGTTTTGTCCGGCGCGCATTTGCCGTGCGTGATGCCATTGATTCATGTGAAGTGCGCGCATGCGTTATCGAAAGCGGCGAGCATCGCCTTGCTGTTCTTGCAGCAGATGTGACAAATCTCGATACCTACTTTGCTGATCGAGTGCGCAAAGCGATTGTTGCTGCTACCGGAATTCCTTACGAGAATATTCTTTTAAATTCGAGCCACACTCATGCCGGGTTATGGCCGCGCAAAGAGGGCGAGAAACTCCACGGTGAATTTGCAGAAGTAACTGATGCTGAACATGCTTACTTTGAGAAAATTCCTTATGACTATGCGAGCGCTTGCGTGAAAGCAATCTCGCGAATGAAGCCGGCGCGAATTTCTGGTGGTACTGGCGTTGCGCCTGGATTAGCTGTTAATCGTCGCGAGCGTGATGGTAAAGGCGGCACGATTCTTGGGTGGAATAAAGAGAATTTCATCGATGAAGAGGTGCCGACTATTCGTATCGATGCGCACGATGGCAGCGCCATCGCAACGCTCATTGGCTTTGGTTGCCACCCAGTAGTTCTCGGTGGCGAAGTCGCTTTCGCCGGTTCAGACTTCCTTGGGCCGCTCCGAAACCAAGTCGAACTTCTTCGCGGAGGTACCTGCATCTTCTTCCAAGGTGCAGCCGGAAATATTTTGCCGCTCGAAGCATTCTTCGACTCCCCTGGGCCAGAGAGCGCTTTTGGTCATCGATTAGCTCTTGAGGCAGTTCATGCAGTGGTCGATAACGATCCGCGAGAGATTGAGATTGAACATATTGCTTATGGTTCAGTGACGCCAATTTCACTCTATCGGAAACGTGCGAAAAATCCACAAGGGTCTCAGCCGCTCGCTTCAGCGCGAAAAGTCCTTCAATTACCGCTTAATCCATCGCTTACCGTCGCAGATATGGAGCGCGAATTAGCAGAGCGCTCTGCTGACTATGCGGCAAAAGAAAAAGCTGGTGAGGGTCGACAAGTTCTCAATCCAATTCGCTATCACATCTCCTGGTTGACAGAGATGTTAAAGATGGCAGCGCTTGCACCCTTACCAGAAGAGATTGAGGGAGAGATTTGGGTAGCGCGACTTGGCGATTGTGCAATTGTCGGAACACCTGGAGAGCTCTTCACTGAAATTGGCGCAGAGGTGCGGAAGCGTTCGCCATTTACCACCACGCTCTTTGCTGGCTACTGTCAGGGAGTTCTTGGCTATGTCTCCACTCCCGAGGAGTATCAATGGGGCGGATATGAACCAACTGTTGCGCAACGTGGCTATGGCCACCCGGCGCCCTTTGCTCCAGAGGCGAGTCGAATTCTCATCGAGGAATCGGTAGCGCTCCTTAACCAGCTCTTCAATAGAAAGTGAGTAGCGCTATGGCAATTGACTCGGCAAATAACTTAGTAAATACTGTTCGCGGCCCCGTCCCTGCAGATCAATTGGGATTGGTCTTGCCACACGAGCACTTAATTGTTGATACCTATGATGTTCGCCGCAGCGCCGAGATGGTCCTCCTTGAGCCAGAGACGATGGTCAAAGAGGTTGCGCTCTTCAAAGCGGCCGGTGGTTCCACGATGGTGGATCAGACAATCTATGGACTCCATCCTGACCCAGAGAAGTTGGTCTATATCTCCGAGAAAACAGGGGTCCATATCATCGCGGGAACGGGTTTCTATTGGGATGTCTATTACCCCGAGTGGCTTCATACGATGTCGACTGCAGATATCACCAAGAGATTAGTTGGCCACATCACTGAAGGTCTACCTGGCACCAAAATAAAGGCTGGTTTTATTGGAGAACTTGGTACCCACCACCGCGAAATCAAAGCAACCGAAAAGCGCGTTCTAGAAGCGGCTGCTCATGCCCAGAAAGAAACGGGAACTCCAATTGGTACCCACGCGCTCTTCACAGAAATTGGCATTGATCAATTAAATATTTTGGAGAACGCGGGGGCTGATTTAGATATCACCATCATCGGCCATTGCGATACCAACCGAGATCTCAATTACTCACGGAAATTATTAAAACGTGGCGTCTGGATTGCCTACGATGCAGTCGGACAATTTGATAAACAAACAGATGAGCTCCGCGCGGAGTCAATTGCTACCTTAATTAGTGAGGGCTATCTCGATAAAATTGTCATCAGTACCGATATCGCCGCAAGATCCCGTCTTGCGATACATGGCGGTAATGGGTATGCCCACTTAATCACGCACTTCTTACCTAAACTCAAGGCAGCTGGCGTGACTGATGCGCAGATCAAAACTCTGACCGAAAGTAATCCGCAGAAGATTCTCGCCGGTAAGAGATAACGCTTTTAATACTCTCTTAATACATTAACAAGCCGCCGCTGACGTTAATGGTCGCGCCATTAACGAAAGAGGCGTTATCTGAAGCTAAGAAGAGAGTTACGCGCGCCAACTCATCGGGCTCACCCATCCGACGTAACGGGCAGGCAGCGGCAGCATCGGCAACAATCTTTGGATCGTTATCGACATGTTGCATTGGTGTATTAATTTGACCGGGCGCTACAACATTGACTCGAATGCCATGTGGCCCAAATTGCCGGGCAAATCCACGCGCTAGCGAAACGACCCCACCCTTCGAGGCAACGTATGAATCGGAGCCTTTCATCGGCCCAACGAGCCATGATGAAGAGGAGAAATTAATAATTCGACCAGGAATATTCCGCTCCATCATCGCTTTACCTGCGGCACGATTGAGAAAGAATGCCGAGCGAAGATTGACATCTAATTGCACATCCCAATCCTCTTCGGTGACATCAAAGAGATCTTTACGACGTAAATATGCGCCAATATGCGCAAGAACAAAAATTCCGTTATAGCGAGCGTCAACTTCAGCTACTAAGGCTTCGCATCCTTTAACATCCTGCAAATCTAAAACTCGATAAATGTGATCTCCGGCAGGCATCTCACGTTCGAGCTCTTGCAAGCCGGCTTCGTCGCGAGCGGTAGCGCAAACTTTCATTCCTTCGCGAGCAAAGAGGAGCGCAGTTGCGCGCCCGATTCCACTGGAGGCGCCGGTAACAATCGCTACTTTGCCAGCAAGGCCAGCGCCGAGCGGTAGTGAGCTCATTATCTAGAAACTTCTGGGAAGGCAGGTTCCATATGCGCAACGGTGACCCAACCATGAGGCGCTGCCAAAATTCGTTGAATGGAATTTGCCACCATATTCTTCGAACCGATCTGTGAATTAATTCCAGGCTTTAAAGTGATCGTTTGGAAGACCTTGCCATCGAGCGAGAGCTCAATCTCATCTTGTGCGCTCTTATTAATTCCCGCAAGATCCACGTGGCCATAGAAGTGCGAAACAAACCAGGCTTTGCCATTTACCTTCGCGGTATAGGTTTGATTAACTCCTGCGCTCTCGCCCGCGGCAATGACAAATCGATTAGGTAAGTCGATCTCTTTATCGGTGATGAGCGGCAGCAACTCTTTATCAATCGAATCAATAGTGATCCCCATGGCATCAGCTACCACGGTCATCGATTGTGGGAAGCCAGCATGGCCAAGAATCTCTTCGCGCTTTACCCGCTCGGCAAAAACTTCTGGCGTAAAGCCCATTCCCAATCGGCGAAGAACTGTTGCGCCAAATCCTGAAATATTGACGGTACGACGTACTGCAACGGTGCAACCGCGTGGCGCTGCGCCAAGGAGAGTGAGCACCAATGAATCGAAAATGAGCCCGGGATTTACTCCAGTACCAGCGATGCTGACGCCCTTTGACTTTGCGAGCGCATCTAATGAATCGGCGAGCGCTTTATCAACGGCCCATGGATAAGCACACTCTTCGGATGAAACGAGAACATGTGAACCGCTGGAAACAGCAAGCTCAATGTCAGCTGCAACATCTTTGAATTTTGTCGTGGTTGCGATGATGACCAAATCTGCACCAGAGGTGAGCGCGCGCTCGCGATCGTCTCTTCCAAAAACTCCTAGGACTCTATGGTGAGGCACATCGCCAAGTAATTGTGCAACAGTTGTGCCGAGTTGTCCGGCGCCATAAATTGCGATTGTCGCCATTGCTGGAGATTAACTCTCGCAGGTTGCGATGGGATCGCCGGTTTTAATCTCGTCGCCATCTTTAAAGAGAAGTTCGACGATAGTGCCAGCAACAGGTGAAGGCACTTCGACATTTGCCTTATCTGTCTCAACTTCCATCAGCGATTCACCTACAGCGACCGCATCACCTGGCTGCTTATGCCATGTGACTAGGTAGACCGAATCGACAGTGTCTCCGACGCGCGGCATCTTGATTGTCATTTTCATAGCGATTTAACCCTGGTCCTAACTCGTAAATACATTTTCAAACATGGAGGCAACTGTTGGATCTGGGGCAGCTTGGCAAGTTGCCACAACGCCCTCGATAGTCTTGGTCATATCAGCACGCATCTTTTCGATCTTTGCTGAATCTAGAAGACCACGCTTGACCAAATCTTCTTCAGTTAACTTGATTGGATCGCGCTTCTCCCACTTTTCCAACTCACCCTCAGGGCGATAGAGCGCCTTATCGGCGCGGGAGTGGCCAGCAAAGCGGTAGGTCTTTGCCTCAATCAGCGTTGGTCCGCCGCCGCTACGCGCGCGATCGACCGCCTCTTTGATTCCCTTACGCGTTGCATGGACATCCATGCCATCGACTGCATAGTGCGGCATTTTGTAACTCTCTGCGCGCATATGGAGATCTTCTAGTGGAGTGGTCTTATCGATACGGCTGTACTCGCCATAGACATTGTTATCGCAGATAAAAATTGCCGGTAGCTTCCAGATAGCAGCGAGGTTAAGACCTTCATGGAAGGCGCCGATATTTGTCGCACCATCACCAAAGACTGCAACGCCAACGTTATCTTGACCCAATAATTGATAGGCAAGCGCTGCACCTGCAGCGATGGGAATTCCGCCACCAACGATTGCTGAAGTCGGTAGGAGACCAAGGCTCATATCGGCAAGGTGCATTGAGCCACCAACGCCGCCACAGCAACCAATGGTTTTACCCATAATTTCACCGAGCACTGATTCGGGAGTTAATCCGAGAGCTAACGCAACGCCATGGCCACGATAGGTCGCCATCACAGTATCTGTTGGTCGAAGTTCTGCAGCGAGCGCGATATCGAGCGCTTCTTGGCCAAGGCAGAGGTGTGTGGTGCCGCGAATCAAACCAGCGGCGAAGAGGCCATTGATTTGATTCTCAAACTCTCTGATTTCGAGCATGCGCTCGTAACCAGCAACCTCATCGGTCTGAACTGCCTTACGTCGTTCGAGTTGAATACTCATTATTTCAACCCCTCCATTTCCCACCAGGTTTTCGGAGTCTTACCGGTTGCCATTACTTCTTTAAGTTGTCGTGCAACGTCTTCTTTTGTTGGAATGTAGCGCGTCTCAAGCGGGCCGCTATATGGCACTGGAATATCAGGAGCGGTGATGCGGAATGGTGCCGCTTTTAGTTCGCTAAAGAGCGAAGAGGTTGCTGTCGCAACAATTTCGCTGCCCCAACCACCGCTTAATGGCGCCTCTTCAACAACGACCAAGCGACCAGTCTTCTTCACTGAATCAAGTACTGTCTTTCGATCCCACGGCACGATTGTTGCCAAATCGATGAGCTCGGCGTTCACGCCGGACTCTTCTATTGCCACTTTACAAACATCAACCATCTGTCCGGAAGAGACGATAGTGATATCGCTGCCAGGGCGAATCACGCGCGCCTGACCAATCTTTAACTTGAGATCTTTATCTACCTCGCCGCGCTTCGCATAGAGAATGCGTGGTTCAAGAATGACAACGGGATCTGGATCTTGAATTGCTGCGCGAGTAAGACTGTATGCCGATTGCGCATCGCTGAGCATGATTAATTTCAAACCTGGAGTAGCGGTAAACCAATTCTCAAGGGTCTGTGAGTGTTGGCTGCCAAAGCCAAGTCCCGAACCGCATGATGCACGTACAACCATCGGTACCGAAAGCTTGCCATTGGAGAGGTAACGCATCTTTGCCGCTTCGGTCACTACCTGATCGAGGGCTACACCTAAGAATTCGATAAACATAATTTCAACAACTGGCTTCGCGCCAAGAATTGCCGCACCTACTGCTGCGCCAGTAAATCCCATTTCAGAGATCGGCGTATCACGAACGCGCACTGGACCAAATTCAGCGAGTAAGCCTTCGGAGGTCTTAAAAGGACCTTCGGCTTCTGCAACATCCTCACCAAAGAGCATCACCGTTGGATCGCTACGCATCTCGTCTGCTAACGCATTGACGATTGCTTGCCGGAATTGCATCGCCGCCATATACACACCCTTCGACTCAGATGATTTGGCTCCGGCTCACCGACTCACGTGGTGAAACTCACCAGAGTGGCGGCTGGAATCGTTTGCTAGGGTATTGACTGTCGAGCAACCCCGTCAAGGAGCGCCTATGTCGGATTCATCACCAGCGCACTCCAGCCCGCAGCTACCCCTTGCTGGGATACGCATCCTTGATGCGACCTCAAATATCGCAGGCCCCTTCGGTGGCGCCATCCTTGCCGACCTAGGTGCCGATGTCCTCAAGATTGAAACCCCGATCGGCGACCCTGCGCGTTCCATGTCACCAGTTGATGGCGATCGCTCCGCTTACTTTCATATCGTCAATCGAAATAAGAGTGTGGAGAGTATCGACTTAAAATCCGAAGCTGGAAAAGCTCGACTTGCCGAGCTCCTCTCCACTGCAGATGTTTTCCTCACAAACTTTCTTCCCGATCGATTACTTGCACTTGGTATTGACCCAGAACATCTTATGGAGAAACATCCACGATTAATCTTTGGAAATCTTTCCTCGTATGGCACAACTGGTCCTGATGCATCCTCTCCTGGTTACGATGCAACAGTTCAAGCGCGAACGGGAATAATGCATGTCACCGGTGAACCTGATGGAGCTCCGGTCCGCGCTGGAGTTTCGGTTCTTGATGTTGGTGGCGGCATGTGGCTTGCAATCGGAATCTTGGCAGCGCTGGTCGAGCGCGATAAGACTGGAAAGGGAAAGTTAGTCGAGACCTCACTCTACGAAACTGGCGCAACTTGGGTGAGTTATCACCTCTCAGCAGAGCAACTCAACGGCGCTCCTTCAGTTCGTTCAGGCAGTGGCCATCCAGCTTTCTCTCCCTACGGAATTTTTGCTACCAAAGATGGCACGCTCTGTATTGGGGTGGGGAGCAATAATATTTTTGCGAAGCTCTGCACCTTGATTGGCCGCGAAGATTTAATTACTGATTTGCGTTTTGCAGCAAATGTTGATCGAGTGAAAAATGCCAAAGAACTCAAAGTCGAGATTGAGAAATCATTAATACAAAATAGCGCGCAAAACTGGGCAGAGCTATTTGGTCGAAACGGTGTACCGGCAGACCGGGTTGCACTTCCAGAAGAGCTCCATCACGATAAACAGGGCTCCGCAATTGACTTGCTTTTGCCGTATCCAGATTCAGAGAGCAAGGTAAAGAAGATTCCAGGACTCCCACTTCGTTTCAATGGAAAACGACCTCCCATTCGGAAGGCCGCTCCACATAAAGATCAGAAGTAGTTTTTAAAACTTCTGGCGGTACTTGTCGATAACTTCATCGACGATTTCAATTCCAAGACCTGGCTTACCAAGTGGTGGATAGACCCATCCCTCTGAGTGAGTAAATGGTTCGGTGATTAAATCATTTTGCATCGGGTTGCGTAGCGGTTTGAACTCAAAGAGTCGGAATGCTGCGCTGCTAAAGGAAACAGCAAGGCTTGCTGCCGAGATAATTGCCGATGACCAAGCGTGCGCATTAGCAGTTCTCTTGTAAGCCTCGACGCGTTCAGCGGCTTTCTTAAAGCCAGTGATTCCCTCAGCGCGACCTGGATCAATTCCGAAGACATCGCATGTGCCAGTCTTGAGAATTTCTTCAAAGCCCGCTACCTGCCACTCACGCTCGCCATAGGCGATGAGCGTCTTAGTTTTGGCGCGCAGGTCTGCATAGCCTTGTGGATCCCAAGCGCCTAGCGGCTCTTCAATCCAATCAATGTTGTAATCATCAAATGCTTGAACGCGTTTTACTGCAGTTGCAACATCCCATTTGATGGCATATCCGAGATCAATCATGATCATCTTGTCTTCGCCAAGGGTTTCACGCATTGTCTTTACATACTCGACATCGCGATTGTGTTCGTAGCCAAGGTGTGCATGGCCACGCTTGCCGAAGCCAACTTTCATTCCTTGCAAACCTTGATCCATCCAAGTTTTTGCCTCTTCTGCCATCTTCTTAATATCAGAATCGTGAGCATGGCCAGAGGCAATTGCTGGAAGACGGTCGTGCACTGGTCCACCGAGAAGTTCCAAGACGCTGGTGTTGAGCGCTTTGCCCTTGAGATCCCAGAGCGCAATATCAATCGCCGAGATTGCATAGGAAGCAATGCCGCCGCGATAGCCGTACCACCAAGCGCGCTCTTTAAGTGAACGCCAGATTGCAATGTTATTAATTGGGTCTTTTCCAATCAGGTAATCCTCAGCAAGTCCAGCGATCAGCGCAGCTACTGGAGCATTCGCCTCTTTAAATTGTGTGATTGATTCGCCCCACCCAACATGGCCATCATCAGTGGTGATTTTGACTAAGCAGAGATATCGCTCAGCATTAAAGTCATTGGGTTCCGGGTAGGCGACGGGAATCGGTTCAACCTTCACAATTTTCATAGGGTCTTCTCCTTGGGTGTATTTGGCAGTAACTTAGGGGCGTTGCGGAGGTGAGGCAAGTACTCGCCTGCTGTGAGTCCAGGTTCTGGAACAAGAGAGAGAGGTTATGTGAGATGTCGAAGCAAATTCCGATCATAGATACACATGCGCACTTCTATGATTTCAGCCATCCCGAACTTAAGTGGGTCTGGCTCGAGCCTGATTTCGTCCACCCAATCTTAGGAAATATCAATCCCCTCAAGGCGCGAGAGTACGTTGTCGAGAATTTTCATGCTGAATCGAGATTCGCGGGTGTGGAAGGTGTCGTGCACGTTCAAGCAGCTATTGGATCACCAAATCCTGTAACTGAGACAGTCTGGCTCACCGAGATGAATAAGAAGTCGCCGATTCCAATTCGCATCGTTGCCGATTGCGATCTCGGCGCTGCCAATGCGATTTCTGAATTAGAAGCGCATGCAAAGTCAAAATTATTTGTTGGTATCCGCGATTTCAAGGCAGAGCCGATGTTGGCGGCGAAAGAAATCAATCCAAATTATGAGGCGTCACTTAAGTGGATGGCCAAGAAGGAGATTGTCTTTGACCTAGATTGCGAATGGATGAATATGCACGAGGCGCGCAAGCTCGCCGACCGCCATCCAGATTTGCCGATCGTTCTTGAACATATTGGTTTCCCACGTAAGCGCACCGATGCCTACTTTGAGAACTGGAAGAAAGCAATCAAAGATTTGGCAAAGGCAGATAACGTCACTATGAAAATCTCTGGCGTTGCGATGACTGACCCGCACTTCACTAAGAAATCTCTGAAGCCATGGGTTGATGCTTGTTTGAGCGCCTTTGGAGCAGAACGATGTGTTCTTGGTTCCAACTGGCCAGTGGATCGACTTTTCAGTTCCTACGACGTAATCATGGGCTACTACCGTGATTACATTGAGAAACTCTCTACTTCAGAGCAGAAGAAGATTCTAAATAAGAACGCAGCAAAGCTTTATAAATTCTAGAACGTTAATTTCTTTCCTTTACTCAGCAAAAGTAGGGATAGGAGAAGTACCACACTTCCTCCTATCCCTACTGTCATTCTGATTCCAATATTTTTTGCAAGGTATCCCACTAGTGGCGCCCCGATTACAAGGCAGAGATGGAAAATAAAGAGATAAATTCCATATACACGTCCCTGCAAATCTATTGGGGCGTTAGCTGCCACGATTCCATTTGCAGTTGCCATAATTACTAAATGAAAAAAGTTTACGAAAAAAACAACGACTGCATAACTCCAGAAATTTGGCATTACAGAAGCTAAAATCCAAAATACTCCGAGCGATAATCCGCTTAACATCATCGTTGAGAATCTTGGCTTATGGCCAGATACAGATAAGCGAGCTACATAACCTGCCCCAAGCAAGCCGCCAATGGCTAGGAGTACGCCAATAAATCCGAGGTGGCGCGAATCCTCTTGATAAACCTGTCGCACCATTAACGCGGAGATCAATGAAAAATTCATGCCCAATCCGGTGAATATGCCGGCGATAAACATAGGTAGATAGAGCGCTCGATTTAATGAAAGGTATGCAAAGCCTTCGCGCAAATTACCCGAAGCGTTTGAACTTGCATTTTGATGAAGTTCATCCATGCGAACTTGTAAGAGGACTAAAATGACAAAGAAATACAGCGCGGAGATGTAAATAAATGGCGTACCTGTATCTGTTGCCGCGATAATTAGGCCAGCTGCAAGCGGGCCAAACAATCTTCCAATATTGAAAGTACCTGAGTTGAGACTAATTGCATTAGCCACTCGCTCTTCAGGGACTACTTTTATCGAGAGAGCAGTGAACACAGGCCCTTGGATTGCACCTACAGTGCTCAAAGCAAATGCATAGAGTGCAAGTACTCCAAAGGTGAGCGTTCCGCTTCGGTAAGTGAAGAAAACCGATGCATAGAGAAGAATTAGCAAGGCAGAGGTGGTAAGCAAAATACTCTTCTCACTAAATTTATCGGCGAAACTTCCGCCAACAAGAGAAATCAAAATAATCGGCGCTACTTGAATGCCGAGCATGCCGCCGAGCGCCGCTGCGCTTCCAGTCAGGTCGAGGACCAGCCATTCGATGGCAAGTAACCCCGCCCAACCACCTGCGGAATTTAGGGAACTATAAAGAAAGACTCTGCGGTAGTTGCGAAACTGCAGCGATGAAAACAATTCTCAGATCCCAGTTTCTCCAGTTTTGAGCCTTAGCTATTCGATAACCATAGTTGAAGCGGCTTTCTAACTGCCAGCAATTCAGGGAATGTCGGTTTTGGTTCGTGAAGAACAAATGCGGGCAATCGCTCCATCAATTGGCGCAGGGCTATTTTTGCCTCGAGGCGAGCCAGTGGCGCACCAATGCAGAAGTGAATTCCATGCCCAAAACTGACATTTGCGGCATCATCCCGAGTGATATCAAAAACATCTGGGTTCTTAAATTTTTGCGGGTCTCGATTCGCGGCACCAATCATGAAGTGCACGTAATCGCCCTTCTTCACCTCTTGGCCGAGAATTTCAAGATCAACTGATGCAACTCTGCTCTGCTTCTGGATTGACGAGTCATATCGCAATGTCTCTTCAACCGCCGCAGGAATCAATTCATAGTTTGCGCGCAAAAGCGCTTGTTGCTCAGGATTTTCAATCATGGCAAGGACCATGTTTCCAATCAGGCCTTCGGTCGTCTCAAAACCTGCAAAGAATAATTGAATGGTGAGACCGACTATCTCTTTATCTGTTAATCCATCGCCACTCTCATCTTTTGGCGCATTAAGAATCTTACTCAATAAGCCATCATTTGGATTAGCGCGCAACTCTGCGAATAGCGCCATTAAATACTCTTCCGCTTCGCGCGCCACCTCCTCAGCATGTT
>JBIJBY010000073.1:0-6315 GCA_044344975.1 Candidatus Nanopelagicaceae bacterium | reverse complement strand
TTCCGGCGCTGCGAACTGCGCCAACTTCGATGCCCTCGCTTCAAGCGCTCTTGGCACTTCTTGCGTTGGGGCTGCTCTGCACCGCGCTTGCTTTCTACCTCTTCTTCACGCTCTTACGGATGATCGGGCCACCCAAAGCCTCAACCGTTACCTACCCCAACACAGCGATAGCTATCGCACTTGGTGTCATCCTGCTCAATGAGCCCATCACAATTGGCATGGCGCTGGGCTTCCCGTTAGTGCTGGTGGGCTCCTACCTGGCAGCTTCGCGAAATAATCGAAGCGAGATTTCAACGGGCGAGAATTAGCTCACAGATTTACCCTTGCTCTCATGCCCCAGAGCTGCCCACCACCTCTCCAATGTGGTTGTGGAACCCCCTGGACTATTGCAGATAATGGAATGGTGCTCTGTCAAAAGTGCCAGAGGCCTGCGCATCCCGCAATTGCAGCGCTAGCTCTCACAACGTCCGGTGAGCGCTAGAAACCAAATTTCTCGAGCGCGCGCGGGTTGCCCTGCCACTCAGATTCCACGCCAACATGGAGAGTGAGAAATACCTTCTCTCCTCGATATTTTTCAATCGCCTGACGCGCTTTAGTACCAATCTCTTTGATTCGCTCTCCAGATTTCCCCAGAATAATCCGCTTCTGACTATCTCGTTCAAGGAAGATTTTTGCGTAAATCATAGGTGTCTTTCCGTCGCCACCAACACCAACTTCTTCGATAGTCACCATGAGTGAATGTGGCAGCTCATCATCAAGTAGTTCAAGAGCTGCCTCGCGAATCAATTCACTGTAGATATCGTCCTCACTCTCTTCGCTGACATACTCTTCGGGATATAGGGGCGGACCTTCTGGTAAATGTTTGATCAGGAGCGAGAGTAAAAGATCAACCTGAAAATTCTTCTTCGCTGAAACTGGAATAATCTCTCGCCATGGCGCTAATGAGCCAACAGTCGCCAACTTCTCCAACAGGGTTTGTGGGGCAACTCGGTCTGTTTTTGTCACAACAGCGATGAGTGGGATTGAGCCAGAGATTTCACTGATGATTCTTTTATCGCCTGGACCGATCTCCTCATCTGCAGGCAGGCAACAGATAATCAGATCTACATCTGAAAAAGTTTCTGCTACGAGCGCATTGAGACGTTGACCAAGAAGAGTCTTTGGTTTGTGAAGTCCAGGAGTATCAACGACGATGACTTGCCCTTCTGGGCGATGGACAATGCCACGTATTGCTCGTCGAGTGGTCTGCGGTCGACTCGAAGTTATTGCGACCTTCTCACCAACCAACGCATTTAGGAGCGTTGACTTGCCAGTATTTGGTCGCCCGACTAGGGCGACAAAGCCGGAATGAAACTCGCTCACAGCGCTATTCTCTCACCTTTCTTCCGTAGATATTTCACGTCGCACGATGGAGATTTGTGAGAACTTCACGCTATTGAAGTTGATCAAGTGGCATCAGTATTTCGAGCGCTTCGCCAGGAGAGGTGACCAACTCTGCAATCCGGTCGCGGATCAGAGCGTGTACGCCATAGCTTTGCGGCGCAGTAATCGCACCGGGAATAGCAATGACTGGGCGGAGGAGAGCAGCACAATCACGCGCTGTTCTAATCGCACCGCTTTTATATGCTGCTTCTACGACGATGGTGCCGATGCTCAACGCTGCAATCAACCGATTTCGTGCAAGGAAATGTCCTTTAGCAGCGCGAATTCCTGGCGGTTGTTCCGAGATGAGCGCTCCTCGAACGGCAATTTCAGAGAATATCTGGTCATGGCTCCGTGGATAGGGGTAATCAAGGCCGCCTGCAAGTACCGCAATACTCACGCCATCGACAAGTAAGGCGCCTCGATGTGCGTTGTAGTCGATTCCAAAGGCGCCTCCGCTAACGACTGACCAATCAAGGGCAGCAAAATATGTTGCGAAGTCACGAGCGATTTTCTCACCATAGTAAGTTGAATTACGAGCGCCGACAATTGCCAGAGTGCGATGGCGCTCAGCTGCAATTTCAGAGAGATCTCGTCCGCGGACAAACAATTCACGCGGAGGTTTATCAAGGGCATTTAACCGCACTGGCCACTCGGAACTAGCTGGCGTAATTCGCCGAATATCGTTACTCATAATCGCTCCCGCAAATGGAGCGTAAGTGCGCGCTCAATTGATGCGCGCGAAGGGGAAGGTTCGTCTTTCAGATCAGCGATACTCCACGCCACCCGTTGGATACGATGGAGCCCGCGGACCGTAATCTCCTCGCTATCTAGAGCGCGATAGAGCAGAGTTAACGCGCGAGGTTCTGGAGCAAATTCGCTCCGTAGCGCAGCAGCAGGAATTTCTGAGTTTATCGACCATGGATAGGCACGAAACCGCTCACGTGATTTAGCGCGCGCGTTGCTAACCCGCGATTTAATATCTGCGCTACTGTCACCTTTGCGCATGAGATCTCCTTGAGAGAGCGGTTCAAGCTCTATCCGAAGATCGATTCGATCGAGAATAGGGCCAGATAACTTCTCGCGATAACGACGACTAGCAAGTGGTGAGCATGTGCAGCGCTTTGCTTTGCCAATCGCCCATCCGCAAGGACAGGGATTAGCGGCAAGAACGAGCGTGAAATGCGCTGGGAAAGTTGCGCTCCGCCCAAGGCGAGTAAGTGTGATCTCCCCTAGCTCCATCGGCTCACGAAGCGCTTCAATTACTTGGCGAGAAATCTCTGGCGCTTCATCGAGAAAGAGAATGCCTCGATGCGCCAACGAACAAGCTCCAGGTGAGATTGTTGCTGAACCACCACCAATTAATCCCGCGCGCGAAATGGTGTGGTGTGGGGCAATAAATGGTGGAGTAGTGATTAGCGGCGAATTACTATCAGGGGATATTTTCCCGGCAATCGAATGGAGCGATGTCACATCTAACGCGTCCTGCTCACTCAGAGATGGCAGGATGGTAGGTATTCGCGCAGCGAGCATACTTTTACCGACTCCAGGCGGTCCGACCATCGCTATATGGTGGCCACCAACAGCTCCGATCTCGAGCGCCTCTTTCGCTCCATCTTGCCCTGCGATATCGGAAAAATCTGCGCCATCGCTCTCGCGCTCTTCAGCTCGCGCTCCGGATAGAGATTGGGAGTGAGGGCGAGCAATAGTGCGATCACTAGGGAAATACTCACTACCGCGCAACCAAGCAATTAACTCTCGAAGGTGGCCAAAATGTATGAGCTCTATTCCAGGGACAAGTGAGCCCTCTTCATAGTTTTCAGAAGGGATGAGAGCGCGTTCAATTCCATGAAGCGCAGCAGCGCGAAGAGCAGGAAGAATTCCAGGAACAGATTTAATTCGACCATCGAGAGTCAACTCTCCCAGCGCTACTGCGCCTTCAAGACGACCCAAAGAGAGCTCTTCCGCAGCGGCGAGCAAGGCGAGAGCGATGGCACAGTCGAAGGAGGATCCACGTTTAGGCAGCGCTGCCGGTGAGAGGGCAAGTGTGATCCGCTTATTTGGCCACTGCGCCTGCGAATTGATAATTGCCGAGCGGACTCGATCTCGCGCTTCTGATAGCGCCGCATCTGGAAGCCCAAGGAGAGTGAATCCTGGAACGCCATTTCCAATATCAGCTTCGATATCAATGAGATAGCCGGTCAGTCCAACTAGTGAGATGGATTTAGTGATGGCGAGCATTATGCAATCAACCCTTTGATATGCGAGATGCGAAAACTCTTCTTAGAGCCCACGAGAGCAAGAAGATCAATGCGCCACGGAGCGTTTGGTTGATGGGTGGCTATCCACTCCCGCCCCAGTAGATAAAGACGGCGATATTTCTCTTTCGTGATTGCCTCAATAGGTGCACCAAACTCGATGGTGGAACGAGTTTTCACCTCGATAAAAATGATCTCTGGCTGAGCAGATTCGAGCTGCGCGATAATGTCTAATTCACCTTCTCTACCACGCCAATTTCGCTCGAGGATCTGATGCCCGCTCGCAATTAAGTAGTTGACCGCTGCATCCTCTCCTGCTTTACCTAATTGATGGGGTCGGTAGGAGGATTTATTTTGAGAAGCAATTGACATGGCGACAACCTAAGTTTGCTCGCTGACATAGCTGGATGGCGCTAGGGAGAGAAGTGGGTAGGGCGGCTCTGTTGATTACAGCTAATTACATGCTAATCACTTTGACTCGAACAAACGAGCAATCGGCGCAAAAGATTTTCGATGGATTGGCAACACGCCGCGCTCTTCTAGCGCTCGTTGATGAGCAGCAGTTCCATAACCCTTGTGTTGAGCAAATCCATACTCTGGATATTGACTATCCCAAGTGATCATGAGTTGATCTCGATGATCCTTTGCCACTATTGAAGCAGCACCGACCGAATCACTCACCTGATCCCCACGCCACATCGCGATTGATGGAATACTAAGACCTTGAACGTGGTAACCATCAGTGATGATGTAGTCAGGTTGCTGCGTGAGCGCAGTCAGCGCACGACGCATTCCGCCTATGTTGGAGGGATGTAACCCCTGTTCATCAATCTCGTCAGAATCTATCGTGATGATGGAATATGCCAATGCTCGCTCTTTAATCTCTGCGGCAAGCTCCCTACGTCTATTTTCGGTGAAAGATTTAGAATCCCCCACCTCACTCACGGGGCGCGCAGGGTCAAGGATTACTGCCGCAATAACAAGTGGGCCGGCATATGCACCCCGTCCCGCCTCATCAACGCCAGCGATAAGGGTAAAGCCCGCCGCTCGAAGCGCAGCCTCGGGGTTCATTTCACTGGAATTGCGGTCAACGCATCTGGTCGAGGCAAGAGCGAGAAATGTTGTACTGGCCAGATCACTAAAAAGGCACGTCCCACTACTTTATTAAGCGGAACCATTCCTTTATTTGGATCTTCTTGGTGATAGCGAGAATCTTCACTCGCTGCCCGATGATCACCCATTGCCCAAAGCGATCCCTTTGGAACAGTGACATCAAATTTCATTTCGCTTGGCGCGTTTCCTTCGTATAAGTACTTCTCTTTAACTGGTTTCCCGTTGATGACAAGGGCACCAGAGGCATCACAACAGACGATGCGATCTCCACCTACACCGATTACACGCTTAATTAAATGTTGCTTAGCTGGATCTGGAGCGAGCCCGACAAAAACTAGACCGTTACGAAGAGCTTGCAATGGCGCAGAACGCTTCTCCTGGTAAGCCGGCGGCAACCACCCTCCTGGATCACGGAAGACCACCACATCGCCACGCTCTACATCAGTAAAGAAGTTTCCTAACTTATTCACAATCACTCGATCGTTGATTTCAAGGGTAGTTTGCATGGACCCAGAGGGAATGTAAAACGCCTGAATCAAGAAAGCCTTAATGATTATCGAGATAAAAAGCGATACAACAATGAGAACTGGAATTTCGCGAAGGAGCGAACCCTTCCGCGGAAGTTTCACTACTCGGTTTTCTCTTTCTCAGTCTCAGTCTCGGTTGTGCTCTCTGCAGTTTGTGCAGTCTCTACGGCCTCAGCCTTCGCAACAGTCTCAACAGTTTCGACTGCTTCAACAGGTGCAAGCGCCTCTGCAGTGACTTCCTCTGCCTCGCCAGTTTCAAAGACAATTGTCTCGCTCGGTCCGAAATTACCGCCGCGACGTTCGCGAATCTTTGATGCCTTGCCGCGCAACTCGCGTAGGTAGTACAACTTCGCGCGACGAACATCGCCACGTCGAACTACTTCAATCTTCTCAATAACTGGGGTATGAACCGGAAAGGTTCGCTCAACACCAACACCGTAAGAGATCTTACGAATGGTGAAGCTCTCACGTACGCCGCTACCGCGACGACGGATGACCAAGCCTTGGAAGACCTGGATACGGGATTTGTTTCCTTCGATAACGCGAACGTGAATCTTTAATTCATCGCCGGGGCGGAAGGATGGAAGGTCGCGGCGAAGGGTTGCCGCATCAAGAGCGTCCAATGTATTCATAATCGATATCTCGTTTTTCTCTGGTAATCGCCGCAGGTCGATAACCTTGTTAGGACCACTTCGCGAATAGAAACTCGCTCCCCTGCGGCGGGGCGCATTTCTCGCCAAGGCGCCCTATTCTGCCGTGCGGCTGGGGATTACCCAAATCCGCTCCTTAATCCAACCCCTGGGCCAGACTTCGCGCCCTTGCTTGCTCCAAACGCCAGCGGGCAATCGCGCCATGGTTGCCTGAGGTGAGGATCTCGGGGACTTCAAGACCTCTCCAAAGCGGCGGCTTTGTGTAATTCGGATATTCGACGAGCGCTTGCGCTTGCGCCTCGGAGCTCAGCTGGTCACGAATAACATGTGACTCTTCTGTTAAAG
>JBIJBY010000071.1:0-6471 GCA_044344975.1 Candidatus Nanopelagicaceae bacterium | reverse complement strand
ATTCTTGGACGATTTCTCGATCATCAAATGGATGCACAACCCCATTGATTTCCTGTCCGGTCTCGTGACCCTTTCCTAAGATGAGGACCACATCGCCCTTGATGGCCAATTCCAAAGCTTGCTCAATGGCAAATTTCCTATCAACTTCTACTCTCACGTTCTCAAATCTCTTCGGGCCCATCTGTTCGATGATTGCATCAGCAGATTCGCTTCGAGGATTATCACTTGTAAATATCGCGACATCACATCCTTGCGCCAACGCGGCTCCCATCAAAGGGCGTTTACTCGGATCTCTATCTCCGCCACAACCTAAAACAGCAATGACGCGCCCCGGCAGATTTCGGCGAACCGCAGCTAGCACTCGCTCAATGGCATCTGGAGTGTGTGCGTAGTCAATTAAAACATGTACACCTTCTGGATGTGCTACTCGCTCAAGTCGTCCGGGTGCTCCGTGCGCATTTGATAATGCAGCTGCTGCACTCAGTGGATCGATTCCGCTATCAACTGCTAGCGCAATAGCCATTACTGCATTGGCTACGTTGTATTCACCTACAAGTGGCATGCTCACATCTAGCAACACACCATTTGGTCCACGAACCGAAAAAGTCATTCCGTTTGACCCCGTGACCAAACCGTCAACTACATGCCAGGCGGCCTTCCGATTAGTTAGGGAGATATCAAGTGCCGGAATTGACGCTTCGCCATATAGTCGTGCACCCCATTCAGTATCAACATTGATCACTGCATTCTCCGCAAAAGAGAGAGTGAATAGGCGTTTCTTAGCTTTGTAATAGCTATCCATATCTCCATGAAAATCTAGATGATCTTGAGATAAATTGGTGAAACCGACCGTTGCAAAGCGTGTGCCATCAACTCTATGTAGTGCGAGTGCATGGCTTGAAACCTCCATCACTACATTTGCAATGTGTCGCTCGCTAAAGGTAGCTAACAGCGCTTGTAAGTCAGGGGCTTCGAGAGTTGTACGAATACTAGGAAAGCGTTCGAGTCCGACCTTAACCTCTACCGTTCCCATTAATCCGGACGCGCGCTGATTCTCCCGCCAGATGTGATCCAACAGATAAGCAACGGTTGTCTTTCCATTTGTCCCAGTGATTCCGTACAGACGCAAATTCTGTGATGGTGCGCCGTAGAACCATGAAGAGAGAGGGCCGAGCGCTCCTCGAAGGTTTTTCGCTGCCAAGACGATTGGTGAATCATTGCGCTTGGCGAGCAGTTCCCGAACCATTTCGTAGCCCAGTTCGTCAGTAAGAATTGCTGCAGCCCCGGCGGTTATGGCCTCTTCAATAAATTGGATTCCGTGATTCTTTGCACCTTGAAGCGCAACGAATAGATCCCCACTCTCAATTCTTCGAGAATTCAAAGTAATTCCTCTCACAACTCTATTGTTAGATGCGTGAGTGATTTCAAGAAAATCAGCAATTTGATTTAGTGATCGTGAGTATTCGTATTGGAGTAATTCTCGCATGACTACCTTTTCGCTGAAGCTGTTGCAACTTTTGTATCTTTATTTAATTTATCAAGACCCTTCTTGTCTAAAGGGTAAGGAGTAAGTTCAACGCCAGTGGGTGGTACTCGATAACTCTTTAATGCATATGAGATTACTGATTTAAAAACCGGACCACCAAGATAGCCTCCCCAGTGGATGCCTACTGGATTTTGCACGGTAACACTCATAACAAATCGTGGTTTATCTGCAGGTGCAAAGCCAATGAAAGATGCCGTGTATCCTCGATAACATCCACATTTGCCATCGTATTTTTGTGCGGTTCCAGTCTTTCCTGCAACGCGGTAGCCAGGGATAGCTGCACGAACAGCTGTGCCACCTTCCTGGACAACGCTCTCCATCATCGCGCTCAACTGCCGCGCTACATCTTGAGAGATAACTCGTCGAGATTCAGGCCGAGGCGATGCCGTGTAGTGACCTGAAGAGTCACTGGTGCCGGCAACTAAGGTTGGAGTCATTCGTAAACCTGCATTCGCGATTGTCGCGAAAACGCTTGTCGCCTGGATTGCAGTAACTGAGTAGCTCTGCCCGAAAGAGACGGTTGGGAAAGTCGAACCAGACCACTTCTCCACTGGATTTAAAATTCCTGCAGGTTCGGCAGGTAAACCCAGTCTCACGCGCTCACCAATTCCAAAGTTTCTTAAGTATGAGTACAGGGTATTTTCACTCATCCGCTCACTGATCTTGATTGTGCCGACGTTGCTAGATTTAGCGAGAATTCCCGTAGCGGTTAACTTCCATACTGGGTGCTTGTCGTGATCATTGAATGTTTTGCCTGCTCTGCTAATTTTGTCAGGCGTCTTAAAAACAGTTGTTGGCGTAACAACCTTCTCCTCTAACGCAGCAGCCATAGTCATAACTTTTCCAGTCGATCCTGGTTCGTATACATCTTGAACAGAAGGAATCTTAAGCAGCGAAGCTTTCGTTTGAGAGAAATTGTTTGGATCGAACCCAGGAGCTGTCGCAAGCGCCAAAATTTCACCCGTGGCAGGATCTATGATCACTGCACTGACAGAGCTTGCTTTACTCTCTTTTGCTAAAGCCGTGATGGCATCTTCAGTAGCCCATTGCAAATCGCGATCGATCGTCAGCCGCACTGATTTTCCGGACTGAGGAGGAATCAAAACCTGTCGAGAAGATGGAATCGATGGGCCACCACCAGACTCATAAGTAAAAATGCCATCTTTGCCCGCAAGCGTACTGTTGAGCGAAGACTCCATTCCGCCGCCACCCACTCCAGCAGAGTTGACGAAACCTAGGAGCGAGGCTGCAAGGTATTTCTCTGGATAATCTCTACGAAAACCGCGTTCGCTGAAGAATCCACCAATGCGTTCTGAGAGCTTAACTTCTCCATTTTCGGCAGCTAGCGCTGCTTTGATGTTTTTCCATTGCGCTGGCGTGATATCACGAGCAACGTATACAAACTTACGAGTACCAGTTAACCGTGATTTCACGTGAGAAGCGCTCTTCCCAATTATCGGCGCGACAATCTCTGCTGCACGTTCTGGTCGGTTTATCAATGTTTGATCAACGACGAGATCTAATGATTCGATGCTTCGGGCGAGAACATGGCCATTTCGATCTGTAATCTCACCGCGTGGTGCAGGAAGGGTTGCAGTTCTCGTTAATTCCCGAGTTGCTCGCTCTGCATATTCCTTGGCATTGACCGCTTGAACATCAATCAATCTTAAGAAGAAGGTAACGAATAAGAGCGCGATTATTAGAAGTGTCGCCCGCAGTCTGCCCTGCGCGATACGGATAGGACTCAAGGTTTCACTTCTTTTACATTTATTTCAGAGTCAACACTGTTCTTTGGTCGAAGATCCAGGAATTCCGGAGTTCCGCTTGGCACCATCCCCAGAGTTCGAGCCCGTTTTGCCAACATATGTGGCGATGAGAATCGTGCAACCTGTGCCGTAATTGCTTCCTCTTGGTCTGCGATTGCTTGGGCTTCAATCTTTAATCGATGGAGTTTGATCGAATCCTGATTGAGGGCCATGTTCAATGCCATGACCATGAAAATACTTGTAATAAGTGCGCCAAAGACCAAGTAAACGAATGCAGTTGTTGTGACCGATTTTCCATCTGCGACTTTTAGATCCTGAACAAGACGCAGTAACGGCTCGGGTGTTCGAGCTGTAGGAATAGATTTAACTAAGGGAATCTTCCGTGCGGTCAGAGCCATCAAGCGGCCCTTCTTTCAATAGCGCGAATTCGTACTGATTGCGCCCGTGGATTTGATTCCATCTCATCAGCGCTTGCACTCTCACTAGACCGTGTGAGAAGTTGATAGCGCGAAGGCTTCGGTTCAACAGGAAGGCCATGTGGGACCTCGGAAGTACTCACCTCTGCAAATGCTCGTTTAACTATTCGATCTTCGAGCGAGTGGTATGAGAGCACAACCATTCGTCCGTTAATTGAAAGAAGCTCAAGAGCAGCAGGAATCGCGCGCTCTAGGATTTCAATCTCATTATTTACATAGATTCTAAGCGCCTGGAAGGTGCGCTTTGCAGGGTTACCTCCCGTGCGACGAGTTGCAGCTGGGATGCTCTCTTTTACCAATTGAGCGAGGGTGCTGGTGGTAGTGATAGGTGAAATTTTCCGCGCGTCAATGATTCGTGCTGCAATTCTGCTTGCGAATTTCTCTTCGCCATACTCACGAATAATTCGAGTTAAATCTTCATGCGGATACTCATTAACCACTTCGACTGCGCTGACACCTGTTGATTGATCCATTCGCATATCAAGAGGTGCATCGTGTGAGTAGGCAAAGCCACGGCTAGATTGATCAAGTTGCATTGAAGAAACACCTAGATCGAAGAGGATTCCCTGCACTTGGGAAAGTCCGCGCTCATTAGCTACGCTTGAAATCTGATCGTAAACTGCATGCACCAAAGTAACTCGATTTTTAAAACGCGAAAGTCGTGACGCTGCTTTATCCAGGGCGCTCTTGTCGCGATCGATGCCAATAATGTGCAAATTGGAGAACTTTTCCAGAAGCTTTTCAGTATGGCCACCAAGACCAAGAGTTGCATCGATAAGGTAAGGAGAGGTCACAGAAAGTGCGGGTGTCAATAATTCGATAGTGCGATCAAGCGCTACTGGAATATGTTCGTTTTCTATCACTTTCTTCTCCTTCCCCTCATGAACTCTTGTTTCTCTTGCTTCGATGTTTCTCTTGCTTTCTCTCTCCTGATCTTTGGACACCGCCGCCGGACGGATCGATCGGCGCCGGGGAAGGGGCGTCGATACTCGGTGCGGCAGTGACCGAAAATCAGGGGCTAAAAGAGACCAGGGAAAACCTCCTCAGATACATCTGCGAAGCTCTTCTCGCGATCTGCGAGATAGCTCTCCCATGACTGAAGATCCCAAATCTCAACTCGAGTATTTGCGCCAATAACTACGCACTCTTTTTCTAGAGCTGCATAGCCACGCAAAGATTGCGGAATAGTCACGCGTCCTTGTTTGTCAGGTATTTCATCGTGCGCTCCAGCGAACATAACGCGCATGTAATCGCGCGCGGATTTTGCAGTAACTGGCGCTTGGCGCATCGCTTCGGTAAGGGTTGCGAACTCTTGTGCCGGCCAGACGTAGAGGCAGCGTTCTTGCCCTTTCGTGATGACAAGACCTGCTGCGAGATCATCACGGAATCGGGCCGGGAGGATTAATCGCCCTTTTTCATCTAATCGGGGTTGATAGGTGCCAAGAAACATGCGGTATTGGCCCCCTTCCCCAAGGTTGTATCCCCCACTTTACTCCACATTTCCCCACAGTCAACCACCCTTCCCCCTGTCCCTCCCAGATAGCCCACCACCAACCCCGCCTGTTGATTCTCCGCAGGGGGCCCATTGGTCGTACCGTTAGCAAGATGGCTAGCCCTTTGATTAACCCACGCTCCTTCCGTTCGCTAATGAGCGGGTGGATTACAGGAATTTCCATAGTGACCGCTGAGGTCGATGGCGAGCGGGTGGGCATTGTCTGTAACTCACTCACCTCGGTATCGCTCGATCCGATCCTGGTGTCGTGGTGCGTAGATAAAAAGATTTCCTCGTTCCCGCTCTGGCGAAATGCCAAGAATTGGGCAGTTCATTTTGTTGAGGCTGGACAAGAGGATTTGGTCCATCGCTTCACTGCGCCCGGCGTTGATCGTTTCGTTGGACTTGAGGTAATTGAGCCGAGCCCTGAGCATCCTGCCCTAGCGCTCGCCTGTGCCAAAACTTATTTCACAGCGCGAACTACCGCTCAACATGAAGCAGGAGATCACATCATCATTGTTGGTGAGGTGCTCTCCTTCACCGATGGAATCACTCAACCATTAACTTTTTTTCGGGGGAAGTTTCTCCCTGGCCCTGCTGTGTAAGTACTCCTTATGTGCTCACCATCATTGCTTAGCCAACTGAAGCGGAATCTCCTCCAATAAATCTGTAGCAACCAATGGGGCTCGCTTTGCCACTGAAGTTTTCGCCGCTTTTGCAAAGATTGAGAGCGCATCTGCAACTATGGGAGCTGCTGCGCCATAGTTTTTTGGTTGGTGTGATGCGAGCATCGAGGCGATAAATCCGGCTAGCACATCGCCCGTGCCAGCGGTCGAGAGCTCAGTGCCACCAATTTCGTCAATATGAAAAATGCCATCGGGTCTGGCAACTATCGATTGAAAACCTTTGAGCAGAACAATCGCATTTAACTCTCGCGCAGCAGTTAGCGCGCAACGCTCTCGATTCGATGGATCGAAACCCATTTTCTTAATTTCCCCTTCGTGGGGCGTCAACACCCAAAGAGACTCTGAAGAAGCAGGTTTTTTTATTAAAGTGAGCGCGCCGCCATCAATCACTAATCGGGGAACATCGGGCAAAAGATGAACCTCTGGGGCGCCAGGTCCAATTAACACGGTCGGACATTGGGAAATTTCTTTCCCATCTGTCTCGCCATAAAGCGGAACTACATCT
>JBIJBY010000070.1:0-6489 GCA_044344975.1 Candidatus Nanopelagicaceae bacterium | reverse complement strand
TGGGCCTTCATAGCCTCCTTCTTCATCTCGACATATTTATTCCCGTCAATAACTGCATGCACAAACGAGTCATCTTTCGCAAATGGAACATCCTCGATTGATTCAGTGCCGAAGAAATCTGAACCAATCTCGCGCATTGCGTCCATCCCTTTCTGAACTACAGATCTGGGCATGACGTTCCAGTAAATTTTTTGTATCGACCATCCTCGCTCGTCACTCAATTCCGCCGCTTTCATAGAAATACGGTGCGCTTGAATGTGATCAGGATGCCCGTAACCACCAAATTCATCGTAAGTAACCAACACATGCGGCTTAAATTCAAGGATGTATCTAGCTAACAATTCGGCGCCCTCGTCAACAGTGGAGCTCCAGAAAACATCTGATCGAGAATTCTGTGGCGCGCCCATCATGCCGCTATCGCGAAAGCGGCGATTAGGGGCGCCGAGATACCAATGGTGATGGACGCCCAACGCGTGCAGCGCATCACTTAGCTCCCGTTCGCGAATCTCGGCAAGGCGATCCTCTTTCTCACTTGCTGCATCTGCCAATTCGGGGAGCAATATCTCGCCCTCTTCACCTCTGGTGCACGTTACGAGAGCAACGTCAAACCCTTCGTGTGCATATTTCGCCATTGTTGCGCCATTATTGATGCTCTCATCATCTGGATGAGCATGGACCAACAGCAGGCGACCCCGCGTTGCTGCAGCCGATGCACTAGATGAAGGCATGGATGAAAGGGTACGGTGAATTCCTATGTCCGACACATCGCAACTCTCCTTCCCGCGCCACTCTGCAAAGACGCTGAGATTCACCCTAGGTGCACCACGCACCTTTACCCTCTCTCCTGATGGCCAACGCCTCCTCTTCGTGCGCAGCGCCTCAGGAAGCGACCGGATCGGGCGCCTTTATCAATACGATCTTCGCTCTGATGTAGAGGAATTGCTTGTTGACCCGCTCAACCTCCTTGTCGATGGTGAAGAGAAGCTCTCCGCGCAGGAACGCGCTCGTCGTGAGCGCACCCGCGAAGCGGCCGGTGGCATCACCTCCTATTCGGTAGATAAGAAGTGTGAAGCGGTCGCTTTCGTTTTATCAGGCAAGCTCTATTTGCTTGATATCGCGAGCAAGAAAGTACGCGAGGTGCCAAGCGCAGGAATAGTGATTGATCCACAACTCTCTCCAGATGGTCAATCGATTGCCTACATCACCCCCGACGGCGAACTCCATCTTTCGAGTGAAGAGAAGGTAAGGATTTTATGTAAACCTGAAAATCCTGAAATTTTTTATGGAACGGCGGAATTTGTCGCAAGTGAGGAGATGTCGCGACATCATGGATTCTGGTGGACAGCCGATAGTAAATCTCTATTTGTGCAGCGCTTTGATCAGACTCCGGTAGCAAAAATTTTTATCAGCGATCCGGCAAACCCAGAGAGCGCACCACGGGAAGTGCGATACCCATTTGTAGGTACCTCGAATGTGATTACCTCTCTCTTCTTGCTCAATCTTGACGATCTCTCCCGAAGTGAAATCACTTGGAATCCAGGTCATGAATATCTCTGCGATGTGAATCCCGGTGATGGAAAGCTTCCTGCCTTGTTACTGACTATGTCCCGAAACCAGCGCCATGCTGAGATTTTGGCTATTGATGCAGAGAGCGGCACTGGGCGAGTTATCGCTGAATTAAAGGATTCTGCGTGGATTGATTTGGTCGGTGGCGTACCTGCATGGGGGCCAAATGGAGAACTGGTGACGCATGTCGTCGATAAAAATACCCATTCCATTGCTCTCAATGGTGAAGTGATAACGCCAGAGAATCTTCAAGTCGATGGAGTAATCGCTATCGATCGAGATGGCATCACCTTCTCTGGAACTTTTGAACCTAGCCAATCTCACATCTACTGGCGTGGCTGGGGTGGTGAATTTGAAGTTCTCACGCACGAACCAGGTGTACACATGGCGCGCGCTGCTGGTGGGACGCTCCTTCTTATCTCGAGAGGTATGGCTAATTACGAAGTTTCAGTCGTTATCAAACGCGATGGCTTAATCAGGAAGATCGCTTCGCATAGTGAACAACCAAGCGTCGATGCACAGCCACAATTCCTCTCCTTAGGTGACCGCGCCCTTCGAAGTGCATTGCTACTGCCTCAAAATCGCGAACCAAAGAATCTCCCGTTATTGGTAGATCCCTATGGCGGCCCTGGACATGCTCGAGTTCTACATGCAAAGAGCGCTTACGCCGAAGCGCAATGGATAGCCAATCAAGGTTTTGCGGTATTGATCTCAGATGGACGTGGAACTCCCCATCGTGATCCGCAATGGGAGCGTGCGATTGTCGATGACCTTTCAACTTTTCCAGTTGATGATCAAGTTGATGCAGTGCAAGCACTTATCGCAACGCACCCTGGATTGATTGATACTTCACGAGTGGCTATTCGTGGCTGGTCGTTTGGTGGCTACCTTGCCGGCCTTGCTGCAGTGCGAAGACCGGAAATTTTCAAAGCCGCCATTATCGGTGCGCCCGTGACCGATTTCCGACTCTATGACACTTTTTATACTGAGCGATTTATGGGACCAGATCCAAAGAGTGAAAACTATGAGAAATCATCACTTCTTAATGAAGCAAAAAATCTCGAAGTACCTGTGATGATCATTCATGGCATGGTTGATGACAACGTGCTCGTATCGAACTCATTGAAACTCTCATCTGCACTCCTTGAGGCAGGAAAGGCTCATGAGGTGCTGCCGCTTACCGGAGTAACGCATATGACGCCTCAGGAAGTAGTAGCGGAGAATTTGATGTTACTGGAGTTGGATTTTCTTAAGAGGGCGCTGCAGATTCGATAAAAGAAATATTTAATAAGTAGGCAGTGCAGTATCTATCTGCTTTGCCCAGGCAATAACTCCTCCGCTAACGTGCGTTGCATCAGAGAAGCCAGCGCCCTTAAGTACTGCCAAGCACTCGGCAGAACGGACGCCGCTCTTGCAATGGAGAATAATGGGCTTATCTTGAGGCAACTTCGACAGTACTGAGCCATCAAGGAATTCTTGTTTCGGAATGAGCACCGATCCTGGAATTCTAACAATTTCAAACTCAGCGGGTTCGCGAACATCGATTAGTAGAAAATTATCTTTATGATCCATCTTGCTCTTGAGTTGCTCGACAGAGATTGTCGAGCCCGCAACAGCGTCAGCGGCTGCGGTGGAAAGTGCGCCACAGAAACCCTCGTAATCATCGAGCAATTCTCGTTGCGTTGCATTCGGTCCGCAGAGAACGCAATTCGGATCTTTTCGGATCTTCACCTTGCGATATGACATCTCAAGGGCGTCGTAAATCATCAATTCACCAATCAGACTCTCGCCAATTCCGGTGATGAGCTTGATGGCTTCAGTAACTTGTATGGAGCCGATGGATGCACAGAGCACGCCGAGCACGCCACCTTCAGCGCAGCTGGGCACCATTCCTGGTGGTGGTGGCTCTGGATATAAGCAGCGGTAGCAAGGGCCATGTTCTGCCCAGAAGACACTGGCTTGTCCATCAAAGCGATAAATCGAACCCCATACGTAAGGCTTTCCTAGCAGGACTGCCGCATCATTAACCATGTAACGAGTAGCAAAGTTATCGGTGCCATCAACAATTAAGTCATACTGTGAGAAGAGCTCCATAACATTTGAATTATCGAGCCTGGTCTCGTGCACGATGACTTTAGTATACGGGTTAATTTCAGCAATACTCTCGGCAGCGCTCTGCGCTTTACTCTTTCCTATATCACTTTGACCATGAATGATTTGTCGCTGCAAATTCGATTCGTCGACAACGTCGAACTCAACAATTCCAAGCGTTCCAACACCGGCCGCCGCCAGGTACATCAGCGCTGGGGAGCCTAAGCCTCCGGCGCCAACACAGAGCACCTTCGCTGCCATCAACCGTCTCTGACCATCCATCGCAATATCGGGAATGATCAAATGTCGGCTATAGCGCCTGACTTGATCAACGGTGAGCGAAGGGCCAGGTTCAACGAGGGGTTTCATGGGAAGGCTCACACCCCTACTCTGCCACGTTTATTAACTCCCCCTCCACTCGAAGGCCTACCATCGACCCCATGAGTGATGCGAAGGCACGGCTGCCACGCGACGAGCGGCGAGCGCAACTTCTCACCGCTGCTCTCGAGGTCTTTACCTCGGCGGGGTATCACGCAGCCGCAATGGATGAGATTGCTGATCGCGCTGGCGTGAGCAAGCCGGTGCTCTACCAACATTTCCCAAGCAAGTTAGATCTCTATTTAGCAGTACTTGATCTTCACGTCGATCAATTGGTCTACTCGATTCAACGGGCAATCGCCTCGACTCACGATAATGCCGACCGGGTCAAGGCAACTGTTGATGCATATTTTAATTTCATCGAAGAAGAAGGTGAGGCATACCGCCTCCTCTTCGAAAGCGATATGAGCGTAGAGCCGGCAGTCCGTGAGCGTTTAACTCGCATGACCTATGACTGTGCTGCGGCAGTGAGCGCAGTGATTGCAGCAGATACGGGTATCCCTGACGAAGCGGCAATGCTCCTTGGCATCGGTCTTGTTGGAACGGCGCAATTCACTGCACGGTATTGGCTAGAGCGAGATGGACGAGTGCCCCGTGAGGAAGCTGCACGACTTGTAGCAAGCCTGCAGTGGCGTGGCATCTCTGGATATCCACGCACGCTTGATGAGCGCGGAAAGAAATAAATCGCTAGGGTAGGAATATGAGTACTAAGAAGAGCGCAGAGTCGGCAAACGCATCAGCAGGCAAGGTTGAAGTCCGAATTGGGATTTCCGATTCGCCACGCGAGTTGACAATTGATTTGACTAACAGCGCCGACGAAATCGAAGCTACGGTTGCGCGAGCTCTTCATGAGGGATCACACATCTCATTCACCGACGAAAAAGGGCGCCGCCTTATCGTTCCAGCTGGAAAAGTTGGATTTATCGAAGTGAGCGCTCGCTCCGAACGTAAAGTTGGCTTCGGAACTAATTAGTAACAGAGTTAGAGTAAATCGTAAGAAATTTCTCGATAGCGGCCAGCAATCTCGCTCGCCTTTTTGTAACTCAAGAGCGATGCACCTGCAATGACCGCATCTGCGAAGAGTGGACTCTTTGGGATGCCTGGCTCAACTACCAAAGCGCCGAACTTCTCTTTAAGTAAGGCCAGCATCTCGTTGCCCTGCTTAGATCGAGGTTCAATCATGGTTGGCAGAAGAGCCCGTATTTTTCCTCGAAAACGTTCACTCGCCTGAGCAATCTGCAACGCACCTCTGATAGAGAGCAAATCTAATCGGGTGGGAATAATGAATTCATCGGCCGTGGCGAGAACGTGCTGATTCAACTGCGACAGCCCCGAAGCAGTATCGATGACGATAATGTCATAATCGAACTTTGCCAAAGCAGCAAAGAGCGTACTCTCGTCTCTTACTTTAAAAACTTCAGATAGCTTAGGCGATGAAGGAATGAGATCTACCCGTTCTGCGGTTTGATGAATCATGCCGAGAGCGCGTTCGCGACCTGAAAAAATGTCATAGGCGGTCCGTTGAGATTTCTCTTTGCCTAACGTAAAAGTTAAAGCTCCCTGCGGATCGCAGTCAACGAGCAAGACTCTTTTGCCGTACTCAGAGAGAGCCACTGCTATCGAGAGCGCACTTGTGGTTCGGCCTACGCCACCAGCGCTATTTGCAACTGCAAGTATTCGACTCATTACTTCCTTAACTTACTCTGATGCGTTCGCGACAACATCGCGTTGCTCGCTAGCTGTTTTGGCATACGGACTCATCCGCATAAACTCAGGGAGTTTGAGGGTGTTCTTTCGAAAAGCTACTAGCGCACGATTAGTGAAAAGCTCCTGACCGGGAAATGTCGGCCAGCCGTACATATCTCGAGCCCAGCGGGGAAGCGCTGCTGCTGCAAGCGTTGCCACCGATGCCCAGAGCGCTGGCGCAGGAGTAGCAATGCGGATCGGAAGTGGCATAGGTGGAAAGGTGAGAAAGACTGAAGTGCGCTTTGCCTCTTCTGTGATTGCCAACTTTGGCTGAATCTCAATCATGTAGCTTTTAAGTTCTTCGAATGATGCAGGGACGCTTGCGCGCTCAATACCAACGAGTTCGGCGAAGATGACCATTTGTTGAAGATAATCATCTATATCTGCCTCGCTAAAGGGCGCTCCCGAACGGAGCGCTACATCAACAAAGGCGTCGACCATTGAGGTATGTACCCATAACAACTCCTCTTGAGAATCTAAGCCCAATCGGTGATGAATCAGTCGCACTCGCTCTGCAGCGCGATCTACCTCTTCCCGCGGACCATATGTCACCAGCGATACATATTCACCAGTGCGACGTAGCCGCCCCCAAGCGTCATCGCGAAAATCAGAGTACTTAGCAACTCCCGCCATGGCGCCGGGATGCAGCGCCTGTTCCATAAGGGCGCGGATTCCACCGACAATTAGCGCAGGATCGGAGTGAAGACG
>JBIJBY010000010.1:0-21309 GCA_044344975.1 Candidatus Nanopelagicaceae bacterium | reverse complement strand
CGGCGGACCAATGGGCGGACCTGGTGGTCCTGGCTTCGGCGGACCAATGGGCGGACCTGGAAACTTCGGTGGACCTAACGGCCCAATGGGTGGACCTGGTGGTCCTGGCTTCGGCGGCCCAATGGGACCTGGCGGCTTCGGCGGCCCAATGGGTGGACCTGGTGGTCCTGGCTTCGGCGGCCCAATGGGACCTGGCGGCTTCGGGGGCCCAATGGGTGGACCTGGTGGTCCTGGCTTCGGCGGACCAATGGGACCAATGGGACCAATGGGCGACATGATGGGCAAAATGTTTGGTGGCCCCGGCGGACCAATGGGTGCGATGGGCGACATGATGGGCAAAATGTTTGGTGGCCCCGGCGGACCAATGGGTCCCGGCGGACCAATGGGTCCAATGGGTGGTCCGATGATGGCGCCAAAGGGTGGCTGGCAGAAAATGTCAGCGGAAGAAATTATGTCCGGAAGGAAAGATGATCCTTTCCGACCACCAGAGCCTCCAATGGAACCGCTCCAACCAGATATGCAAGAAATTTCGAAAGAGGTATTTGGCGACAAAATTGATGACTTGATGAACTTGATGGCGCAAGCTGCAGGTTCGCGTCAAGGCCTCAAACTTGTTCAAAATGTTCTTGGCGGAATCGTTCCTCGTGGCGGCAAAGATCTGCAACGCATCTTGAGTCAAGATGCAGACAGAATTGCTGAAGCAATTGAAAATGATCCTCGTATGTTTGAAATGCTTATGCATAAACTTGGCGAAACAAAAGCTGGTCAACAACTTCAAGAACTATTGAAGAAGTCGCCAGATGGCAAAGAGCTCTTCGAAGAAGTTGAAGCTCGTTTAGAAGAAGCGCTCGCTGAGTACAACGATGAAGTCGCGGCATACGAAGAAGAGTTCACGCAATATGAAGAGCAATTCCAAGATTGGCAAGATAACTTGCAAACTGGAAGCTTCAATCAAGGTGGATTCGGTGGACCACAAGGTGGTTTCCCAGGTCAACCGGCAGCATTTGGTGGACCACAAGGTGGATTTGGTGGACCACAAGGTGGATTCGATCAAGGTGGAAACTTTGGTGGACCGCAAAGTGGTTTCCCAGGTCAACCGGCAGCATTTGGTGGACCACAGGGCGGAAACTTTGAAGGACCTCAGGGTGGTTTCCCAGGTCAACCTGCAGCATTTGATGGACCACAAGCTGGAAACTTCGGTGGACCACAAGGTGGACCAGCCGCTGGAGGCGGTTTTGCACCTCCTTCCGGAGAGGCACCTGCCGCACCTGTAGCAGAGCCACCTGCTGCACCTGCAGCTGAGGCACCTGCTCCAGAAGCACCAGAAGCTCCACCAGCGCAAAACTAGTTCACACTAGTTAGCTCTCCGAAAGAGGGTGACAATCTCAACGGTTGTCACCCTCTTTTTCTTTTTCGCAACTTTATATTTGACTATTTTCAGATGGAATTCTCACTCTCAGTAGTCAAGAATTCACATTATGGTGATGAGAAAATCGCAGACGCGGGCGCTTGCACTCTTCATCTCTCTCACATTTTTTGCACTCATTCCATTTAGTAATGCCTCAATTGCGTTAGTTCCAACTACATCAAATATCAAAAAGGGAACAACACTTACTCTCCTGGACACCCTCGTGGTCAAGGGAAAGGCTCCAAAGACTGGATATGCACGTAGCTCCTTCTCGCACTGGCGCGATCCAGATCGGAATGGATGCGATGCGCGAAATGACATTCTCAAGCGCGACCTAATCAATATCGTTTTCAAGGAGAATTCCAACGAGTGCAAGATAACCAATGGCTTACTTAATGATCCGTATTCAGAGAGAAGCATTGAGTTTACGCTCGGAAGGTCTGAAGTCGATATCGATCATGTCGTTGCCCTCTCACACGCATGGCAAGTTGGAGCTTTTCAATGGACCGATGCAAAACGTCTTGAATTTGCCAATGACCCGATAAATTTATTAGCAGTAAGCGCTCGATTAAACCGCCAGAAGGGCGATGCAGATGCGGCAACTTGGTTACCCCCCGCCAAGACATTTCGCTGCGAATACGTGTCTCGTCAAGTGGTAGTTAAAGTGAAGTATGGATTATGGATTACCAGCGCGGAGAAGAGTGCAATTCAACGCGTGCTAGGAAGCTGTCCAAACTTCAAAGCTCCAACAAGTTAATTGGTAAATCTCTCTTCAGGAGAGATTAAATCGCCGCGTCACCACGCTCATTTGTGCGAACGCGTATAACTTCATCAACCGAAGTGACCCATATCTTTCCATCACCGATACTGCCCGTATTCGCCGATGCGATGATTACCTCGGTAATTCGCTGAACATCTCCATCGCTGACCAGAATCTCTAATTTGGCTTTGGCAACAAAATCAACGGTCACGCTGGCACCGCGATATACCTCGGTGTGCCCTTTTTGCCGACCAAAGCCATCGACCTGTGTGACAGTAATTCCGCTAATCCCAGCTTCATGCAAAGCATCTTTGATCGCGTGCACTCGCTGTGGCTTGACGACAGCAGTAATAAGTTTCATGAGATCTCCCAACCAATCGACCAAAATTTCTGGTTGCGTATCGCAAAGTGTGGGGTGAGCGACGGGGCTCGAACCCGCGACATTCCGGACCACAACCGGATGCTCTACCAGCTGAGCTACGCCCACCATGTATATCCGTTTAGCAAGGTAATAGTACCTGTTTTTGCTTAGCCCTCACTCTGTCGAGAGATCAATAAAAATCGATGCGCGATAGTGCGCCAATTCTGCGATGGAGTCCCGAACGTCTCCGAGGGCTCGGTGGTTTCCGCTCTTCTCGGGGGCGGCAAAGTAGGCCTTGGGGTACCACCTTTTTGCTAACTCCTTTATCGATGAGACATCAACGCTCCGATAGTGAAGATACGCATTAACCCGGGGGAGGTCTCGTGCGATGAAGTTCCGATCGAGCCAGAGGCTATTGCCAGCTAACGGCGCTTTCCCGGCTGGAATTCCGCTTGCCACTAAATATTCGAGAATCATCGATTCCGCCTCAACCAAACTCTTTCCCGAATCAAGAAGCGGTAATAGGCCAGAGTCGGTATGCATTTGTCTCACGAAGTCACCCATCTGGGCCAAAGCGGCGCTTGGTGGCTTGATGACAACTTCGACGCCATTTCCGATGGGGTTGAGGTTCTCATCGGTGGCAAGGACCGCTATCTCAACGAGGGCATCGGTAGGGAGATTAAGACCAGTCATCTCGCAATCTACCCAGATCAGCGGCACGCCCTCATTCATTCGCTCAATCTACCCAGCCGCGGACCAATATGAGAATTCCCCATCTGTTCACCTTGATGTAACCAAAATTGGTTGGGGGTCGCCTCCGAGTTCGGAAGGCTAAGAGCGTGACGATTGCAGATGTCGAGCGGCCGAACCTTGCGCCGACGCCACGAGCTTTGGTGACCAAACCTAGAATTTCGGATCAAATATTTCGCGGAATTGTGGCCCTAGGTGGATTTAGCTCTCTCATCATTTTGGGTCTCATTGCGGCCTACCTATTCTTCCGTGGCTATTCAATTCTCCGGAGCGAAGGCTTAAGTTTTATAACTGGGTACGAATGGGTTTCATCGATTAATAGTGATGGCACGGCCGGCTCTGAAAAATCAGTCTACGGCGTTGGCGCGATGTTGATTGGCACTTTAGTGACAGCATTGATTGCCCTTGTTTTTGGAGTTCCAGTAGCTGTTTTCGCAGCCCTTTATCTAACCTTTTTTGCTCCAGTGCGAATTAGAAATTTCTTGGTTTCTGTTGTTGATCTCATGGCAGCATTCCCATCCATTCTCTTTGGCTTGTGGGGGCTCTATGTATTGATGGAGCCAGGAATGTACGTTGCCGAACTACTTAATAAGTATCTTGGGTGGATCCCAATTTTCGCCGTTCCAGTCCCTGTATTTTTACGCTCCCCATTTATTGCAGGGTTAGTTCTCTCAGTCATGATCATCCCTATCATTACGGCAATCTCACGTGAGATTTTTGCACAAACCCCATTAGATCGAATCCAAGCGGCATATGCACTTGGCGCCTCTAAGTGGGCAATGATTAAAAATGTTGCATTTCCATACAGCTACAGCGGCATAGTCGGTGGCGCAATGCTTGGGCTTGGTCGCGCAATGGGGGAGACGGTTGCGGTCTTCACGGTGCTCAACATCCTTTATCAAGCGAACTTCAAAATCCTTCTTGGCGCAGGCGGAAATCTCGCCTCACACATCATCTTAAAATTTGGTGAAGCCTCAGAAGAAGAGATCAAAGCCTTGATGGCGGCTGGCTTTGTGTTATTCCTTTTGACTTTAGGGGTAAATATGATGGCTAATTTAATTGTTAGCCGCACGGGTAGGCGAGGGCGATGACCGTCACTCCGATTAAACCGTGGCGCGCCACCAAGCGCGACATTCTCACTCAGTTGATAGTGATTTTTTTAAGTCTGGTTGCTGCATACCTAATTGTTGCCAACACTGGATTTGAAGGACGCTTGCCCTTGGTAGCTTTCTTTGGAGTTTTCTCGATTTGTGCGCTCGCGCTTATCTCGGGATTGCAACGCGGGAAAGAAGCCGCAAAAGATTCATTCTTAGCTGGTGCAGCTTACGTTGGAGTTTTTGCGCTACTTCTGCCAGTTGTTTCAATCCTTTGGACTGTTGTTTCACGCGGTACTGCGGCGATTTACAGCGGTTTTTTTACCACCGACATGTCGCAAGATCCATTCTCCTCGCCACTTACTGATGGTGGAATAAAGCATGCGCTCATAGGTACGCTCTGGCTAATCACGATAGCTTTAATAATCTCGGTACCGTTAGGAATTTTGACGGCGTTATATTTGACTGAAACAAAAGGTCCCGGTTCAGGACTTATTCGATTTTTAGTCCAAGCGATGAGTGGAATTCCTTCAATTGTGGCTGGGCTTTTTATTTATTCGGCATTAATTTCGGGCACTGGTCGCGGTTTTTCAGGATTCATGGGAGCGCTTGCGTTGAGCATTTTGATGATTCCCACCGTTGCGCGTACCGCTGAAGAAGTTCTTAAGTTGGTTCCGCCGGATTTACGTGAGGCAGGGTTAGCGCTAGGTGCAACGCAATGGAAAACTGTCGCACTGGTTGTTCTTCCAGCTGCAAAGAGCGGACTTGTGACAGCAGTGATTTTGGGCGTCGCTCGAATTGCGGGAGAGACTGCACCATTGCTCTTCACAACCGGTGGTGCCGATGCGACCAACCTCAATCCGATGGATGACAACATGGGCACGATCCCGTTCTACATTTGGAAAGCGCTCATTGATGGTTCGCCGGAGGCAGCTTCCCGCGCATGGGCCGGAATTTTTATTCTTATGCTTGCAGTACTCGCACTATTTGGTACGGCTCGATATCTATCTAGGTCAAGGACTGTCCGATGAGCGATGACATGTTAGGAAAAAAAGAGGAGAATGGAATGAACGCTACAACTGCTGCCGATACGACTAATTCGATTGCGTCAGGAGCGGATCAACCACACTCATCGGGTCTTGGTGCGGTTGCAGCCGCATCGGCAGCGAAACGAACGAGGACTGAACAACCATTTGGCAGCGGGCTCGAGGCTCGCAACGTTCATGCATGGTTTGGTAAGTATCACGCCATCTCGGATATGTCCCTGGATTTTCCAACAGGAACAGTTACCGCCTTGATTGGACCCTCAGGATGTGGAAAGTCAACATTCCTGCGAACCTTAAATCGAATGCATGAATTTATTCCAGGCGCTGCAATGGCTGGAGAAGTTTTACTCCACGGAAAAGATATTTATGCACCAGGAACTGATGTCACAAAAATTCGTCTGAAAATTGGAATGGTGTTTCAGAAGCCAAACCCCTTCCCATCAATGACGATTGGCGAGAATGTTCTCGCCGGTATCAAACTCGCTCAATTAAAAGTCTCCGATAAGAAAGAGCTGTTGGAAGAGTGCTTGGAGAGAGCGGGCTTATGGAATGAGGTTAAAGATAGGCTCGATCAACCTGGAGGATCGCTTTCAGGTGGACAGCAACAGAGGTTGTGTATCGCTCGATCACTCGCAGTGCGGCCCGAAGTTCTTCTCATGGATGAGCCGTGCTCAGCTCTTGATCCGGGATCAACGTTAAAGATCGAAGAGACCATCGCCGAATTGGCGAAAACCATGACGGTGATTATCGTGACGCACAACATGCAGCAGGCAGCGCGCGTCTCTGATTACACCGCCTTCTTGCTCTCAGATGGTGGGCCAGGTCAATTAATTGAATTCGCGCCAACCCGCGAAATTTTTACCAGACCTAAAGATAAGAGAACTGAAAACTACGTCACTGGCCGCTTCGGATAGTTAACCGAAAGTTCACATATCGGCCACGCTTCGTTAGCGTGAATTCCTTCCATAGTTACTTTTGCTTCATAAGTTGGGCGATGAAATGAAAGCTACATCAACTAATGGAGGAAACTTGATGAGAAAGTCGCTAGCCCTTATAGCAAGTGCAGCACTTCTTACTACGCTCGTTGCAGCCCCAGCAATGGCGAAGGATGTAAAACTAACTGGCGGTGGCGCAACATTTGCAGCCCCACTTCTTGATAAGTGCAAGGGCGAATTCGCCACTGCAACTGGAGATTCTTATACCTATGCATCCCTAGGCTCTGGAGCAGGTCGCTCGGGCTGGGATAAAGGTGACTATGACTTTGCGTGGTCAGATACACCTCATGCCACACCTAAAGATCCAAATACGATTCATGTTCCAGTAACTGCTGCGCCAGTTGCTGTTATTTACAACGTTCCAGGCATTGACGAGCAAATTAACTTAACACCAGAGATCCTTGCGGAAATCTTTGCTCGCAAGATCACCATGTGGAACGATCCAAAGATTAAGAAGGAAAACAATAAGCAAATCAAAACTCCAGTCTTCAAAACTCAGAAGATTAAAACAAAGGTAAAGGGAAAGACGGTCACAAAGACTGTGATTGCTACTAATAAGCAGGGCCAACCAGTAGTTGGTTCCTACAAGACTGAGACAGTCGAGATTGATTTCCCTAAGCTTCCCATCGTTGTTGTCTATCGCTCCGACTCTTCAGGAACATCGGGCGTCTTCACTAACTACCTCGCAGCTCGCGCGGCAGCTATTTGGACTAAGCCCGGGAACAACGATTTCACTGCTACTTTCCCAGGGCAGATTAATGACGCAGCTAACTTTGGCGCTCTTCAGGGAGCAAAGGGCTCAGAGCAAACTGTGCCATTGACAGCTCGAATCGCCGGTGCGATTACCTATGCCGAGTCCGCTTATGCAAAACAGAATGGACTACCAGTAGCGAAAATCAAGAACAACGCGGGAAATTACACCGTTCCTGATGCAGCTGGTGTCTCAGCATTCCTCGGTTCTGCAACAACTAATGCAAATGGAACGTTGACTCTCGATTACAAGACAACGAACCCTGCCGCATATGAACTAGGAACAACTTCATATGCACTTGTCTCAACATCTTACAAAGATCCTGCTAAGGGAGCTGCAGTCAAAGGACTGATGACGTACATTCTCAATGAATGTCCAAAGAAGTTCCCTGAGACAGAGTTCGCGGTGATCACCGGCTCATTGAAGACTTTCAATGAGGCGCAGATTGCAAAAATCAAGTAAGACACAATTCCTTAACTGGAAAGGAAAATGCCGCCTGGTAACCCGGGCGGCATTTTCAGTTATGCGGGCAATCTCTCGGAAACGTTCTCTGGTTCTAGACTAGCTAATCGGAAGCCAACGCTTCGAACAACATCAATGACATCTGGTCCGCCATTGCGTTTGATTTTGGTTCGCAGCTGTTGTGCGTAGCTCTCCACAGAGCCATTTGCTGCCTCACGTAAAGACGCGACGGCAACGAGAACTTGTTCCTTAGGGAAAACTCGTTGTGGATTTTCCATCAGCAGTTGCAGAAATCGGTACTCAGAATGTGTGAGAAGAATTTCCTTATCGCCAATTCTGAAGAGATGTTCGGCGAGATCCAACGATAAGTTTTCCCAAGTCAAAATAGTTTTGCGAGGAGCGCGCTGACTTTCGCCGCGCTTAATCTGTTGTGTTACGCGAGAGGTCAAAATCCTTTGTTCGATTGGCTTAGTAACGTAATCATCAGCGCCAGCGCCAAGCGCTAACTCTTCGTCGAGCACCTCGCCACGCTGAGTCAGAGCAAGTATTGGCACCGTTGATTGCGCGCGAATTTGGCGAGCGAGCTGAAGGGCTTCTAGTGGGGCGTGGCCGAGGTGGAAGAGGACCACGCTGTAGTCCCGGATAGGGAAAATCTCGCGGGCCTCTTGAGCGGAGGAGACATCAAAAACCGCAAACCCCATGACTTCTAGGTGGAGTTTTACTTTCAGCCGATCGGCCGCATCATCCTCAATTAATAGAGCATTAGGTTTTGGCTCTTCTGTAGTCACTTAAACACCCCATGCTCGCGTGGATTCGCCATCCTTTTAAGCATACAACAGGACATTTCCGTGACCGGGAGTTCGAGAGCTCATCGAGAGTATTTCTTCAAAACCTAGTATCTTCGCAGACGTCACTCAATCAGGAGGTTCTGTGATCTCCAATTTGAGACGAATCTGCGACCATCTCGCAGTTGAAAAAAATGTCGAACAAGCAATCCAGCTCATCGCAATAAACGCCTGCTTTTCCGGCAATAGCTCGCGTTTGTATTTGGGACGATTCCATAAAGATCTTGAGCTCTTTAATTTCGCCACTTTTGGCTTCGACATACAACCGGGACTCATGCATTCCTATGAACGAAACTTCTTGCCACTTCTAATGTCAGATTCCATTCAATTAGATTCGGTAACGTTCCAAGATCATGATTCAAGCTATCACGAGCTTTTTAATAAAGTAACTGGATTAAAAGAAGATGACATCTGGCGTACAACAGTCGTAATTCCGTTACTACCGAATTACTTTGCGACCCTCTCTCTGCAAATTGAAATCTCTGATGAAGTGAACAATCGAGAGTATTTCGATGCGCTTCGCTCAGTGATAAATCTTTACTTGACGTTAGATAGCAAGGCTTCTCGCGCTCCGCGGGAGCGTGCACGGATTGGTAAAGAGAATCGAAATGGTCCACATTTGACTGAGCGCCAAGAATTAGTCCTGGAGTTAATCCAAGAAGGGAAAACCAATGGAAGTATCGCACTTTTAATGGGCTATTCAGAGTCTCTCATTCGCCAAGAAACGATGGTGATCTACCGGAAACTAGGAATAGAAGGTCGCAAAGATCTCAATATGAAAGTTCCGAGTGAAGGTTCCAATGTGGGGGATAACCTCGTCTTGTAGCGAGAGCGAGTGGCGCGCCTGGCAGGAATCGAACCTGCGACAACCCGCTTAGAAGGCGGGTGCTCTATCCGACTGAGCTACAGGCGCATCAATAGCAATAATGGTATCGGTTTATTAATAGAACCTTTGAGGCGATAAAGTGCCTCCATGGCTGAGTTCATTTATACGATGAAAAAGGCGCGCAAAGCGCATGGCGACAAGGTAATTCTCGATGACGTCACTCTGATGTTCTTGCCTGGGGCAAAAATCGGCGTTGTAGGCCCCAACGGCGCGGGTAAATCGACGGTTCTTCAGATTATGGCCGGCCTCCAACAGCCCTCGAACGGCGAGGCTTACCTCACCCCGGGCTACACAGTGGGGATTCTCCTCCAAGAGCCGCCGCTTAATGAAGAGAAGAATGTTTTAGAGAATGTGCAAGAGGGTGTTGCAGAGATCATGCAGATGCTTGCACGTTTTAATGAGATTTCAGAGTTGATGTCTGCGCCCGATGCCGACTACGACAAATTGCTCGCCGAGATGGGTGACTTGCAAGAGAAGCTCGATCATGCAAATGCCTGGGAGATTGATTCACGTCTTGAGCAGGCGATGGATGCTCTTCGTTGCCCGCCACCCGATGCCGACGTAAAAGTTCTCTCTGGAGGAGAGCGTCGCCGAGTCGCGCTCTGCAAGCTACTTTTGCAAGCACCAGACCTTTTGTTGCTCGATGAGCCCACCAACCATTTAGATGCAGAGTCAGTTCTTTGGCTTGAGCAACATTTGGCGAAATACAACGGAACAGTTGTTGCTATCACTCACGATCGATACTTCCTCGACAATGTTGCAGAGTGGATTCTCGAACTTGATCGTGGCCGCGCTTACCCGTATGAAGGAAATTATTCGACCTACCTTGAAACAAAGGCGCAACGCTTAAAGATTGAAGGCCAGAAGGACGCCAAGCGCGCCAAGCGTTTAGCGGAGGAGCTCGATTGGGTTCGACAGAATGCCAAGGGGCGTCAGGTTAAACAGAAGGCTCGTTTAGCGCGTTACGAGGAGATGGCTGCCGAAGCAGAGAAGATGCGCAAACTCGACTTCGAAGAGATCCAGATTCCACCAGGGCCACGCCTTGGAAATGTGGTTGTTGAGGTTGAAAATCTCGTTAAAGGTTTTGGCGATCGATTACTTTTTGATGGCCTCTCGTTCACCTTGCCGCGCAATGGAATAGTTGGTGTGATCGGGCCAAACGGTGCTGGCAAAACAACGCTCTTCAAAATGATTCAAGGATTAGAGACGCCTGATAGCGGTTCCATCAAAATTGGCGAAACTGTCTCTATTTCTTATGTCGATCAGAGCCGTGCCGGAATCGACCCAAAGAAGACGCTCTGGGAAGTCGTCTCCGAAGGTTTAGACATTATGAAAGTGGGACAGGTCGAGATTCCATCACGAGCGTATGTCTCGACTTTTGGATTTAAGGGTCCCGATCAGCAAAAACCTGCTGGCGTTCTCTCGGGTGGTGAACGAAATAGATTAAACCTCGCGCTTACATTGAAGATGGGTGGAAATCTCCTTTTGCTCGATGAGCCAACTAACGATCTTGATGTAGAAACACTTGGCAGTCTCGAGAATGCGCTCCTTAACTTCCCGGGTTGCGCTGTGGTGATTTCGCACGATCGTTGGTTCCTTGATCGCGTAGCCACACACATTCTTGCTTATGAAGGCGATTCGAATTGGTTCTGGTTCGAAGGCAATTTTGAATCTTATGAAGCGAATAAAATCGACCGACTTGGCGCAGAGGCGGCCCGCCCGCACCGAGTTACTTATAGAAAGTTGACGAGATAATGCGACACATCTATCCGCTACAGGTCCGATGGGGCGATCTAGATGGTTTTGGCCATGTTAATAACGCTACTTACTTAACATTCGTTCAAGAAGCCCGCGTTGACTTCACTGTTTATGCCCGACAACGCAAGAATCAACCACCCATCCTTTTTGACATGGTGGTTGCGCGCGCCGAGGTTGACTACATCGCACCAATTTATGAAGGTGGCGTCAACGCACATATTGAGCTTTGGGTCCATCGAATTGGCACATCTTCATTCGGTCTCGCGTACGAAGTCCATGTAGATGGGGTCGTAGTCGCAAAGGCGCGCACAGTGCAGGTAGCTGTCGATATGAACTCCAAGTCATCGCGACCCTTGGTCGAAAGTGAAAAGGAATTTCTTCAGGAGTATTTCGAAGGTGAGTGAGAACTTCTACGAGCGGCTCGGGGGAGAGGCTGCTTTTGAGAGGCTTGTGGATGCTTTCTATGAGAACGTTAAAGTTAATAATGTTCTGAAGCCGATGTACCCCGATGAGGATTTCGCTGCTGCAGCTCGTCGATTACGAATGTTCCTTGAGCAATACTGGGGCGGTCCGCACACTTATTCAGATGAACGCGGCCACCCTCGGTTACGAATGCGCCATGCGCCGTATTCAATTGGTATCGCTGAACGAGATGCCTGGCTCGCTTGTATGAAACCAGCGGTGGATGAGATGGGCTTATCTGAAGAGTTACATAGTGAATTGTGGGGATATTTAGAAGGTGCTGCAAATTTTTTAATGAATCAGTGACTTATTGCGAGTGATTACCAACCTTGAGAATTTCACCATTTCGCAGGTACCAGAGCACACCGCTGTCGTCTCGGATAGTGGTGATACGCATTCCTACATTTATCACAACGCCGCTGACATCTAAGAGTTGCACGCGATCACCAACGCCATATTGATCTTCCATCAACATCGAAAGTCCCGAGAGAATGTCACGAACAATTGTTTGCGCACCCAAACCCAGAGCAACTCCAACCACGCCAGCTGATGTTAGGAGCGGACCGAGATTGAAGCCGAGTTGATCGAGAATCATGGCACCGGCAACAATAAAAGTCAGAGCGCTGATTGAACTCCGCAACAAAGCTCCGATTGTGCGTGCACGTTCTGCAGCTCGATTCTCTGCGCCGCGGTCAGTCTTTGCGATGAGCTTGTTCATAGAACGAGTGATCGCCCGTTTAGCTAAGAATTGAATAACAATGGCTATGAGAAGAACAGTAGCTATTCGAAGAGGAGCCCCCGCAAACCAGTCGGTGAAGTTAGTGAGTGCTTGGTTCATCGTGACATTCCTCCATCATTGGATAATCCTGTCCATCTTGAGATAAATGCTAGAGAGTCTGAAGTTAAATCGATAGTTCGGGTCAATGAACGCGAACCGTGTCCAACATTTCGCTCTGCTCGAATGAGAATAGGTTGTTCAAGCGCTTGATTCTGGGAATATTGGAGCTCTGCACACATTTTTCGGGCATGGAGTGGATCCACTCGAGTATCTCCTTCAAAGACGGTAAAAAGCGTTGCTGGGTAGCTCTCGCCTTTGCGAACTTGATGATAGGGCGAGTAACCGATTAGCCAGTCAAATTCCTCTTCAATACTTGCTGATCCATATTCGTCGCTCCAAGTTGCACCTAGTCCATGCAATTCATAGCGAACCATGTCAAGAAGTGGCGCTGAGCAAACAACTGCAGCAAAGAGATCAGGACGTTGGGTCATAGCTGCGCCGACAAGTAGTCCACCATTCGAGCCACCTTCAATTGCTAATTTCTCAGCAGAGGTCCAATGGTTATCAATGAGATATTTTGCTCCGTAGATGAAGTCATCAAACACATTCTGTTTCTCACCACGCATTCCCTGGCGGTGCCACTCTTCGCCCTCCTCATCACCGCCCCGAATATTCGCAACTGCCCAAATGCCTCCAGCTTCTACCCATGCAAGTGCACTTGCTGAGAAGGTGGGATTTAATCCAACGCCAAACCCGCCGTAACCATAGAGAACTGTTGGACGTGGATAATCTGCATATTCAGTGGGCGAGAGAATGAACATGCGCACCTCGGTGTCATCGAAAGATGCGTAAGTAGCAAGTTTGGCAAAAACTTTTGGAACAACGATTGCGCCTGGGGGATCTGCATACTTTTTTACTTCAAGTGTTCTGCCATCGAATGAATAGATTGTTGGTGGAGTGATGTGATCGGTATACCCAAACCACGCTTCGTGCCCACCTTCGGGGCGAACGGTAATTCCGGTAACTGTTCCAAGTCCTGGCAGGGGAATTGTGCTCTGCCGTTCCCCTGTTTCGAGAGAGTGAACGGTAATTTCGCTGACGGTATGGCGCGTCCAGAGCGCAATCAACATACTCGCTGGCATTAATGGTCCATCAAGGACCGCCCAGCCACTCATTACTGCCTCAGAATCTTCAGCAACTAAATCTCGCCACTCTGCAGATTCGCCAACAGAGAGAAGTGTTTTTGGTGAAGAGATACAAATTCGACCTCGCGGCGCATCGAAATTGGTGCCAATTAATATCCGCCCATCACGGAGTGGTTCGAGAGAAGTTTGTGCATCACTCTCTGCGCTTTGAATAAGAATAAACTTGGGCGCACTTGGTGAAGAGGCGTGGAGATCTGCCAACCAGAGATCGTTTCGCGGTTCAGTGCCTGCGCTTGCACTGAGCGTTAACCAACGTCCATCCATTGAGAGCGTAACGCCGTAGTAATTTGTCATCTCAAGGCCAGAGCCAAATATTTCGATATCTTCAGAGGAATTTGTTCCGACGATATGAAAATAGACGCGTCGATGGTATTGCCGCTCTTCCTCCTTTAATAACTCTGGAGCGAGGCGCCGAACATAATAAAAGGCTTTTCCACCAGGGAGCCAAGCAATTGGGGAGTAGCGAGCGCGATCGATTGGGCCATCGATAATTTCATGTGTATCGACATCCAGCACATATAACGTGCTCTCTTCGGTACCGCCGGTTGAGAGTTGATAGGCAAGTTGATCCCCCTCTTTTGAAGGCTGCCAAGAATCTAGCGTTGTCGTACCAGCAGGATTAATTGCAAGCGGATCAAGGAGTATTTCAAGCTCACTTGTCGAATCCTTTCTGGTGTAGAGAATTCCTAATTCATTCTCTGCGCTGCGTCGCATAAAGAACTCGCGCGTACCTCGCCAGAGTGGGGGCGATTGATATCCCGCGCTGAGTAACTCGCGAAGCCGTACGCTCCATTGTGAGCGTCCGGAAAGTTTTGAAAGTTGCTCCTGCCAGAGCGCTTCTTGTGCGCTCGACCATTGGCGCACCTCGTCGTTATCGCCCTCCTCAAGCCAGCGGTAGGGGTCTGCCACTGGTCGGCCGAATATCTCTTCTACAAGGGGCTCACGGCGCGCTGCTGGCGGTATCACCCCTCTAGCGTAGGCAAATCCTCATCAGATAGTTACCTATTTCCCTCGCGTCAATGCTGGAGTTCTCCGTACTTTCTCACCAAGATAGACCTATCGGGTGGTTCCCGAGTTCCAGAGGGGAGTAGTGATGCCTAACGCCCTAGTCCTCAATGCGACCTTTGAACCGCTCTGTGTCGTATCTGAGAGACGCGCGTTAGTTCTTGTTCTTAATCACCGAGCAGCGGTGATTGAAGAGTCTGGAACTTATATCCAACACCCAGCAGGAGATATCTCACTTCCTACTGTCATCCGCTTACAGCGTTATGTTCGAGTTCCCTATCGCAATTCTGTGCCACTCACGCGTCGGGCAATTTTTGCTCGCGATGGCGGAAAGTGTGTGTATTGCCAAGCGCCAGCTGCGAGTATTGACCATGTGATGCCGCGCTCTCGAGGCGGTGGCCATACCTGGGAAAATGTTGTATCAGCCTGCCATCGTTGCAACCATGCAAAAGCAGATCGCACCCTCAAAGATTTAGGATGGAAACTAAAGCGCCCACCACATGAACCTTCCGGTGCCGCATGGCGCATTCTTGGAACTGGTCGCGCAGATCCCAGATGGGTGCCTTACTTGGAACCATTTGGCGTTGCCGCCCAACGGGCGTAACTAGATTGAAATCCAGATAGAGTATTCCCATTATGAAAAATAAATTTTTTCTCCTCTGTGCAACATTAGGTTCTGCCGCGCTCGCTACGCCTGCATTTGCAGTGGCGCAAGAGGGAAGTGCTGAACCCGGTCAAGGCCTGACTGCAGCTGAGACGGTTCTCTATTTCGTTCTAGCTCCTTTTGGCCTTTTTCTCGCAATCGTGGTCATTGGATATGCCATCCATCGCCCCAAAGATAAGCGAAATAACCCAGGCAATGCCCTTTCCGAAATTAAATAGCTAATTAGATAGACGGGTAGGCGGAAGAGATGTCAAACCAAATCGAAACGTACATTGAGATTAAATTAGAGAATCGAGACCAGGTTAGCGTTCTATTTCGCTACGTACTCATCGTTCCTATATTGATTTTTGCCGCAGCATTTGCTCCGGGAGGGGGAGAGGCGCTCACTCTTGGACTAGGCATGATCATTTTTCCAGTCTTATTAGCAATCGTCTTCCGTGGCGTCTATCCAAGTTATGCGCTTAGATTTAATCAAGCGACTTTAGAACTTTCTACCCGAATTACCGCATACGCGCTTTTACTGAACGATAACTACCCCTCAATTGAGCCGAACGGTTCTGTGCGAGTTGTTTTTCCTGATATCGAAGGTGGTAAGAAATTAAATCGATTGCTTCCCCTAGTGAAGTGGATATTGGCAATTCCGCTCTATGTTATTGGTCTGATTTACACCATCTACGCGATCATCATGCTAGTTGTTGGGTGGTTCGCCGTGATTTTTACCAAAGAGATGCCACAAGCGGTGGCAGAGGTACTTTTCGGCGCTACCAGATTTTGGAATCGCGTTTTCGGTTACGCATTCCTTTTAGTGACAGACGAATATCCTTCCTTTAACCTCAACGAATAAAAGAAGCGTCTAAAAGCGAGCATCCACTCGTTGGGCATTTATCGCTCGAGCGAGCGCATCACGATTTTCGCTCACGAAACGACGCAGGGCAGCTGGCGCATCCTTGCCTGTTCCAGTCAGCCATCCTTCGCATTTAGCTAAGACCTCCTCATTTACCTGGTAGGAAGGGAAGAGTCCGGTTACCACGGTTGAGGCCAGCTCGTATGAGAGTTTCTCCCAGACCGCAATCAAGCAGTCGAAATATTTATCTATGTAACTCTTTGTGAGAACACGCTGCAGTGGCCTATTGAAACCGGCGATGGTTGCATCATGGATGTGGTTCGAGAGTTCGCCGCCGAGCGCGCTCTGCCATGAGTTCTCTTTCGCTTCAGAAGTGGGTATCGCAGCTCGAGCGGAGGCCGCGTATTTATGACCGCTAGCTGTGTTGTCTCGCTCTAGCTCTGAATCAATCGCGGCAGCAGCAATCTTGCCACGCTCTGCGAGGCAATTAATAAAGTGCCAACGAAGGTCGGCATCTACGACTAATCCCGGAAGTCGGCCGTCGAGCATGTCCTTGATTCGCGAATGTTGACGATCAGAGAATGCAAAGGATGCAAAAGAGCGCGCATATTGCAATTGCATATCGCTTCCTTCTTTTGCCTGTTCCAGAAGTATTTCAGCTCCATTTGCTACTTGTTCGCGAACCTTGTCTCGATTTTCATCGCAGGCATATAGCTCTACTGCCGTTCCTAGCTGCATAAGCGTCATTGAAACAACGGAGACATCCTTCTCTGTCGCGAGGCCGGTGACGGCCATGGGAACGTACTGACTGGCGCTGAGTTCACCATCACGGAGCATGTCCCAAGTTGCTGACCAGCAGAGCGCTCGCGTTAATGGATCTTCGACGCCGGAGAGTTTTTCGGTAAGTGTCTTCACTGATTTTGCGTCGAAACGAAGTTTTCCGTAGGAGAGGTCACCATCATTTATCAGGATGAGATCTCCCTCTTTCTCTCCTTTGAATGCATCAATGGCAGTTGATGCGCCAACGACATCAAGTTCATGGCTAATTCGTTTAACTAATTTCTCATCCGCAAGATCATAAATTCCCACGGACATGCGATGTGGACGAAGCTCCTGAGATCCCGCTGGCATCTTTGGTGGTTCTTGCTTGACAACTACTGAGGCATATTTGCCATCCGTCACAGAAATCTCTGGACGCAAGGTATTTACTCCAGCGGTGCAGAGCCACGTTGCAACCCATGGTTTGAGATCGCGCCCACTAGTAGCTTCTAGCTCGACGAGTAGATCATTTAATGTGGTGTTCTTCCATGCATGTTTTGCGAAATATTTTTTGAGTGCCGCAACGAAATTTGCTTTACCAACATGGGCGACCAATTGTTGGAGAACTGATGCGCCTTTCGCATAGGTGATGCCATCGAAGTTGGTTCGTACTGCTTCGAGATCGTGCATGTCTACGACAATGGGATGTGTTGAGGAGAGTTGGTCTTGGCGATACGCCCAGTTCTTGCGCTCGGCATTGAAGGTGGTCCAAGAGTTTTTGAATTTTGTTGCGTCGGCGAGCGCCGTGTAGGAAGCCCATTCTGCAAATGATTCGTTGAGCCAGAGGTCGTCCCACCAAGACATCGTGACAAGATCGCCAAACCACATGTGCGCCATCTCATGGAGGATGACATTTGCACGCCAGTTGTAGTTTTTATCGGTAACTTTGCTACGGAATACGAAATAATCCTCGGCGAAGGTGACGCATCCTGCATTCTCCATCGCACCTGCATTGAATTCTGCGACAGCGAGCTGATCATATTTTTCAAAAGGGTAAGCAAGGCCAAATTCGCGTTCAAAGTACTCAAAGCCCTGTTTGGTAATTAAGAAAATTTCACTTGCGTCGAGATGCTTAGCCAGCGATTTGCGGCAGTAAATACCAAGTGGTACCTCTTTTTCTCCTTTGTACACATCAAACTCTTTGTGATACGGCCCAGCTACTAGCGCGGTGATGTAGGTAGACATCACTGGCGTAGTGGTGAAGGAAACGAACTTCTTGTTATCGGGGAGCGATTTGCTCTCTGCAATGGGATTGTTGGAGATAACTTCCCAGTGCGCAGGAGTGATAGCACTGAGAGTGAAAGTTGCTTTGAGGTCGGGTTGATCAAAGCAGGCATACATCCGGCGGGCATCTGCGACTTCGAATTGGGTATAAAGATAAATTTCAGAGTCTGACGGGTCAACGAAGCGGTGCAAGCCCTCGCCAGTGACCGAATAGATAGCTTCGAGATCGACAATAAGAGTGTTCTCTGCCACCAACTCAGAGAGGTGAATGCTCTCGCCATCGAATGCAGAAGCTTCGAGTGCCACACCATTGAGCGTCGCGCTATGCATAGTTTTACCCACGGCATCGATAAAAGTGCTGGAACCTGGCGCGCTACTGCGAAACTTCACCGTTGTCTTGGCGCGGAAAGTTTCAGCGCCAGTAGTAAGGTCGAGATCAACGTGATAACTATCGACCTTCAAGTGTGCAGAACGAGAGAGGGCTTCTTCACGAGTGAGATTGATTCCAGGCACCGGATTACTCCTTATAAGGCTAATTCGAAAGGAAAGCGCCACTATCCAACCACCAGTGCGCTAAATCTGTCCCATTGGTGGCACCCTTGCCTTATGGAACGCCAGGAACACCCTAATTCCATCCGGACCTATAAATTACGTGGCGCCCGAATTACCCCTGCTCAAGAGGGGGCGATTGAAAGATTAGGCGCGCGATTTATTCTGCCTATCGCGGGGAGTTCTATTGATGCACGCACCGAATTTCCCCAAGCGAAGCGCCGAGTTTTAGAGATTGGTAGCGGGATGGGAGAGGCGACAGCCCAGATGGCAGCAGCTGACCCGGATACTGCAATCATCGCAATTGAAGTGCATAAACCAGGAGTTGGTTCTCTGTTGTGGCGAATAGAAAAAATGGAACTTGAGAATCTTCGTATTGTGCACGCAGATGTGAAAGAGGTGCTTGCAAGTGGTTTTGCGGATAGTAGTTTCGATGAGATTCGCATCTATTTTCCAGATCCATGGCAGAAACTTCGCCATCACAAAAGGCGTTTACTTCAAGGGGACTTCATCCCATTGTTAGCAACTAAATTGATTCCGCATGGCTTATTACATATCGCCACCGATTGGGCGCCATATGCGCAGTGGATTGAATTGGAGTTCGAAAAGGCAAAAGAATTTTCAGGGGGCAAGGTTGCTAGACCTGCGCATCGCCCGTTGACTCGCTTTGAAGAGCAAGGTTTAACAAAAGAACATGAAGTGACAGACTTTTTCTATTACAAGAATTAAATTTTAGAGCGGTGGAAGTTTTTTGCTCTCTTCGTACTCGCTAATCATGTCGATTCGACGAGTATGGCGATCTTCACCCGAGTAATCAGTGGCGATAAAAGCATCCACAATTGCTAGCGCTTCTTTTTCGCTATGCATGCGCTCGCCGATAGAGAGGACATTGGCGTTGTTATGTTGTCGAGCAAGTTGAGCAATCTCTGGTTTCCACGCTAAGGCTGCGCGAATGCCTGCGACTTTATTTGCGGAGATTTGTTCGCCATTTCCTGATCCGCCAAGGACGATGCCGACTGTGCCAGGTTCTGCGGAGACTGCCTCAGCTGCACGGAGACAGAAGACCGGATAATCATCGAGCGCTTCATATTCGAAAGGTCCATGGTCGACGACCTCATGGCCATTGAGGTGAAGGTGGCTAATGATCAATGTCTTGTAGGCAAACCCTGCGTGATCGCTGGCGATATGGATTTTCATGGGGGGATACTCTCAGAAAAGAGAAGAGGCGCGGTGCATTTTCGTCTACACGCGCGCCTCGACTTTTTGAGGGTGGGGAATTAAGCGGTTTTCTTTGTTGTGGTGGTCTTAACCTGCTTTACAACTACTTTGCCTTTGCTCTTTGCATTTGTTGCACCGGCGCTAGTTGATGCTGACGGAGCAGGAGCTGGCTTGGTGAGAGTGCTTTTGACTCCCTTACCTCTGTGCACGCTTGAGATATCAGCGGTGATGCGCTCAGTTAAGCCAGTCTTGCGCACGGTTGCTTGAGCTTCGGTGAGACGGCCTGCTGCGACATCTGCTGTGATGCGATCAGTCGCCTCTTTCACTAAAGCTGCGACGAGCGCATCTTTCTTTGCTCCGGCAATCGCGGCGAGAGTTTCGCCAGCCTTGAGGCGAGTTTGAATATCTGTCCATGCAAGACCAACGGTGTCAGCGATTAACTTTTCATGTGCGGCTTTTTGTGCCTCAGCTGCAGCCTTCGCTGCTGCTGGCGCGTTCACCATCGCCTTAGAAATCGCGTCGGATTGCGCCTGGGTGATGGTTCCGGCTTTGACCAGTTCTGCGAGAACTGCAATTAGTCCGTCACTTGCTCCGCGTAGACGTTTTCCGAAGTCATCATCGTGGTGCATTCCACCTTTGTGCATTCCACCCTTTGCTCCGCCCTTAGGTCCGCCCTGAAAATCCTTGGCGAATGCGGTTGCACCCATACCAAGGGTGAGAGCCGCTACTGCTGTAACTGCAGTGAGCTTGATGCTCTTCTTCATCTAGTACTCCTTCTATTCATCGATCGCACGGCCTCGCACCCTGCGGATACCCCAAAGAGTGCTCCACCTCTCTGTGGGGAGTAGTTGGGAACCCTTAGAGCCGTTTGTGAATGACTTGAGGGATCTTGGGCAAATTTTTTCCGCTTTTTCTGCGAAGTTAGTGGCTAAAGTCCAGATTTCAGGCGGTTTCTGACGGTTGTCAACGGAGAGTAATCGTTCTTCACTTTGAGGTAGCGCTCAGGTGCTTCTCAGTTTCACGGCTGGGAATTTCCCACTCGCCTCAGCCATGGAGGCAATCGTGAGCATTTCTACTTTCCGTCGACCCGTCTATTCACTTGCACTTGTTCCTCTTGTTGTAGGACTTGGAGTTCAACCCCTGGGTAGCGCACACGCGGGTGAAGTCAAAACTAAGTCAGTGAAAAGCGCAGCGATCAAGAGAGCTGGGCGAACAAACACTTCTGTAGTGATAAACACTTTGCTTAATGGAATTGGTGCACCAAGTTCATCTCTTGGTAGTAATGGTGATTTTTACATAGACACAGTTGGCTTGAATATTTACGGCCCAAAAAAGAAAAATGCGTGGCCGCTTCCAAAAAGTTTGGTTGGTCCACAGGGATCACCTGGCATAACTGGAAAGCCAGGGTCTAATGGAAAAGATGGC
>JBIJBY010000069.1:0-6556 GCA_044344975.1 Candidatus Nanopelagicaceae bacterium | reverse complement strand
TGCATTTGCAGCAGCCCTTGGTTGGGGTGTTGCCGCCTCGGCTATAAGTGTGTTGGTTTATCAAGGGGCATGGTCAGCTGTGGGCGCGCTGCTAGGAACGGTTCTCGCTGATTATCAGATTGATGCAATTACCGGTGTTGGGGGATTGCTTCTGATTGGAATCGGGCTTCGACTTCTAGCAATCAAAACAATAGCTATCGGAGATATGCTCCCCGCATTACTTGTAACACCGGCTCTCGCAACTTTAGTTGCTTTCCTTAATTAAAACTTAGTCGCATCAATCACAAAACGATATTTAACATCACTTGCAACCGTTCGTTCCCAAGCCTTGTTGATGTAATCAGGATCAATAACCTCTACCTCGCTTGTGATGTTGTTCTTGCCACAAAAATCAAGCATCTCTTGGAGTTCCGGAATACCGCCGATCATTGAACCTGCAAGCCTGCGACGTTTACCTAGAAGCACTCCGGCTGGCACTTCATACGGTTTGCCCGGTAAACCGATGAGTACCAGTGTTCCGTCTAGTCGAAGCAGAGAGAGATAGCTCTCAAGATTGAGATCCACTGAGACAGTATTGAGAATCAAATCAAAGGTGTTCCCATGTTTCTTGAAATAATCATCGGAAGGATTGGCAACGAAATCATTAGCTCCCATTGATTCGGCATCCGATCTCTTCTTCTCGGAATGCGAAAAGACAGTCACGTGCGCGCCCATCGCGTGAGCAAATTTCAAACCCATGTGGCCAAGGCCGCCAAGGCCAATAATGCCTACGCGTTTACCAGGACCTGCTTGCCAGTGTCGAAGGGGGGAGTAAAGAGTGATTCCGGCACACATCAATGGGGCAACTCCCGAAATTTCTAGAGTTTCAGGGACGCGAACAACATAGTTTTGATCAACAACTATGAGATTGGCATATCCACCGTATGCAACGGATTCTCCATCTCGTTCCAACGTATTGTAGGTACCGGTCATTCCTTCAAAGCAGTATTGCTGCAATCCAGCCTTACAGTTATCGCAATTGCGGCACGAATCAATAAACACACCCACCCCAACCAGATCTCCTGGCTTAAAGGTTTGAACATCGCTCCCGACGCTCTTTACTCGCCCCACGATTTCATGTCCTGGAACCATCGGAAAAAGGGCTTGACCCCACTCTTCTCGCCCCTGATGAATATCAGAGTGGCAGATACCTGCATGGCTAATCGATATTTCGACATCTCCAGCGCGCGGCGCTCTACGTTCAAAGGTAAACGGAACAAGCTCTGCTTTTGGCGATTTCACAGCATATCCTCGGGCACTTGTCATGGCTTCTCCGTTTGTTCGATAGTTGTTATGAGGTTTTCACCTGCAAGTGGAGTTTAACCCCAAATATTCGTGAGAGCATCCTCTCTGTGATTTCCACCTCGAGCGTCGAACTCCGAGCTGGCGCACGGTTACTACTCGCTGATGTGTCGATCCGAATCAATCACGGCGACCGCATCGGATTAGTAGGTCGAAACGGAGCGGGTAAATCAACCTTTGCCAAAGTTCTCGCAGGAGACTCACTGCCTGCTGGGGGACAGGTACTTCGAACTGGAACTATTGGTTACCTCCCGCAAGATCCACGTACAGGTGACGAAGAAAGTAGCGTCCTTAATCGAATTCTTTCAGTAAGAGGGTTAGATGCCATCGCTGAGCGGATGCGCGGCCTTGAAGAAAAAATGAGTTCAAGTCGCCCAGAAGAATTGGAAAAGGTACTTGAACGATATTCTCGAGCTGAAGAAGAGTTTCAAAGCGCTGGGGGATATAGCGCCACATCTGATGCCGAAGCGATCGCCACAAATCTAGGATTACCAGAGAAGATTTTCACTCAGCGTTTGACAGAGCTCTCTGGAGGACAGCGTCGCAGAGTTGAACTTGCAAGAATACTTTTTAGTAATGCGCAAACGCTTTTGTTAGATGAACCCACCAACCATCTCGATGCCGATTCAATAATTTGGTTAAGGGATTTTTTGGGAAAATACTCAGGCGGCTTGGTAATCATCAGCCATGATGTTAAATTAATCGAAACAGTCGTCAATCGTATCTTCTATCTCGATGCTAATCGAAACGTGATTGATGTTTACAATATGGGTTGGCGCAACTACCTTCTGGCCAGAGAGCAAGATGAACATCGGCGAAAGAAGGAACGAGCTATAGCTGAGAAGCGCGCCGAAATTTTGCAGAAGCAGGGCGAAAAAATGCGTGCCAAAGCAAGCAAAGCCAAGGCGGCGCAAAGCATGTTCAAACGAGCAGAGAAGATTATGTCGACCACTGAGGGTGAGCGGGCAAAAGATAAAGTGGCGAAATTAAGATTTCCCTCGCCTGCTCCCTGCGGAAAAACACCACTTACTGCCGCCGAACTAAGTAAATCGTATGGGTCAACAGAGGTGTTCACTGATGTTGATTTAGCCATCGACAAGGGATCTCGCGTTGTAATCTTGGGGCTCAACGGCGCAGGGAAAACGACGCTCCTGCGAATGTTGGCAGGGGAGTTGGAGCCCGATACTGGGGCGGTTGCGCCTGGTCATGGTTTGCGTTTGGGATATTACGCTCAAGAGCATGAATCACTCAATTATGAAGAGACCGTGCTTGCAAACATGCTCAAAGCAAGAGTTGATATCAGCGAAGGTGAAGCTCGAAATGTTTTAGGCACTTTTTTATTTAGCGGCGACGATGTATTTAAACCGGTTAAGGTGTTAAGTGGCGGGGAGCGAACACGGCTTGCACTCGCACAATTGGTAGTCAGCGCTGCAAATGTTCTTCTTCTCGACGAACCGACAAATAACCTTGATCCTGCATCCAGAGAAGAAATACTCGGTGCGCTCCGTGAATACCAGGGGGCGATAGTCTTAGTAACACATGATGAAGGAGCGGTCAGCGCTTTGGCACCGGAACGAGTTCTACTTCTTCCTGACGGAGACGAAGACCTCTGGCGGGATGATTATTATGAACTTATTACTTTAGAATAAGATTTTTATAAGGTAAAGAGCGCATGTATCGAGTGATCAGGAAATTTCTCGGCCACTTTAACTCTTCCTTCAAGAAAAGCTATCTCAGCCACCACGGCGCTACCAAGACAGGTTGCCATAGTCATACCTAACAATTCAATAGCTGCCTTGAGAGTGCCACCTGTAGCAAGAACATCATCCACGATTAAAACTTTATCTGATGGCGCGAGTGCATCCTTATGAATTTCTATTGAATCAGTTCCATACTCTAGCTGATACGAAACAGAAAATTTTTCGCGCGGTAGTTTGTTTGGCTTACGAAGGAGAATACAACCACGTTCAAGGCGTGCAGCAATCGCTGAGGCAAAGATAAAACCACGCGCCTCCAGTCCTGCGAAATGAGTTGCATCTGGTGCATATTGGCCTAAAGCATCTACGACTGCTCGCAATGCCGGTCCATCTGCAATCATTGGCGTTAAATCTCGAAAGAGAACCCCTGGCGAGGGGTAATCGGGAACGTCACGAATAAGCGCGCGAGCACGCATTAAATCTCTTTGTAGTTTCACGTTCTCTGAATTCTTCTTCTCGTCCACATTCGTAGGCTATCTCATGATGAATAGATATCGAGCTCTCCTCTAAAAGGGTTTTTTATATCTCTGCCAAATTATCCGCCATGTAGCTAATGAGAAGAGTAAACCCCATAAACCAAAAGCGCGCGCAACTATACCTATTTCGCTCAACAGTAACGTCAAGCCAAAGAGCGCACTTACGATGGATAACGGTATCGCCAGAATGGCAAGCCAGCGCTTCTTGAAAATTCTTACAGATGCAAAGAGAATCGGTGCAATTAAAAGTGGAAAAGCAAGAATTAGCGTTACGGTCCGGGCTAAATCCTCCATGGATCGATCCCTATCTTTCCTGAGTACTGACGAGATTCAAGGAGCTTGTGAGCTTGCTGCGCTTGGTCTAATGGAAATACTTTGGTTGAGGGATAACGCAATTGTCCAGCTTCGGCTAATCCGATTAACTCGGAGAGGCGGCGTAATTTTTCTTCTTCACTCGAAGAATAGGTAGCTAAAGTTGGCCTCCGAATCCCAAGAGACTTGGCATTCAACCGCATTAAATCAAATGGAGGTACTGGTCCGCTCGCGCCGCCGTAGAGTATGTACATCCCAGATGGGGCAAGCATCTCTAAACATTCGTCGAAATAATCTTTGCCTATTGAATCGAAAACTACATCGACTCCCTTGTTGCCAGTTGCTTGGTAGGTAAGTTCGCGCATCTCTTTATACGTTCCCACAATGTTTGCGCCATGATCTTTAGCAATTTGCGCACGTTCTAACGATGAAGCTAAGGCTATTACCTTTGCACCTCGATGTTTCAGCAACTGAGTAAGGAGTAAACCAACTCCGCCAGCAGCCGCGGTGACAAGCGCCCACTCGCCCTTTTTAACTTGGTATGCTGAATCAACCAAATAATGCGCAGTCATTCCCTGACAGAGTAATGGGAGAATCTCTTCGTTCGAAAGAGAAGTTTTTGGTAGCGCAGCTAGTTGAGCGCGCGGAACATTTACGCGTTGGGCATATGATCCTAAAGCGCTCAACCAGAAAACTGAACTTCCATCTGGCAACTCTCCTATTCCTTCAATACCAATACCACTGCCGATATTTGTTGGCATAGGAATCGGGTATTGACCGCGTCGGTGATAGACATCGATGAAGTTCACTCCGGCTAGGGCGACTTTGACTTGTAATTGGTCTTGTTCTGGCTGCGGAATCTCTCTTTCGTTCAACTTGAGAACGTCGACGCCGCCCGGCTCGAAAATTCGAATTGATTTCACAAGGGAAATCTACTCATCCAACTGGTTGCAGTAGGGAGAATCTATGTGTCCGAACGGGGACTTGAACCCCGAAGCCCTTTCGGGCACTAGCACCTCAAGCTAGCGCGTCTGCCAATTCCGCCACCCGGACGAGGTGAACTTCTTTCTTGGAGAATGCTCTGTCGCTAGCCTACCAACGCCCTGCGTGGCCAACAAACCGCAGCGATTCCCAGATAAATAAGAGTAAAGGGCGGCGTTCTGTAGGAAGATAGCGATATGCGCGAGACAAATTATCGGGATCTAGGCGAGGAAGCAGTGCGCCTCTGCCAAGAACTTATTCGTATTCCTAGCGTCAATCACGGTGGAGGTAAGGGTGACGAAGTAGCTGCTGCTGAGTATGTTGCTAATTACTTAAGATCGTGTGGTCTTGATCCGACGTTTTATAGGGCAGCGCCCACGCGCGTTAGTGTCATCGCCCGCATAAAAGGAAGAGATAGTTCGCGCGCAGGCCTGGTCCTCCATGGACACTTGGACACTGTCCCTGCAGATGCAAAAGATTGGGATGTAGATCCTTGGTCTGGTGAAATTCGCAACGGTGAAATCTGGGGACGTGGCGCTGTTGACATGAAAGACATGGATGCAATGATCTTGGCCATTGCCAAGGATTGGCATATCCGAGGTTATGTTCCTGAACGCGACATTGTGCTTGCTTTCTTTGCTGATGAAGAAGCAGGAGGGATGTATGGAGTTAATTGGATTGTAAAAAATCATCCTGAAGCTTTTGAGGGATGTTCCGAAGCTATTTCAGAGGTCGGCGGTTTCTCTGCAACACTCAGCAATGGCAAACGGTTATACCTTGTGGAAACATCTGAAAAGGGTATGTACTGGATGGAACTTTCAGCTGAAGGTAAAGCAGGGCACGGATCGATGATTAATGGCGAAAATTCCGTAACTGCCTTAAGTCAAGCGGTTGCGCGAATTGGTTCGCATCAATGGCCAGTTCGCATCACAAGCACGCTCCGCAATTTTCTCTCCACCGTGGCCCGTACTTTGGGGAAAGAATTTGATGAGAGTAATCCAGCGCCAATTGTGGCCGAATTAGGTTCAATGGCGCGAATGATTGGTGCAACTACCCAGAACACCGCTAATCCGACTATTTTGGAAGCTGGATACAAGGAGAATGTAATTCCACAACGCGCTCGAGCAGTTATTGACGGCAGATTCCTTCCAGGATTTGAAGAGGAATTTCTCCAAACTATTCGCGAACTCGCTGGACCAGATATCCAAATTCAGCCAATCATCCACGACGTCGCTCTAGAACTTCCCTTCACCGGTGAGCTGGTCGATGCAATGTGTGCTGCGATCAAGGATTGCGATCCTGAGGGTATTCCAGTTCCGTATGTAATGAGTGGAGGAACCGACAACAAGGGTTTATCTAAACTAGGTATCGCCGGGTATGGTTTTTCGCCATTGAAGTTGCCACCCGAACTAGATTTCATGGCACTTTTTCACGGAATCAACGAGCGAGTCCCAGTATCTTCGATTCATTTTGGGGTAGAAGCGCTGGATAGGTTCTTGCAACGAGCTTGATTTGGGTTATTGATAGCAACTAAATGTCACAGAGGGGGTAGTTGCTCAAATTCTATTTCAGGGCGCCAAATTTTCCGTTTAAGTTGCACCACATGCCGCCCATCTGGATAGATTCGAACTCGATCGAGCGTCCAGCGATCACGCTCGGCAAATTCAGTGAGCATCTTCTGTACGGCGC
>JBIJBY010000138.1:0-2755 GCA_044344975.1 Candidatus Nanopelagicaceae bacterium | reverse complement strand
CCGGAGAGTAAGTCATCAGGGAGTGAGTACCCTAAGAACCCTTCGACGATGCCGAGAGTAAGAAGTGCGACACCGAAGATCCAGTTAAGTTCGCGTGGTTTGCGGAATGCGCCAGTGAAGAAGACGCGCATTAAATGTGCAACCATCGCAGCTAGGAATAAGAGCGCAGCCCAGTGGTGCACTTGACGCATCAATAATCCACCACGAACATCAAAAGAGATATTTAGAGTTGATTCGTAGGCGGCGGACATTTTTACGCCATTAAGAGGTTGGTATGAGCCGTTATAGATCAACTCTTCTTGAGATGGAACAAACCAGAAGGTGAGGAAAGTTCCAGAGAGCAAGAGGATGATGAAGGAGTAGAGGGCAATTTCGCCCAGCATAAATGACCAATGGTCAGGAAAGACCTTCTGTAAGTTCTTCTTAACCCACTTTGCTGCGCCGGTGCGCTCATCGATGAAATTGGCGACGCCACCTGCGATTTTCTCTCGACGGGTAATCATATGTTTCGCTCCCAGAAGCTCGGTCCAACCGGTTCATCAAATGGTGCAGCAGCAACGAGATAGCCCTCGTTATCAACTGTGATAGCTAATTGTGGCAGAGGGCGCGCGGCCGGGCCAAAGATAACTTTCGCACCTGTTGGCACATCAAAAGTTGATTGATGGCATGGGCAGAGTAGGTGTTTGGTTTGTTGTTCATAGAGCGCAACAGGGCAGCCCATATGCGAGCAAATCTTCGAGAAGGCGATGATTCCCTCATGGGTCCAGGACATTCTCTCTTCGGAGAGCTTGAGCTCTGCCGGTCGAACTCGAATCAAGATCGCTGCATCTTTGGCGATATCTGAGAGTTTGCGATGTTCGGGATCATCTATCTCGGGTAGAACGTGCGCGATAGCACCTACTTCGAGATCCTCCGGCTTAATTGGGCGATTGCCTGGATCGGTCACGATTCGCACGCCTGTATCCCAGGTTGTTTTTAGGAGTCTCTGCTCGGGAAGCGGGCCAAGATCGCGTAGCAGGATGATTGGGGAGAGCCCCACTAATCCAAGGGCTAGGCCAAGACTCCTTTTGATCATTGAGCGACGACCAAGTTGAACCTTTGCAGCCTCTGCTTTAACAGTTGAAACAAAAGAGGCTCGATCTTCATCGCTTGAGCGCATCTCATGTCGCTGCGCAATGACTTCCTCATCAGGCATCAAAGTTTTCGCCCAATGAACTGCTCCAGCGCCGATGAAAAAGAGCGCGAAGCCTAAGCCAGCGCCAATGCCAAGATTGTGAGCGTTGACATTTCCTAGGAGCGGTATGAACACGAATAGATCTGTAGGAATCCAGATAAATGAATAGATGAAGAGCAAGGTTCCTGCTGTTGATAGCAAGAAGAGAATCGATACTTGACGTTCGGCTCGTTGCTCCGCCTTTGGATCGGTATCTGCCTTTCTATGCACATGGTGCGGCAGGCCGGGGTCAGCAAGTGGCTCAATTTGATTCGACATATCCGGTTCTGCTCCCTCTCTTAAAACTTTCTTATCGTGAAATGCCTTAACGCGCCTTGGTGGCAAGCCACACAGCAATAGCGATTAGTGAACCAATTCCCAAGACCCATGCAACTAGGCCTTCAGTTACTGGACCAACTTTTCCTAGTGAGGCGCCGGCGAAGTTACCTTCGCTTTCAACAGATTTAACCCATTTGATGATTGAGAGTTTCTCCTCAGGTGTTATCGCGCGATCGCCGAAAACTGGCATTGCTTGTGGCCCGGTAATCATTGCTTCGTAGATATGCACTGGTTCAACGCCCATCAAAGTGGGGGCGTACTTGCCTGCAGTGAGCGCGCCACCTTGCGCTGCAGCGTTATGGCACATTGCACAGTTGGTACGGAAGAGCTCTCCGCCCTCTGCGACATTTCCATCGCGTTCATAATCCAATTGTTCTGCCGTTGGAATTGCAGGACCGGGCGCCAAACTCGCAACATAGGCAGCGAGCGCTGCTATCTCCTGGGCGTTATAAACAGGCTTTTTTCGCATCGCCTGGACGCTCATATCGCCCATCGGCATACGACCGGTAGCGACTTGGAAATCCACTGATGCGGCACCGACACCAATTAGCGAGGGTGCGATGCTTGCGCCTTCGGCATTTAAACCGTGGCATGAGGAGCAACCTCGGAGAAAAATATTTTTTCCCTCTTCAATGAGGGCAGAGCGAGCATTGCTTGCAGTTGCATTATTAGGAGCAGCTGCAATCGAGTAGACGCCGCCGATGAGGAATAGTCCAACAACTAAGAGAGCGGGCGCCATTGCGCGGTGCCTTCTCTTGCTTGTTAACCATCTAAATAATGACATGAAGTCGGCGCTCCCTCTCCTGTTTTCTCTCTTACTTGACCAAATAGATAGATGCGAAAAGCGCGATCCAGACGACATCAACAAAGTGCCAGTAGTAGGAAACCACAATGGCGGTGGTCGCCTGCTTATGACCGAATGTGCGGGCATAACTTGTGCGGACCAGAACGATGAGGAAGGCCAATAAGCCGCCAGTTACGTGGAGACCGTGGAAGCCAGTTGTTATGTAAAAGACTGAACCATAGGCGTTACTGCTGAGGGTAATTCCCTCCATCACCAGGTGGGCATATTCATAAACCTGTCCGGCGATAAAGAATGCCCCCATGAGGAAAGTAAGTGCGAACCACTCTCGCATACCCCATGTAGAGATATTGCGGAGTTTGCCGGTTCGTCGCGCTTGGAATCTTTCGGCAGCGAAGACG
>JBIJBY010000116.1:0-3803 GCA_044344975.1 Candidatus Nanopelagicaceae bacterium | reverse complement strand
ATTGACATGTCACTGAACTAAGAACCAACACAGTGGTATTGAATGAAGAGAATGGGATGGCGAGGATGTCAGTATTTGCTCTCCAGATCTCCGGACCCTGCACCGAACGCGTCGTGAAGTACATTGCAAAGAGCGCTGCAAAGAACATCAATTCACTAGAGAGCCAGACAATCGTTCCGACCGCAACCAGGTTGGGACGGGAAGAGCTAGCGTGATAGGAATCCTGGTGTTGTGCGGTCGCGGACATGCCTTGATTATTCCCGATTTTTAGGGGAGATAGAGAGTTTTTGGGCGCTCTATAGGGGGTCAAAATGAGGTGAAACTCATCACGCAAGTAGAGCGCAAGGATTACGGGCGCCGCTAGGAGCGATGGCCTCGCCCCTCCATTAGGCTAGGGGAATGGCAAACGAGATAGTTCTGGTCTATTCGGATAATTCGCTGGTTCGCGCCGCTATCGCCAGGGCAATCACTCCAGCGCCAAGCCCAGATAGCGCTCCCATCACGATCAAGGAGTTCGCTACCGCAGACGCGCTTCGCAGCTACTTTGATGACAAGGGGAAGGCCTCTCTGCTAATTGTCGACGGTGAGGCAACGCCGGAAGGCGGATTGGGGCTCGCCCGCCAATTAAAAGATGAGATTTACCAAGCTCCCCCGATTGTGGGCATTATCGCCAGAGAGGCCGACCGTTGGTTAGCCACATGGGCCAAAGTTGAGGCAATCACCTTCCATCCCATTGACCCTCGCAACCTCGCTCGAGAGGTGGCTGCCTTACTAGCGAAGAAATCGGTGGCACCGAGTTCAAGCTCGCAGACCTCGCACTAATGAGGAGGTAGCGATGGCCAGCGATATCTGGAGCCAAGCTCTCGAAAATCTCTCACGAAACCAGGACCTCGCTTCCTCTGAGAGTAGATCTCTTATGGAGGAGATTCTCAGCGGATCACGCAGCGTTGAAGAGATTGCCGATTTCCTGGCACGCCACACGGCAAAGGGTGGTACTGCTCTCGAAGTTTCAGGTTTCATCGAAGCGATGTATGCCCATGCGGCACCGATTTCAATTGCAGATCGAGCGGTCGACACGGTTGGTACCGGCGGGGACGGATTTCATACAATAAACATTTCGACTACCTCTGCGATTGTGGCAGCGAGCGCTGGTGCTCGTGTAGTCAAACATGGCAATAGGGCAGCTACTTCGCAATCTGGCGCAGCAGATGTTTTGGAGGCGCTCGGGATAAAAATAGAACTGAATGGAGAACAAGTTGCAAAGTTGGTCGAAGAAATTGGTCTTGGTTTCTGTTTTGCACCCATGTTTCACAGTGCGATGCGCCATGCTGGCCCTGCTCGCAAATCGTTGAATTATCCAACTATTTTCAACATATTAGGTCCGCTTTCTAATCCGGCAAAACCTAGTTCGTACGCAATTGGCGTAGCAAAAGAAGATATGTTTCCTATTGTTGCGCAAGTATTACAAAATCGCGGAGTAGATGCATTAGTTTTTCGTGGCGATGATGGCCTCGACGAGATTAGCCTTTCAAGCCCCACGCAAATTTATGTGATTAGCTCTCAGAGAGCTATCCAAACTGAGATAGATCCATTGAAATGGGGAATTCCTCGCAGTTCAATTGATTCCCTAAGAGGAGGAAATGCCCACGATAACGCTGCGCATCTACGCGAGATACTTGCTGGAAGAAGTGGGCCGATGCGAGATGTTGTGTTGTTAAATGCAGCCGCAGCTCTTATTGCTTTTCAGGGATTTGGCGAAAACGTCGAATCCGAGAATATAGATGAACGATTTATGAGCGCTCTGGAGAACGTACGTGTGGCAATTGACTCAGGCGCTGCTACTGCACTACTGGATAAGTGGATTGAGCGTTCGCATCTGGTTTAGCAAGGCTTGCCACTTTGTTTTTATGAAATGACGGACCAAAGGTTGGCAAATGCCACGTTCCTGAGATGCTGACTGGGCGAGCCAATCGATCTGATGCCCATCGCATAAGCATCTCGACCTCTTCAGGGGTGGAGTTTGGGAAGAGTAGTTCATCGTTTTGCCCGGCCGGTTCGAAGTCGCGAAGAGCGTCAACCGCAGGAATTATTTCGCGAGGAGAGTGCACAGTTATTGAACGATGGAGCGTACCGCGTCGTATTTGGGCGATTTCAATCTCGGAGTTTTCTTCAGAGAATTTAGCGATGATGAGTTCTTCTAGTCCAGAAAATGCTTTGAGATTCTCGCTTCTAGAGAATCCTCGCAAATAGGCAGTTAACTGGTTACGCACCTCTGCCGCTTCTTCATATCTTTCATCGCGAGAGAGTTGCGAGATCTTCTCGAAATGATGAGTCACCACCTCTCCAGCCTGAAGTGTTAAGTGGTTCGCTACCTGCAACGTCACTTCGCGATAGCTCTCTTCGTCAGTGGCGCCAATGCAGGGAGCAGAACACTTTTTAAGGTCGTAAAGAAGGCAGGCGCTCGCCTTTTTCATCGAAGAAGGCGTAATTCGGGGAGTGCACTGGCGAACCGAGGTTGCACCGTGTAGGGCTTCGCGGGCAAGTTCGGCATCGCGCCTTCCACCAAATGGACCAATCACTTCTGCAGTACGCGTCAGTGAGTCATGTCCTTTAACAACCGTGAGGCGTGGGAAACGCTCGTCAGTTAATGAGAGCCAGAGGGTTCGTTCTTGAAACTTTGATCGTCGGTTATAGCGAGGCGAGTGGGCGCTAATTAGCCGAAGCTCTCGCACTTGAGCATCAATCAACGTTGGGGTAGTTAGCGCTTCAATTCGCGATGTCAAAGAAATCATCTCGCGCATTCGGGAACGTGTTTCGGATGAAGAAAAATAGGTCAGCACCCTTTTCCGAATATTTTTGGAGATTCCTATGTAAAGAGGTTTATCTTCACTATCTCGAAAAATATAGAGCCCGATGGAATTAGGCAGACCATCAGCTAATTTTTTCTTACTGCGCTCTTGTTCGCCAAGTGGATGAGAGAAGTTCTGCAGCTCTTGAAGTGTTTCAACTCCGATATTCCCGAGCCGTTCGAGGAGGTGGTGAAAGACGTGCACAGTCGCTCGAGCATCATCGAGAGCACGGTGAGTGGGTTGCTCTTCTAATCCGAAATACTGGGCAAGCGTTCCAAGTTTTACATTTGGGGTTTCATCTTTAGCAAGAGTGCGTCTAGCAATTTTCACGGTGTCGAGGACTCGGAAATTAGGCCACGGGTATGAGTAGTTCTGCGCGGCAGCCTTGAGAAAGCCGATATCGAATGGGGCGTTATGTGCAATGAGAATCGTCTCTTCTGCGCCACCGCAAAATTCCAAGAAAGCAGGGAGCACCTCGCCGAAAAGTGGCGCTGGCGCAACCATTGCATCGGTGATGCCAGTTAAAACAGTAATGAAAGGGGGAATGGGCGAGCCAGGATTAACAAGGGTATGAAACTCGCCGAGTACTTCGCCACCACGAATTTTTACCGCTCCAATTTCGGTAATCATCGCGCCCGAGCTTGGCGAGGTTCCGGTAGTTTCGAGATCGACGACAACGAAGGTGCCAAAGCGGAGTGGGAGTGGAACCTCGTCGAGGGTTGGCTCTAGCTCTGCCGTTGCTCTCGTTTTACTGCTTGCTCTCATGATGAGGTAAGCCTATGTTCTCACCCTGACATTCTCGATTAGGTGCAGTTCAGGGCCAACAAGAGAGACAGAGACAGAGACAGAGACGAAAGGGAAGTGGTCATGAGCGAAGAGAGCGTTCCAGTCCAGTGGGGCTTCATAGGTGCAGGAATGATTGCCAAAAAGGCGCTCTATCCAGCTCTGCGAAAT
>JBIJBY010000068.1:0-6605 GCA_044344975.1 Candidatus Nanopelagicaceae bacterium | reverse complement strand
GGCAATCTCCCGAACTTTTCCTTCACCAGAGCGGGTAGGGATCGATGTGATTGCGATTGAACTGGGGAGTGAAATCTCTATTTCAGGAAAGGTTGAATCTGTCTCTACTGGCGTGCTTGCCAGTTGCCAGATTGAAGCAATTGCCAGCGGCGAGTGTGTTCGTTGTTTAGATCCGATTACTCTCCCCATTCGTGCGTTGATCCAGGAGCTCTACTTTTATGCAGTTCCAGTCGACCTAGATGACGATGAAGATGAGCCGCTTCTGATTTCTGATGAACAGATTGATTTGTTGCCACCGATTCGAGATGCCGTGATTCTTGATCTCCCGCTCACACCACATTGCTCTGACGCGTGCCCAGGCCTCTGTCCCGAATGTGGCGAGAAGATTGCCGAGAACCCAGAGGGCCATAGCCATGAAAGCATCGACCCGCGGTGGAGCAAACTTAGAGATCTCCCCGACTTGGGTGAGGGTGGGCGCTCGCAGTAGCCCCAACTAGCCCCAGTTAGCCCCCAGTTTCATCTGGTTTCTTGGTTTTTTGGCAAATTCACCCTCGATGAGGGATAGTTCTCCCATGCCAGTACCAAAGCGAAAGCTCTCCCGTGCCCGAACTCGTTGGCGCCGGAGCATGTGGCGTACCACTGCAGCGAACACCGTTCTCTGCGAACAGTGCCGTCAACCACGTTTACAACATATCGCGTGCCCTACATGCGGCACCTATCGGGACCGTAACGCTCTAGAGGTTTAAGCACGACTATGCATCGCGACCTAACTCAGGCTCTCGGTGCTGAGATTGATGAGCAACTTCTTGAAATAGCGCTTACCCACCGTTCTTTCGCCTACGAATCGGGTGGCCTGCCAACGTATGAACGTTTGGAATTTCTTGGCGATAGCGTCTTGGGTCTAATCGTTACTGCAGAGTTATATCAACGCTACCCAGATCTACCTGAGAGCAGATTAAGTCCACTTCGCTCTGGAATTGTGAATACTGCGGCGCTCGCCGAGGTCGCACGAACTCTTGGACTTGGCAATCACATCAAAATTGGTAAGGGTGAGGAGAGCTCTGGCGGACGAGCGAAAGCATCCATTCTTGCCGATTCATTAGAGGCGCTTTTTGGAGCGCTCTACATCGATAAAGGTTTTGAAGCAACAAAAAAGATCATCCTGCCGCTGATCTCCCCATTGATTTCGCACGCATTGGAGAGAGGCGCTGGACTCGATGGCAAGACCGCTCTGCAAGAGTTGGTAGCAGAGCGAAATATGGGAGCGCCAGAGTATCTAGTGACAGATACTGGTCCAGATCACGATAAAGACTTTGTTGCACAGGTGCGAGTGCAGGGCAAAGTTGTGGGGCGCGGAACCGGAAAGAGCAAGCGCGAGGCGGAACAGATTGCGGCCACGTTGGCATTCACTACATTAAGCGACCGTGCCTGAGCTACCTGAAGTAGAGACCGTCAGAAGCGAGCTCGCTAGGTGGTTACCAGGAAAGAAAATTTCATCTATAAAAATCTTTCATCCGCGAGCAGTTCGACGAAGTAGCGGGCCATCTTTGCGGAGCGGACAGAATCCATTGTTGGGCGCGAAAGTGGTGGCGGTTAATCGCCGCGGTAAATTTCTCTGGCTGACTTTTGATCGCCCTTATGCTCTTGTGATTCATTTAGGCATGAGTGGCCAAGTGCATTTGCCGACCGTGCCGGCAAATAAATCCGCTCATGTTCGAGCTCGAATTGAATTTAGCAATGGGAGGCGGGAGCTGCATTTTGTAGATCAGCGAACCTTTGGTTACCTCGCGCTAGAAGAGGTAGTCGAAGATCAGCATGGCGGAAAGAACTTTGGGGGAGTAATTCCTCAATCAATTACCCACATCGCCCCCGATTTAATGGAAGTTTTTGAAGAGAGAACCGCTGCTTATTCAGCACAAGTAGTTAATGAAAAAATTCGGATGAGAAAGAGCGAAATCAAACGGGTGCTGCTCAATCAAGAGGTGGTAAGCGGGGTGGGCAATATCTATGCCGACGAGGGATTGTGGTCTGCCAAGATCCATCCCGAAGTGCACGCAAACACCTTGCACCGCTCAGAAGTTGAGAAGCTGCTCGTTGCTCTACGCGAAGTCATGATGCGCGCCATCGATGCAGGCGGCACTTCTATTGATGACCAGTACAAGAGGGTCAACGGCGAGAGCGGGTATTTCGATGTCGAACTCAACGCCTACGGCCAGGAGGGCGAGCCATGCCCTCGATGTGGAACCCTCATCCAAAGGTTGAGGTTTATGAATCGCTCAAGCCACCTCTGTCCAAGGTGTCAGAAGAAGCGGTAACCACTAGTTAGGGTAAGCGCAGCGAAAATGTAGGGGAGTACAGAAGGGGGTGGCTATACATCTATGTACCTGAAAGCGTTAACCCTGAAGGGTTTCAAGTCATTTGCATCTGCCACCACGCTTCGCTTTGAGCCAGGGATTACCTGTGTAGTCGGCCCCAATGGCTCGGGAAAATCGAACATCATCGATGCGCTCACTTGGGTGATGGGCGAACAGGGCGCGAAGAGTCTTCGTGGCGGAAAGATGGAAGATGTCATCTTCGCTGGCACGACCGGACGCGCACCGCTTGGACGGGCAGAGGTTTCGGTAACAATTGATAACGCTGATGGCGCACTCCCAATCGAATTCTCTGAAGTAACGATCTCTCGCATCCTCTTCCGAAATGGAACGAGTGAATATCAAATCAACGGCGAGACCTCTCGATTGCTCGACATCCAAGAGTTGTTAAGTGATAGCGGCATAGGTCGCGAAATGCACGTTGTGGTGGGTCAAGGTCAACTTGATTCCATTCTCTCTGCAAATCCCGAAGAGCGCCGCGCCTTTATTGAGGAAGCATCGGGAATCCTTAAGCATCGCAAACGGAAAGAGAAAGCTCTTCGAAAGTTAGAAGCAATGCAAGCCAATTTTGCTCGAATTCAAGATTTGCTCACCGAACTCCGCCGACAACTCAAACCGCTTGGCAAACAAGCTGAGGTGGCAAAAAAGGCGGCGACGATTCAAGCTGATGTACGTGATGCAAAGCTACGCCTCTATGCCGAAGACTTGATTCAACTCAAAGAGACTTTCACAGTTGAGGTCGCCGACGAAGGAGCGCTCCGCGCGCGCAGAAGTGAAGTCGAGCGGGAACTTGAAATTATCCGCGCTCGAGAAGGCGAATTGGAACAGTTAACTTTCTCGCAGGCCCCAGTACTTGCAAAAGCGCAAGATACGTTTTACCAACTCAATTCTTTGCGGGAACGGTTCCGCGGCAGCGCTAACCTTGCAAGCGAGCGAGCGCGCTATCTCTCTGATTCTGAAGAGGTGCTAGCGTCAACTGTCGATCCTGAAGCAATGGAGCGCGAAGCTGCTGGAATTCGAGAGCAAGAGCGTGCACTTCGTCAGACCCTACTTGCGCAGGAAGAGGCGCTGGCCGTTGCAAGCGCAAATCTTTTAGGAGCGGAAGCAGAACTAAAAGCTCGCGAAAATGAGTTGGCTCAAGCCCTTCGAGCGGCAGCTGATGTACGCGAGGGAAATGCGCGCCGCGAAGGTGAAATCAACTCCCTTCTCTCAAGAATTCAAGCGAGTGAGGCAGAGATTGCCCGCCTCTCACGTAATCGCGACGATGCGCTTAACAGAGCAGCGCAAGCCCAACAACAGTTCGCAGCAAAAGAAGCTGAAATTGCCGGGCATGGTGCAGGCGAAGAGGAATTGGATTCTGATTATCAGGGCAAGAAGAGCGCTCTTGATTCAGCGAGCGCAGAGCTAGAATCTTTGCGCGATCGTGAGCGTTCGATTGAACGGGAACGGTCATCCACCCAGGCGCGCGTTGAGGCGCTCAAACTTTCAGTTGCATCTCGTGATGGCAGCGCAGCGCTACTCAATTCTCGAAATGAAGTGCCTGTTCTCGGCTCCCTGGCATCGTTAATGGAAGTCGCTTCGGGATGGGAGATTGCAATAGGTGCGGCGCTGGGCTCGCTTGCCGACGCAGTGGTAGTTGGTCGCCTCTCTGATGCCCTGGATGCTCTTACTCTGTTAAAACGCGAAAATGCCGGCCGTGCTGAGATCGTCGTCATTGGAGCCCAAGAAAGTTCAGTCCAAATTTTTAATCAACCGCTACCGCAAGGCGCTTTTCGAGCGGTTGATGTGATTAGAACTGCTCAACTACAACGCCCACTTGCACAGCTTCTTGGCAATACGGTTATTGCAGAGTCATTAAATATCGCACATTCGATCCTGCAGCAATATCCGGCGCTTCGGGTGGTTACAAAAGAGGGCGATATTCTCGGTCGAGATTTAGTTAGCGGTGGCTCAAAGCGCGAATCAAGTGTTGTCGAATTAAATGCTGCCATCGAAGTTAGCGAAGCGAAGTTGACCGAACTCACTCATAATGGCGAGCGCCTGAGATTTGAGATTTCACAAGCAGTCGAGAAAGTGAATGTGCAGCGAAATGAGTTAGAGAGATTGTTAGCCGCACTCAATGAGTCCGATGCGCGGATGGCCGCGCTTGCCGAACAGATCGCGGTTTTCAGTCAGACTCGCTCTGCAGCACATGCCGAGGCAGAGCGACTCACCGCATCAATTGGTGAAGCAAATGATTTAATCGCCCGCTATCAAAGTGATTTGATTGAACTTCAGAACGCTCCTGTTGCCACAACGCCAGTAGTTGAACCACAGAGCTTTGACCTCGACGCTCTTCGGGAACGAGTGTCGTTGGCACGGACTGTTGAGATGGAGGCGCGATTAACTTTACGAACTGGCGAAGAGCGGGCAAAGGCAATGGCAGAGCGAGCTGCAGCGCTAGAGCGTGGGGCGCAGAATGAGCGAGATTCTCGAGTTCGCGCAATCGCAAAACGTGAAGCGCGCGCTAATGCTGCAGTTGTTGCACAACGGCTTGCTGAAATTGCTTACGACGCTCTGATTCAGATTGAAGTTTCTATAACAAAAGCCATGGCAGAGCGGAGCGCTCTCGAATCCGCGCGAACTGAGCGTGAGGGTGAAATCCTTGCTGTTCGATCGAAAATTCGTGAGCTAGCTGCCGAGATGGAACAGTTGACAGATAGCGTGCATAAAGATGAGATTGCAAGAGCTGAACAGCGAATGCGGATTGAACAACTTGAAGAGAAGATTGTTACTGAGTTTGGTCTGGACACCGCCACGTTGATTGGTGAGTATGGACCAACAAATGATGTACCAACATTTGTTCTCGATGACGAGGGTCAGGTTATTTCTACTGAAGTTATTCCATACCGCCGAGATCAACAGGAGAAGCGCCTTGCTGCTGCAGAACGCTCGCTTGCCCTATTAGGCAAAATCAATCCTCTTGCGCTGGAAGAGTTCTCAGCGCTAGAAGAGCGGGCGAAGTACCTCGCCGACCAGTTAGAGGATCTGAAGAATACTCGCCGAGATTTGTTGGAAATTGTTCGTGAAGTCGACGAGCGAGTGGAGACAATTTTTAAAGAGGCTTATCGCGATACCGCAAAAGCATTTGGTGAGATTTTTCCACGCCTCTTCCCAGGTGGAGATGGGCGTCTGATTCTCACCAACCCTGAGGATTGGCTTACTACTGGCGTCGATGTGGAGGCGCGACCACCAGGAAAACGCGTAAAACGCCTCTCTCTTCTCTCCGGCGGCGAGCGCTCACTCACTGCAGTAGCGCTGCTGGTAGCAATCTTTAAAGCTCGCCCTAGCCCCTTCTACGTTCTCGATGAGGTTGAAGCAGCCCTTGATGATGTCAACTTAGGGCGACTTCTGGAAGTGCTCGCCGAGCTTCGAAGTGACTCGCAGTTGATTATCGTTACACATCAGAAGCGTACGATGGAGATTGCAGACTCTCTCTACGGCGTGACCATGCGTGGCGACGGGGTGACTGAAGTTATCTCACAGCGAATCCGTGAAGTTGAGAACGCCTAGTGGCGCTCTTTACAAAATTCACCTCGCTCTTCAAGCGCGCTGAGGGCGCTCAATCTTCCGGGCGAGAGCAGATTGATTGGAAAGATTTAGAGAGCACGTTGATTGGCGCTGATCTTGGACCAAACCTCGCACATTTAGTTTCAGAGCGCCTTCGCGATGAGAAGGAGCTCTCGTTACACGATGCACTTTCAGAGTTATTAGTGAGAAGTGATCGTAAATTGCTTCTCTCGGAAACTTCACCCACGGTAATTCTCGTGGTGGGGGTAAATGGCAGCGGCAAAACAACGAGCGTGGGAAAACTCGGTGCGCTACTAGCTGCAGAGGGTAAATCAGTAGTCGTTGTGGCGGCGGACACCTTTCGCGCCGCTGCGCGTCAACAATTAGAGACGTGGGCTGCGCGATCAGCCCTTACCTGTTTCGGCGGGAAAGATGGAGCAGACCCAGCCGCGGTTGCTTTTGATGGTGTGAGCCATGCGATTGAGCGCGGGGCAGATTTTGTCATAATCGACACCGCTGGTCGTCTGCACACCAAAGAGGGGCTGATGGATCAACTCGGCAAGATCCGCCGAGTGGTGGAGAAGAGAGCGCTAGTAAGTGAGGTGCTCCTCGTACTCGATGGCAGTACGGGCCAGAATGCGCTGGCCCAGGCAGAGAACTTCACCGCTGCGGTTGCGGTTACTG
>JBIJBY010000066.1:0-6811 GCA_044344975.1 Candidatus Nanopelagicaceae bacterium | reverse complement strand
GCCACAATTTCATGGCCGCACCGAATTACTCTTTGATCTAATTGCTAAAGGTGAGCGAGAAGGCGCAGAAATTACTCTAGATAGCTATCCATATTTAGCGGGAATGACCTATCTCCATGCGCTCTTACCATCATGGGTACAAGCCGGTGGTATTGAGACAATGCGAATGCGACTTCGTGAACCTGAGGTGCGAAAAAAGGTTATCCATGAATTAATGGTCACTGGATCTGATGGCGCACATGGAAATGTTTTGAATTTCGAGACAATTGTCATCGCTGGCGTTGAAAAATCACTTGATTTAGTAGGCATGCGTTTTGATGAAGCTGCAAAGCGCGCTGGAAAAGATCCGGTTGAGTTTTATCTAGATTTCCTTGATAGCGAGAATTACAAAGTATCGGCAGTGCTCCATGGCGGCCACGAACCAAATGTTCGATCCATCATGCAACATCCACAGCACATGGTTGGTAGCGATGGCATTTTGGTTGGCAACCGCCCACACCCTCGCGGGTACGGCACATTTGCGCGATACCTTGGCGTTTACGGTAGAGATGAGGGCGTACTCACCTTCGAAGGGGCTGTTGCGAGAATGACAGGGCGGCCAGCAAAGCGGTTAGCGCTTGCCGATCGAGGATTAGTCAAGAAGGGTTATCGAGCAGACCTCGTCCTCTTGCACCGAGATTCTGTAATTGACCGATCAACATATGAATCGCCACGAACTCCGGCGACTGGTTTTGTGCACGTTTGGATAGACGGAACGCCAACGTTGTGGGACGGAGCTCGAACAGATAATCTTGCTGGACGAGCAGTGCGTAATTCACGTAATAAATAATTTAACGAGAGGTTCTGTCGCCATGGATGTTGGTCGCGTAGACGGTAATCGCCCTTGGGCTCCGATTGTGGGTTATTCCCGTGCAGTTCGAATGGGAAATTTGATTGAGGTTAGTGGGACAAGTGCGACCACTCGCGACGGCCAGGTTATGCACCCGAATGATGCGTATGGCCAAATGAAGTACATCCTCACAGAGATTGAAAAAGCAATTAAGGAGCTTGGCGCTACCTACGAAAACACAATTCGCACCAGAGTTTTTCTCACCAACATTGAAGATTGGCCTGCTGTTGCAAAAGCTCACGGAGAATTCTTTGCGAGCATTCTCCCCGCCTGTTCCTTCGTCGAAATTGGTCGTTTGATGTTGCCAGAGTTATGCGTAGAAGTTGAAGCTACGCTCTGGCTTGAGTAGGGGAGAGGCTATGGCAGAGCATTCAACGGTAATCATTACAGGTGGCGGCAGCGGGATTGGATTAGCAACCGCAGAGCGGCTCTTAACTGATTGGCCGAATGTAAAGGTTGTTTCTGCCGATCTAAAGAGTGGTGGCTTTGAGGAGTTGGCGAAGAAATTCCCCGGGCGTGCGCTCTTTATTGAGTCGGTTATTACCACCGCTCCAGGCGCTGCTGAGGTTGTTGAGAAAACCCTCGCATGGGCAGGAGATATCTCTGGCCTAGTTTGTTGTGCAGGCAATAGCACTAACCATGCGAGCCTTGATATGACGCCAGAGCAATGGCATGAAGTGCTTGATGTACACCTCGATGGCCATTTCTTTATGAATCAGGCGGTCGCTCGGTACTTAGTGAGTAACGGCAAGCCGGGCGCATTTGTGAACTTCTCTTCATTGGCACATAACTTTGGTTGGCCAAGGCGCTTGCCATATTCAGTAGCTAAATCAGGAATCGATGCCATTACACGCACGCTCGCCGTTGAGTGGGCAGAGTATGGGATTCGAATTAACGCAATTGCTCCGGGCTATATCAATACGCCACTAGTTGTAAATGCCACGAAAAATGGATTTTTAGATCCATCTATCCAGGGAATGCATGCAATGAATCGCTTTGGCGAACCAGACGAGATCGCTCGTGGCGTGAAGTTCTTACTCTCTGACGATGCGAGTTACATAACCGGTGAAATCTTGACGATTGATGGTGGTTTCACACCTAAGCGCATCCCGTGGATTAAGAAGTAATAGCTCTTTTAATCCATTTCAAATCGCGTGGCCGCATAGCATCGAGAAGATAGAAATCAACATCTGAGACACCTGTCTCTCGTAGAGCGCCGACTTTATCGACGAGAGATTCTTCACTTCGATTATCTGGGTATGTCGGACGGAGAATTGCCGTAATTGAACTTCTTACTGACTTTTGATAATGCGCGCTAACTGCACCTACCTCCGCCGGACTCTCGCGGTATATCAACGGTTCGTAGATGTCGACGCTTTGATTGATTAGCGAATTGTTGATGCCAACCTGCCAACTCTTTTCCATGGGCTTATCCAGGGAACCGTTAATGAGCGGCGCTTGGTCGACAAACTTCGTTGTGATATGCATTCGTTTTGCGATTGCCGCAACCTCTTTATAACGCTCTGCCACAGTGGCCTCTCGCGCATCTAAATAGTCAAGAAGTTCGAGCCCGCCAATATCACCGAGGTTCTCTTTAGTGAGGGGTAGTTCGAGCCAGGGATCGCCTTCAGCCAGAAAAGGTTGGAGAAGTCGCGCAACGTGAGCTTGCAGAGCTTTGCCATCGCCAGAGAAATTTCCAATGCACCACTGGCAGAAACAGAGAGCGAGTAAGAAGGCTGCCACCTCGCCCATTTCGAGGAAGAATCTCTCATGATGCTCGCCATGGTGGGCGCCATGAAAATGGAGCGATTCAATGGCAATGCTCGCCACACCACGCGCAGCAAGATCTGTGGTTAGACCGGAGATGTAGCCGCCAACCATGGGGCTACTTGGGCAGAGCTCTGAGAGAAAGTGATTTCCGAAGCAGTTAGTTACTGTTACCTCGGGGTGACGAAATCCAATAGCGGAGTTATGCATAAAAACTGCCCACGCATTCACTTCAAAACCATTCGCCGAAGAAACTTCGAGGACCTCATCGAGCGCGCTGTTATCAGTGAGCGAATCCAAGTGGTGAGGCGTGATTGCGCCGCTGGGATAGCAGGTGAGATCAGGCTTGTAGTAGTGAAAACCATCAGCTAGATATGCAAGTTCTGGACCTTGGCGCAGCAGGAAATCACGGCTGGCGTGATAGTTAAGGGCAAGATTAATTCCGGTAAAGCCAACCTCTTGTAGTTCAGAAATAACCTTCGAGGCAGGCTCGCGAAAGAAAGTGTAGGGAAAGGTAAAGGCGTTGTGACGCCCCATTCTTACTTCACGCTACCGGCGGTCAGTCCACTCACGAGATATTTCTCGATGAAGATAAAGAGAAGTACGACCGGGATAATCGCAATGAGCGAGCCGGCGAAGAGATAGTTCCACTTCACTTCGTAGTATCCGGTCAAGAGTGAGAGGCCAACGGAGAATGGTTGCTTTGCGGGTTGGCTGGCCAACGTATAGGCAACAACGAACTCATTCCATGCCGCGATAAAGATGAAGATTGCCGTGGTGACAATTCCAGGGAGCGCCAGTGGTAGCGCCACCTTGCGGAATGCTTGGAACCTTGAGCAGCCATCGATTTGAGCAGCCTCTTCAATCTCTTTTGGAATAGAACGGAAGAAGCTAGAGAGGATCCATACAGCGAAGGCTAGGTTGAAAGCGGCATTAACCAAGATTAGGCCGGTGTAGGTATTGATGAGATTGAGTACTGACATCTCACGATAGATACCAATGAGCAATGTGGTCGGAGAGAACATCTGGGTGATTAAAACAACTAGCAAGAAGAAGGTTCGGCCGCGGAAGTTATGTCGGGCAACGAAATAACCTGCAGGAATTGATGCAATCAATCCAATGACCATCGTTGCTAGCGCAATGAGGATGGTGTTCTTCATATAGGTACCGAAAGCAATTTCGCTAAATACTTTAACGAAGTTACTCCAAATATATTCTTGAGGCAGGTATGAAGGCGGAATATCAGTGATATCGCCCTTTGGTTTCAGCGCTGTGCTGAACATTGTTACATAAGGAAAAAGGAAGATGAAGGCGGTTGCCAAGCCGATAATCGAGAGAATAAAACTCTTGATACGTCGTTTGACGATTATCGCTGGAACGCTCATGTTTGATCTGCCTCTCGCCACTTAGAAAGTTTCAGGAAGAGCATGATGAAAATGAAAATCACAAGGAAGTTTCCGACAGCGAGCGCAGCAGACTGGCCAATATCTTGATCTCGGAAGGCGATTTTGTAAGCAAAGGTAGTAGTGGTGTCAGTTTCGTAACCGGGCCCACCTTGAGTCATCACCCAGATAACGGGGAAAGAGTTGAAAACGTAGACCGCATTAATAACGGCGGCAACTAGAAATGCTGGTCGCAGGAGCGGGAAGATGATGGTCCAGTAACTCTTCCAACCATTAGCGCCATCTACTTTGGCTGCTTCAAGAACCTCGCCCGGGATCGACTGTAAGCCGGCAAGGAGCACATAACTTGTGAATGGAAGTGAGACGAAGATCGCTACAGCAAGAAGGACTATGAAGGAGGTTGAAGGATTTCCGAGTAAGTCAACATCTTCCTTGATAATGCCCAAATCCTTAAGAATTAAGTTCATCATGCCGTAATAAGGATCGAGGATCCATTTAAATGAGGTCGCCGTGATTACTAGCGATGCAGCCCAGGGAATGATGATGGAGTAGCGGAGGAATTTCTGACCGCGAAATTTTGCATTCATTAATTGGGCGAGTGGCAAGGAGATGGCGAGAGTCATTCCAACAACAGCAACGAGCCAAATAACGGTACGACGTAAAACAGGTGGTAAATCAAAATTCGCGATTAACATTCGATAGTTCTCAAGCCCTGCCCAGCCCTGAATAAGACCAGAGATGTCGATACTTCTAAAGGACATGAGAAAGAGTTCGAGAGTCGGCCAGAGCACAAAGCCAACGATGAGGAAGATGGTTCCGCTCAGCCAAGGAAGCGCTTTACGTGCTGGTTCCTTTTTAACCGTTGCGGCTACCACGATTTCTCCTTTTATTTTTTTAATTATTTTTCGACTTATGGTGAAAGGCAAGACCTCGCTTTACGAGGCCCTGCCTTTCACTTACTTAGCAAGTTAGTAACTTAGCGGTTACTTGACTTTCTTATGTGCTGCATCGCACTTTGCTTGGATCTGCTGCAGCGCTCTTCCGGTGTTGGACATCGCGTTACCCATGTAGGTCACGATTGATGCCTTACATGCCTGCCATGAACCAACGGTTCCTGGGTAGAAGATTGCCTTTGGAAGGAGCTTGACGTAAGGCCCGATGATTGGGTCTTCTTCAGCAAGCTTTCCAGCGGCCTTAGTTGCAGGGATAAATCCACCAGCAGCCTTCAAGAAGCCTTGGTAGTTATTTGGCTCGAAGAGGAAGGTGAGGAACTTCTGAATTTCCTTCTGCTTTCCACCAGCCTTGTAACCCTTGAAGTAATCCTGGACACCAACAGTGATGTCGGACTTTCCTGGAGCGTGTGGGAATGCACCCGCGGCCCAGTCAATGTTCTCGCCACCATTCTTTGACAACCAGTCAGGAAGGAATACGCCACCATCAACCATGGCTACCTTGCCCTTAGCGAAGAGCGCCCAGCACCCATCGGTTCGGTTGGTCTTACCTGGGTTTGGTTGGGTTAGCTTCTGATCAACAAGCTTCTTGAGGAAGTCGAGAGAATCTTTGAAGTTCTTGTTGTTGATTGTGTACTTGTTGGTCTTCTCGTTGAATAGACGACCTCCGTTGCCGCCACCCCATGTTGTGAAGATCATCTGTGCTTCTTCAGGTCCGAGTGGGAGGCAGTATGGATAGACATCTGGGTACTTCTTCTTGACTGCCTTAGCAGCAGCAAGCATGTCATTCCAAGTCTTTGGAGCCTTCTTTACACCTGCACCGGCAATGAGTTGCTTGTTCCAGAAGAACGCGCGAGCTGATGCAAGATCAGGCACTGCATAAGCAGTTCCCTTGTACTTTGAGTTGTCAAGGAATGCAGGGATGATGTCCTTGAGAACAGCTGGGCTCACGATTTGATCTGCGCGATAGAGCAGACCTGCTGCAGCCTCACCTGCGAATTCGTCATTGTTGACGATATCTGGTGTTTGACCGGATGCGATCAAAGTCTTGACCTTCTGGCCAATCTCTGGCCATGCGACTACGTCAACCTCAACCTTGATTCCAGGGTTGGCATTCTCAAAGTCTTGAGCAAGACCATCGTAATAATCAACCATGTCATCGGTGTAGGCGGCCATAACAAGCTTGAGTGTTACATCGTTAGCTTGTGAAGGCAGAGCCGCTACTGCAAATGTTGCCGCGAAGCTCATCGCTGCAACGGCCGCAATGCGGGTACGGAATTTTTTCATTTACTTTCTCCTAACTCAGTTGGCGCCAAGTGAAATGGAGCTCAAAGCTAGGGCCCTTCCGGAGCCCTACTAGTGGCACTAGCCCATCATGTTCTTAGCGACTGAATCAAGGCATTTATGGAGAATTTATATGTATTTTTCATAACGTTTGGGGTAGACGAATAAAAGGCCAAACTCTCACCTTGCGACCTTCCCAGATTGCAAAAATGGCGTAAAACCGAACCTAGCCCCTTTGGGAGGGTATTTGACGAGAGGTTCCTGAGACGAAAAGGTAGGCGCCATGAATAGTGAAAAAGTTCGGATTTCCGAAGTTTCCGCCCGCCGGATAACGGTAACTCTCCCTCGCCCAGTGCAGTTAGGTGAGTACCTCATCAAAGCTCGCGGATACTGCGTTGCGACAGTGCGCCTTGAAGATGGCAGCGTGGGCCATGCATTTGGATTAGATCGCGGCGGACCTGTTGCAGAGTGTGTAAATACTTTAATTGCGCCGGCGTATAAGGAAATTTTCAAGGGAG
>JBIJBY010000065.1:0-6837 GCA_044344975.1 Candidatus Nanopelagicaceae bacterium | reverse complement strand
GGATACATTATTAATGTGAGTAGCGTGGCGGGCTGGATAGCAGCCAGCACTTATAGCGCATCTAAATCATGGGTCACAGTTTTTTCCGAATATCTCTCCGTAGATTTAGCGCCAGAAAACATTCACGTCACTGCACTAGCGCCGGGTTTCACACATACTGAGTTCCACCAACGTGGCAAGATGAATATGTCTAACCTGCCGAACTGGCTTTGGCTTGATGCGGATCGAGTGGTCCGTGAAGGGATTGACGCAGTCCTTCGTGGCGATGCGCTATCGATTCCTGGGCGCCAATATCGAACCCTTTATCTCCTTATCCGTCATCTACCTCGCTCTTTGGTTCGCAAAGCCGGGATTGCCGTCCGCCGAAAAGAGCGTAAATAGTCCAGTTTCACAGGAAATACCCAAGTACAACGGCGATAAATACCGGGATTTCACAGGAAGAAAAGTTAGGCTCTGCCTATGACTAAACGCCTTATCGCACTCGCAGCTACTACATTCTTACTTCTAGGGCTGGTAAGTGTGCCAGCGCAAGCTGCGAATAAGCCAGGCGGTCCATGCAAGAAAACTAATCAACGCGCGAAGATTGCAGGCTTTGATTACATCTGCCAGAAGAATCCCACTGTAAAGAGAGCGAAAAACACTTGGCTCTTCAAAGAGTGTATTGATTCCAATAAACAATATCTTGCTGGAAAGAGAGCTTATGCTAAGAAACTTCAAGAAAAAGCTGACCTCTTAGCACAATTCGCCACTGCAGAAGCAGATACCAGCCTGACGCAAGCAGATAAAGATGAACTTGCTAAATCGAAAGCTGCGCTTTTGGATACCTTTGATAAGTTATCGCGAACCTCAAAAGATATGTATGAAATGGCGCTCACTGTGCGCGATCTTGCTTGTACTGCTGGGATCTAACTAACAATCACGCGCTTTCCCTTTACCGATACTGATAATCGGTTAAGTGGGGCGTCGGCAGGTCCCTGACTAACAGCACCAGCTCGTGAGAATGCAGATCCATGGCCGCCATCTGCAGGTTCACAATAAAATCCACCCGCTTTCGGCTTCACCGTGATGCCAGCATGTGTACATCGCAAATCTACTGCGACATATTTTTTCGCACCCGTGCGTACTAGCGCAGCTGGCGCACCATTAACTTCACCAATAAGCGCAACGCCACCAACTTTTGCCAATGACTTAACTGATGCAACAGTGACTTCGATTGATCCATTAGAAAGTTTCTTTACTCCCGTTGCTGCTTGTGCGTTTGTGACCGAAGAACTGGTCGCACCAAGAGCTGTTAAGAGTGAGCCACATAAGAAGTTCCGTCTATTGATTTCCATCCGTCCAGTTTGCCCTATCTGTGCCCCCAAAGGAAGGATTTTCCTTCACTCTCAGCAAATACTCCCCTAACGTTCACTCATGTCACGGTTAGGTCAGCTTCCACGATTTATCCCCGTCCTGCTCGGCCTTCTCCACCTAATCGTCACAGTGGCAGAACCAGGAAGTTCTTTTATTTGGGACATATTTCTCTACAACGCCCTCTTAACAATCGCTGCGCTCTGGACTTTTCTCAAAGGTGATCGACTCATTGCATTTGCAATCTTCTCCTGGACGCTTGGCTCGATTTTTTCTATATACACAACATCACCACTATGGAGTGGCATGGGATACCTGATGATTTATCCCTTGTTCTTTTTCTATATCTTGAGAAGCCAACAACTCAAAGCGGTGACAAAATCACAAATACTTGATTCGATGATCATTACGCTCGGATTATCATCACTATTTACAATATTGGCCCTCTCTGCGACCTCGAATGCGCGCTCCTCAGGTGAAGTCTTTCTGTTGACGCTCTATCCGATTGGTGACCTGCTACTTATTGCCTCACTCACACTTATTGGTATTCGCAGTGGAATCTCTAAAGAATACTTAATACTCATGAGCACAATTGTGCTCTTTACAGTGAGCGATATTGGTTATTTATGGCTCTTTAGCCATAATCAATATGTAGTTGGTGGAATAGTGGACGAGGGATGGCTTCTTGCATTACTACTTAGCGCCTCAACGCCGCAATTGACCAAGAGCCATGCGCGAGAATTGAACACCTACCCTCCAATCTTCCTTGCTCTTGGACTTTCACTTTCAATACTCGGTTGGTACTCCTATAACCCCAATCAAATTTCTGAGTTCGCGCTCGTACCATCCATCATGACGTTGCTCTTGGCCTTTATTCGAATGGCTCTTGCACTCGAAGAGGCTGAGCAGGGAAAGATTCACAAAGAGCTCTCCGTCACTGACGAGCTGACCGGGGTGGGCAATCGCCGCGAATTCTTCAACCGTCTTGCTCAAATTCCAGCAGATGGAAGGTGGTCGCTCCTGCTCATGGATCTTGATAAGTTCAAGGAGATCAACGATGCACACGGTCATAGCGCAGGAGATTATGTACTTCGCGAGGTTGCCCACCGCTTTCACTCCGTTTTGCCCGAGGGTAGCTACTTGTCGCGCTTGGGTGGCGATGAATTTGCTGCGCTGGTGGAGCGTGAGGTTGAGAGCGCTCGCGCTCTCGCTGGGCGGCTACAGGTGGCTCTGACCACTCCCATCTACGTTGGTGAGAGTTCGCTTCTGCTCACTGCCAGCATTGGCGTCACCGAAATCACAGCAGAGGAGAATCCCCTTGAGCGTGCAGATGCTCAGATGTATGAGGCGAAGCGCGCTGCGCGTTGATTCCTGATTGCTGGTTCTCCTGGCATGTAATCGCCGGGTGAATTTATGCCCTACGCTTTCCCGGTTCGATCTTTATTCTCGCGCTTCATGCTCACTCAATGGGAGGTTCGTTGGCCGCAAAATTCCACAATCGAGTTCTAGTCCTCGGTGCAGGGTCCGTATCGCAATGTGTAGTTCCAATTCTTCTCGACAAATTAGTCGAACCTCATCAAGTGACAATTGTGGATTTCAAAGATAATCGAGAGCGCTTTGCATCCTCGATTAATCGTGGCGCCACGTACATCATCGACAAGCTCACCAGAGAAAATATGGATGAGTTCCTCGGTAAATATCTCAAAGCCGGGGATTTTCTCCTCGATTTAGCATGGAATATCGATGCCAATGCAATTATTGGTTGGGCACATGAAAATGGCGTGCTCTACCTCAACACCTCTGTCGAAGAGTGGGAGCCATATGCTGGTGGTGCCTCGCGTGATCCGATTGAGCGCACCCTCTACTACCGACATATGCGCCTTCGAGAGATGAAAGCATCATGGAATAAAAAGGGCGCCACTGCGATTGTTGAGCATGGCGCTAACCCTGGCATGGTCTCGCATCTGGTTAAGCGCGCACTTATCGAGATCGGCACTCGAGCGCTAAAGGAGAGCAAGGTTGGGGCAAATAGCGCAGCTGTAGAAAAAGCCCTTGGTGCAGATAACTACCCAGCGCTTGCACATGCGCTCGATGTTCGAGTCATTCATATTGCAGAACGCGATACCCAAGTTTCTGACAAACCAAAACGCGTTGATGAATTTGTTAATACCTGGAGCGTTGAAGGTTTTTATGAAGAGGGCATCGCGCCGGCAGAGCTTGGTTGGGGTACTCATGAAAAGAAATTGCCGCCAACTGCCTACACCCACAAAGTTGGGCCGCAGAATCAGATTGCGCTAGCGCAACCGGGCGCTACAACTTGGGTTCGCTCCTGGGTGCCATCGTGTGAGACAACAGGAATGGTAATTCGCCACGGTGAAGCTTTCACGCTCTCAGACCATTTAACTGTCTGGGATGGCAGCAAAGCTATTTATCGTCCAACGGTGCACTATGCATACTGCCCAACTGATGCTGCGATAGCTTCAATGCGCGAAACAGAGATGCGTCAGTGGAATTTACAGAGTGATCAGCGAATCATGAATGAAGAAATCATCAGCGGCGAAGATCGGCTAGGTGTTCTTCTCATGGGCCACCCCTTCAACTCTTGGTGGTGTGGTTCGCTACTTTCAATTGGTGAAGCTCGAAAGTTAGCTCCAGGCCAATCTGCGACAACGCTCCAAGTAGCTGCTTCGGTTTATGCAGCAGTGGCGTGGGCGATGGCTAATCCAGAGGCTGGTTTGCTAGTTCCCGATGATCTTCCATGGCGCGAAGTACTACCACTGATTGAGCCATATTTAGGTGCAATCTGGTCAGATGCCGTCGATTGGGACCCGCTGGCTACTCGCTTTGATCCCTTTAAAGGATGGAATCATCGCGAATACGACGAGAGCGATCCTTGGCAATTCACTAACTTCCTCGCTTAATCTCCTCTAATCGAGCAAGAGATTCGATTCGCTCTGTTGCGTGATCGACTATCCGCTCCACATAGCCCTGGCTATATCCATCGAGATAGAGCCAGGGCTCATGTATCTGATCGCTATCTAAGTGACGCAGTTCCGGAAGATATTTTTTAATGTATGCCCCATCAGGATCGAATTTCTTTCCTTGTTCGATGGGATTAAAAACCCGATAGTACGGTGAGGCATCAGTGCCACACCCGGCAGTCCATTGCCAACCATGGCTATTTGAAGCAACATCAAAATCGACGAGATGTTCCATAAAAAAGTTGGCACCATGCTGCCATTCGATATGTAAATCTTTCACGAGAAATGATGCCACAACCATCCGTGTTCGATTATGCATCCATCCTTCTTTGACTATCTGCCGCATTGCAGCATCTACAAATGGGTATCCAGTCTTTCCTTCGCACCACTTCTTGAACTTCTCTCCAGGATCGTCGTAACGCATACCGGCAAACTGTGGTGAGTAATAATCTTTCTCTGTGTGCGGGTAGTGATGGAGAACGTCGGCATAAAACTCTCGCCACGCTATCTCTTTTCGAAATACTTCATGGGCCTTACTCTCACCTAACTCAGCTAAAAGCGTTCTTGGATGTATCTCCCCCCATTTAAGGTGAGCGCTTAACTTACTTGTGCCATCTATTCCCGCCATGTTGCGCGCTTCATCGTAATTTGCTAACGCGCCTTTTTTAAATTCATTCCAACGTTTATGCGCAGCTTTCTCTCCCGCCTCAAAAATTTCACTGCCTTCGGGCGCACTCCAGGTAGGAAAATTTCGTGCATCCGTCGCTGGCGCTATTGCATTAATGTTTTTCGGGGCTGAAATGGCTTTCCGCCAACCATGGACAACCCAACCTTTGTAGAAAGGTGTGTAAACCCGATAATTAGTTCCATCAGGTTTACGTACTCTTCCTGGTGAAATTGCATAAGGGCTGCCCACTCTGATTAGTGGAATCCCCGCCTCTTCAATGCGCTTGTCACGCGCTACTCCGTATGGTTCGAACTCCTCAGAGATATAAACACCAGAAACGTTATATTCACTCATTAGCGATTTCAAAACTTCCACCTGATCACCGACGCGAATATGTAATTTGTTGCCTAGAGAATCGTCCAAGGCGCGCAAGGAATTCGCCATGTAAGTGAGGCGTTTACTCCCTGCATGAGAGATCAACTTCTCATCGAGAATAAAGAGCGGAATAATCGCATCGGAATTAGCCACTGCATCTGATAGCGCTGGATGGTCGCTTAGCCGCAGATCTCGGCGAAACCACATAATCGCAACTGAACTGGGTGAGCCGGAATTGCTAGCCATCATGACCTCCAGCGCAGATGAGAGTAGGTAATTTAATTGTGGAGTGAGTGGATTGAGCTATCCCAACCTTTTACATCCTCTGGCTTGCGTGGACCAGGGCCGATGTAACGGGCAGATGGTCGAATCAACCGACCGGTTCGCTTCTGCTCAAGGATGTGCGCTGCCCAACCAGCGGTACGCGCTGAGGTGAACATTGATGTGAATAGGTGCGCTGGTACTTGGGCAAAATCAAGTACTACGGCGGCCCAGAACTCTACGTTTGTTGCAAGTACTCGCTCTGGATAACGCTCTTGTAACTCGGCGAGCGCAGCTTGCTCAAGAGCAAGGGCAATCTCGTAGCGTGGTGCACCAAGTTCTTTTGCCGTACGGCGGAGCGTGCGTGCGCGTGGATCTTCTGCGCGATAAACGCGGTGACCAAAGCCCATCAAACGCTCACCACGATCCATCACATCTTTCACATACTTACGTGCATCGCCGCTCTTCTCAACACCTTCAATCATATGAAGTACGCGAAGCGGTGCACCGCCGTGGAGTGGGCCCGACATCGCGCCAATTGCGCCTGAGATTGCAGCTGCGACATCAGCACCAGTTGATGCGATGACTCGACCAGTGAAAGTTGATGCATTCATGCCGTGCTCTGCAGCTGAAACGAAATAAGCATCGATTGCGCGGACGTGAAGTGGATCTGGTTCACCACGCCAACGAATCATCATTCGCTCGACAACAGTATGTGCCTTATCGACTTCAGTTTGCGGAACCATTGGTTGCCAGGTGCCTCGGGCGGATTGCGCAACATACGAGAGCGCCATCACTGAAACACGAGCAAGGTTATTTCGCGCCTCTTCGTCAGAGATATCTAGAAGTGGCTTTAGACCCCAGGCTGGGGCGAGCATTGCAATTGCAGATTGCACATCTACGCGAACGTCACCTGAATGAACTGGAAGTGGAAACTGCTCTGCAGCAGGTAACCCTGGATTAAATTCATTATCTACAAGAAGACCCCAGACATTTCCAAAGGTCACGCGACCGACTAAGTCTTCGATATCTACGCCGCGGTATCGGAGCGCACTACCCTCTTTATCGGGCTCAGCGATCTCAGATTCAAACGCGATGACACCTTCAAGGCCGGGCTTAAAGTCATCCATGGGGCGAAGCTCCTTCTGCAGTGAGGGTGAAATTCCTCCCCGTATTCTGCCCCTGCTTTGCGCCCAGGCAAAC
>JBIJBY010000064.1:0-6928 GCA_044344975.1 Candidatus Nanopelagicaceae bacterium | reverse complement strand
AAACCGTGGTTGAGGTAGGAGCGCGAATCTTTTATGAAATCATCGCTGTCGCCAATGGAAAATTGCCTGCCGCTGAAGTTGGAGGTCATCGAGAATTTAACCTCTCGCGACTTTATGGTTCAACTCTCTAAATCAACGTGCCTTTAAAAATTACCAACAATTTCTATTGGCGCATATCTCTTCAACTGCTGGAGATGTGCATCAATCAACATCCATTCTGATTCAAGAACTGGATCGCGGAGACCTGGAGTTTGCATCACAGAGGCGACCGGTTCGAACCGTCGCGCTCGCTCTCTTAGGTCAGTCGCTAACGGGTCAACAATGGGTAAATCACTCGCTAAAAATTTAATCCAAAGGGCTAGAGCAAAAGCCACCCGGTCTCGTGGCTTGTTCTCTTGAGCAAGAGCATTGATGGCTTTGAATAACCTCTGCGGCAATTTAGCCGATCCATCCATCGCAATTTGTGCACTGCGATGCGCAACCGCGCTATTGGCAATCCGCGATCTTGCTAAGTCGCTATAGATTGCCAGATCAACTCCCGATGGAGGAGTGAAAGAACAACTGAGTTCTTTCTGTAGCTCTTTGGTAAAACCTTGCCATGCTGGAATTTGCATTGCTTGGTAGACATACTCCAGATTGGAGAGTTGACTGAAGTATGCAGTGCTGGAGTGCGCGCCATTAAATAGACGTAATTTCATTTTTTCATACCTAGCTACATCATCTGACACCTCAATACCCAATTCGCCCAAGTTAACGGGCGACGAGTGCGTAGCGACTACCCACTGGCGAAATGGTTCTGTCGATATAAGTGACTCATCGCGATATCCGAACTCTCGCGCAAACTCATCAATGGCGGTAGGAGTAATAGCGGGCACAATTCGATCAACCATCGAATCCGGGATTGCCAGCGCCGCTACCCAGTTTTGAAATTCACGTTCCAACTTTCTTTCACTGGCGCTTTGGAGCAACACATTACGTAAGAACGAGCCATTCTCAGGCAAGTTATCGCATGAGATAAGCGTTGGCGCTGTCAATCCCTTTGTAAAGCGAATTTTCAAAAGATCGAGCAATCTATTGGGCATGGAGCGTTGATCAAGACTAGCTACATAGGCTTTTTCGGTTACGGTAACTGTGATCATCTTTAACTCCAACGAGAGTGCGGCTTCAATTAAAGATGGATTCTCCGGTTCAAATAATGAGCCATCAAAAATTGACGCAACAACGCGTGGTTTTTGCTCTGCTCCTTGGCGTTCATTAACTGTGTAGAGAAAATTTTGTCCTCTTAATTGGTCGGTGACTGTGGAGCTGCGTGGAGAGATTCCGTAAACTCCCCACTCACCCACGCCATTACGGAGAGCGTCATCGAAATAAACTGCCTGATGTCCACGATGGAAAGCTCCTAAACCAAAGTGGATAACTCCGAAATGTCGCCCTGAACGTAGATAAGACGCCTCGAGTGAGTTCATAGGTTGAAGAAATTTTTCGAAAGATGGTAGGCAACTTGGCCGGCAAGAAAATGCGCATCGTTTTCAGTAATTCTTTGCTTCGTGACTAGATCAGCTAAATATCCGGCATCGAATCTTCGGGCAACATCATGTCGAACCGGTATGGATAAAAAGGCGCGAGTATCGTCAATAAACCCGATGGAATTTAAATAACCAGCAGTTTCAACTGTTGCATCGCGCCAACGACGCATTCCGTTGAGGCTGTCGTGGAACCACCAAGGCGGACCTAATCGGACCGATGGATAAGCTCCCGCAATTGGCGCCAATTCTCTCGAGTACGTTGATTCGTCAAGCGTGAAGAGCGCTAACCTGAAATTCTTCGCGAAGCCAAATTTATCAAGAAGCGGTTTCAGGGCTCGAGTAAATTCAGTTCGCACGGGGATATCAAATCCTCGATCTGCTCCATAACTGGCCAAAATTGCAGGAGCATGGTTTCGCAGAGCGCCCGGGTGTAACTGCATTACTAGGCCATCTTCTGATGACATATGCGCATGTTCCATGAGCATGACGCCTCGAAATAATTCGGCATCCTGAGCGGTAACTCCAACTTTTCGAAGACGTGTAAACAGCGCTTCCTTTTCGCTCTCGGGTAATTCGGCGGTAAACGCTGAGGGCATCCCGTGGTCGGTAGCTTTTGCTCCATGAGCGATAAATCGATCGCGCGCAGCGCGCAGCGCCAACCGTAAATCAGCAAAGGAATTAATTGTGATCTCACTACTCTTCTCGAGCTCTGAAAGTGCGGCTAACCAATCTGTGCGTTCGGGGTCGCTGACATCATCTGGGCGGAAGGTGGGAATTACTCTCCCCTTTAACGAAGTACTTCCGAGAGCTTTGTGATGCTCCAAAGAATCGTTAGTGCCATCGGTTGTTGCCAAGGATTCGATCTGAAATTGTTCAAAGAGTGTGCGTGGTAGGAAGGTGCTACGCGCCAGCACTTCTGATATTTCTTTATAAATCCGTGGAGCGCTCTCTTTAGTGAACGGAAGTTCGATGGCAAAAATCTCAGTGAGAATCTCTTCAAACCAAATACGGGAGGGCGTTCCTGCAAATGCGCTCCAATTCTCAGCGAGAATCTGCCAAATTCGTTCCGGAGCAATTGCGCTTGCCACTACCCCATCCCGAGTTGGTATCCCAAGTTCTGCATAATCAATACCCTGGCTTGCCAGCATTCGAGTGATGTAATGATCTGGAGTAACTAGAAGAGATACCGGATCTTGAAATGGAAGATTCTCTGCGAGTAACGCAGCGTTCACATGTCCATGCGGCGAAAGAATCGGGAAGGCTGCCATCTGGCTATAGAGTTCACGCGCAAGAGGTAACGCCGCGCTCGAACATTCAAAGAAGCGATCTTCGCGACGTTCAGACATGCTTAGCTAGCCAATCGAAAGCTGCTTCTTGCATATCGACAGTAAATGAATGGCGCACTGGATAGAATTCGCCACGGTACTTTCCACGCCCACCATCATGCTTCTCCAGCATCGCATGCGCGTCAGCCATTCCGGCTTCTGTAAACAATTGATCTTGACCACAGTATTGTACAAACAATGGTGTCTCAGAAATCATTGCGACTTGAGGCCACTCCCCTTTGCTTGCTAAATCAAATGGAAAGAACATCCACGAATGCGGTGCGATATGTTCATGAATCATCGATGAGTACGTCGCCATTGCTCCGGTGGAGACGACCGCACGAAGCTCTGGGTTGGTGGCGTGGAGGAGGATGGCACGACAACCGCCACCAGAGAGGCCAATCACTGAAATTGGCCCGCTTATCTCAGGTAAAGATTTTGCAACCTCTACGGCAACACGATCATCAAAATTTAAAATGCCAGCCATGGTGGCTCCATACAAACTTAAGTATTTATTCAGGGATATCGATTCAAACATCACGGAAAGATTCTCAAATTCCGAGATATCTGCCGAACCATGAATTTCTTTTATACGCGACGGCAATTCATCCATTGAAAAACCGCGTGAGCCCCACGGAAAGCAATCGTGTACCAAAACAGCGAAACCACGTTTAGCAAGTTCGTTGGCTGGCGCTCGATCGCCATAGTGCTCCCGACGCACCCACATTGCGCTCTCTGGTAATTGTGCGGCTTGACGCTGCGCCACCTTCTCTTTACCAAACTCTTTTAGGTCATCATGGCTATGTAGGTAGAGAACTCCAGGTAGCGGAGCGTTCGCACCAATCGGGGTGAGTAGAAATGCTTTGGTTGGTTTACCCCAACCAACGCGCCAGGTGAGAGTGGTGATGCGAACGCCGTCGAATTCCACGACCTCTTCTCGAGTGAGTGCGAGATTCGATGGCGCATCTGGCACCTTCCCCAGATGTAGGAGCAAATCTTCTCGCTCCATGATTACACCTGGTTGGGCACCAAAACTAAGGACTGCGCCGAGCTCCTCAAATGGCGTTCCGATCATGCCAGAAGCCTAGGGCTGCCCTCCTCCGGTTGTAGTTGCGAATCGTTTGCAATAAGATAAGCGGGTGCATATTCCTGATGGATTTATCAACATCCCAACCGCGGCCGGTTCGGCCCTGCTGGCGACCGCTGGCGTTGGCTATGCCCTCAAAGGGGCCAAAGCCAAACTCGACGAAAAAGCCGCGCCGCTCATTGGGCTCGTAGCGGTCTTCGTCTTCGCCGGACAGATGATCAATTTCCCCGTGGCTGCGGGCACCTCTGGCCACCTTCTCGGTGGAGCGCTCGCCGCTGTTTTAGTAGGACCGTATGCAGCCTCCATTGCGCTGACTGTTGTGTTAGTTATCCAAGCGCTGCTCTTTGCTGATGGTGGTCTGACGGCTCTGGGTTTAAACATTTTTAATATGTCTGTGATCGGTGTTTGGGGAGGTTATGGTGCCTTTCTTCTTCTGCGAAAAGCATTTAGGTATACGAAATCTGCAGTACTCATCGGTTCAACTGTTGGTGCCTTTATCTCAGTTCCATTAGCTGCTACTAGCTTCTCTATTCAATATGCAATTGGAGGAGAGGGTACTTTCGCCAGTTCAACCGTCTTTACCGCGATGTTTAGCACACATATATTGATTGGAATTGGCGAAGCAATCATCACCACATTGACCGTAGGCGCAATCTTGAAGACAAGGCCAGATTTAGTTTATGGAATGGCAAAGGTACGAAAATGAACACAAAACGGCTGTACATCATCGGTTTTGCTATTACCTTGTTAATTGCGGGAGTGTTTTCCTTCTATGCATCCTCATCTCCTGATGGTCTAGAAAAAGTTGCCATCGACCTCGGATTCATCGATACGGCAAAAGATTCTGCGGTATCTGGCTCTGCGTTAGCCGATTATGGGGTGCAAGGGGTCGAGAACGAAAGACTCTCGGTCGGTATTGCTGGAATCGTAGGGGTACTCGCTACTGGTCTAGTCATGTATGTGATTGTTCGATTACTTGGAAAGAGTAAAAATTAACCCCTCGAGCGTGCGAGGCGAAAACTCTAGTACGAATCTTCGAGAAGAGAATTCCCGCGATCGTTCACACGGGCACTCTCATGGCCACAGCGTTGGAGAGCGGCTCTACATACATCGACACTCCCGAATCCATGATTTACCTGGCCATATAAAAATAATCTCGTTCTTTGCTTTTATTGTGGTGGTTGTCTTAACACCAATACGTCAATGGGAGAGCTTTATTGGATATTTTGCGATTGTCTTCACTGTTATTTACTTCTCTCGACTTCCAATATGGACTCTGGCCAAAAGAGCAACCATTGAATTTCCGTTCTTAATTTTTGCCTTACTGATGCCCTTTACAGCAGGTGGTGAAACCTTCGAGGTGGGTCCGATTGCTCTCTCTCGAGAGGGCGCCATCGCTGGCCTCAACTTGATCACGAAAGCTACGCTCGGCGTTGCATGTTCGATGATTTTGGCAGGCTCAACTACCGCACATTCAATTCTGGCGGGATTCGTGCGAATCAAAACTCCATCGCTCTTTGTTCAAATTGCCTCATTTATGATTCGCTATCTCAACGTGATTAATGATCAGATGACTCGGATGAAAGTGGCACGAGAAGCGCGCGGCTTTGAAGCTAAAGGGATTCGCAGTTGGCCTATCTTCACCTCAACTCTCGGTGCGCTGTTCATTCGCTCCTACGAGCGAGGTGAGCGGGTGCACTTGGCAATGCTCTCCCGCGGATATCAAGGAACACTCTCTTCTTTATCAGTAGAGAATTCCACACGAAAAGATTGGCTGCTCGGTTCAACTTTTCCGTTAGCCGCCATCGTAATGTTCTTACTAGGAAATTTTCTTGGTGCAAGTTGAGAAATAATTCGGAGAGCGAGCAATACATGACAGCAAATTTAAGCGTGGAAGTGAATAATCTTCAGTATTCATATCCAGATGGCCATCAGGCTCTACATGGAGTTAATTTACAGATCAAAAAAGGCGAGCGAGTTGCGCTGCTGGGACCAAATGGAGCAGGAAAGACCACTCTTGTCATGCACCTCAACGGCATTCTCGAGGCAACAGATGGAGAGGTCAAAGTCTCCGGACTTCTCGTTGATTCTCAAGATAAAGAAGGGATTAAAAAAACTCGACAGCGCGTTGGTATCGTATTTCAGGATCCTGATGACCAACTTTTCATGCCAACGGTTTTTGAAGATGTAGCTTTTGGCCCAACAAATATGGGCTTCGATCCACAGCTTATTGAAGAGCGAAGTATCCACGCACTCAAAATGGTCGACATGCTTGAGTTTAAAGATAGAGCCCCACATCATCTCTCTTTCGGCCAACGGCGAAGAGTCGCAGTAGCAACAGTTCTTGCGATGGAACCTGAAATTTTAATTCTCGACGAACCCTCCTCCAACTTGGACCCTGCCTCACGACGCGAATTGTCAGAAATCCTTTTATCTCTTGATGTAACTATTTTAATGGTGACGCACGATCTTCCTTATGCCTATGAAATTTGTGAACGCTCACTTATTCTTAATAAAGGAAAGATTGTCGCGGATAGCAATACGCCTCAGATTCTGCGGGATAGCAATCTCCTTGCAGCAAACCGATTAGAGCTCCCGAAAGGATTTTCGATTTAATTAATCGAGGAAAAAATCGAGCAAGAAATCGGTCGTGCCTGGTACCACGGCATATTTATCGAGATCTGTAATCCCAACGCTGGCCAATAGCTCATCATCCACGAGGAACTCCCCTGTTCGAGGCGCTCCAGTAAGGATCACATGTGCAGCATCGGCAAGAATTTCTGGGGTGCGGCAGGCAGCAGTATCAATCCCAGGAATCATCTGAAGCGCTGCGGTATCGATTGCAGTCCGTGGCCAGAGCGCGTTGACGCAAATACCATCGCGTTTTAATTCATCAGCTAAACCTAGAACACACATACTCATTCCATATTTAGCCATTGTGTACGCCAAGTGGTTCTTGAACCACTTTGATTTCATCGATAGCGGTGGCG
>JBIJBY010000063.1:0-7038 GCA_044344975.1 Candidatus Nanopelagicaceae bacterium | reverse complement strand
CTCTGCGCGACGGACAACTGTCCGTGCGACATGTAGGAGCGCAGCCGCGGCTGTTCCACCTGGTAGGACAAAGGAGCGCAGCGGGGCGAGTTCCTTATTGAAGTGATCAATCTGTTCTTCAATAAATGAAATTTGAGATTCCAAGATTCGCAATTGTTCGTGTGGTGGATTATCAATCATCGGAGTGCAGAGATCTGCGCCAACATCGAAGAGATCATTTTGGATTCGAGTAAGAAGCTTCTTTACCTCAGGGGTCACTTCTGCCAGAGCTAGTACAACACCGATGCTGGAGTTGGCTTCATCGACGGTGGCATAGGCCTCAAGGCGTGGGTCATTCTTTGAGGTCCGACTCATATCCCCCAAAGAGGTGGTGCCGTCATCGCCGGTTTTTGTATAGATACGCGTCAGATTAACCATGCTCCTACCCTACGCTGAACCTCTACGATGAACCACATGGAGCGATTTGCGGTCACTGGGGGCGCCCGCCTTGAGGGTGCCGTTCACGTGCATGGCGCGAAGAATTCGATCCTTAAATTGATGGCAGCAGCCTTGTTGGCCCCAGGTGAGCATCGACTAGGCAATGTCCCTGCAATTGCAGATGTCACCATCATGTCTGAGCTATTGGTGCGCCTGGGGTGCCAAGTCACTCACGATGAACGGGAGTTAACGCTCACCATCAATGTTCCTCAAGGTCTAGAGCATCGCGCTGAGTATGACCTGGTTCGAAAGATGCGCGCCTCCATCAATGTCCTTGGGCCATTGCTCACACGAACTGGACGGGCAGAGGTCGCTTTACCTGGTGGTGATGCCATTGGTTCTCGAGGTTTAGATTTTCATATCAAAGGATTGGAATCACTCGGCGCGCATGTCACCAATGAACATGGCTACATAATCGCTACCGTCAATGGTCGCCTAAGAGGCGCTCAGATTGAATTGGAGTTCCCTAGCGTTGGCGCCACGGAGAATTTACTCACTGCGGCCGTTTTAGCTCGCGGCGAAACAGTTATCGATAACGCTGCACGTGAACCCGATATCGTCGATTTAGGAATTTACTTGCAGAAAATGGGCGCAGAAATTTCTGGTCTAGGTACTTCCACAATAACTGTTAATGGTGTCGAGTCGCTTCGCCCGGCTGATCACGAAGCACTTCCAGATCGAATTGTCACGGGAACGTGGGCTTTTGCTGCTGCGATGACTCGTGGAGATATCACCATTCATAACGCAAACCCAGATCACCTTGAGATTCCTCTTGAGAAACTGGTACTTGCTGGTGCAGTAATCACCACAATTCCAGGTGGATTACGGGTACGAATGGATCATCGACCAAAAGCTGTCGACGCAATGACACTCCCCTATCCAGGTTTTCCTACTGACTTACAACCGATGATTATCGCGCTCAACTCCATCGCACAGGGATCAGCGCTGGTGACGGAGAATGTCTTTGAGGGACGCTTCATGTTTATTAATGAACTCGTTCGACTTGGTGCAGATATCACGACCGATGGCCATCATGCTTTTGTTAAAGGTAAAGAGATTCTCTCGAGCGCTCCAGTGGCAGCCACTGATATTCGTGCAGGGGCCGCGCTAGTTTTGGCCGCACTGGTCTGTGATGGCAGCACAGTTATTGAAGATATCTTTCATGTTGATCGCGGTTATCCGAAATTTGATGAACAACTTCAGGCGCTCGGGGCAGAGATTCGTAGAGTGTAAATTATTTCTTTTTAAATCCAGTTGGACACTTTGGATTTGTTCCCGTTATCTTTCTGATGATTTTGCCCTTCACGCAGGATATGCTCTTTTTGGTAGCAACTTTTGGCCCTACTGCTGCATTTGATTGGACTGTATTGGTCGCAGGGGCAGCTGCCTCCACTTTTTTCTCCTGGACTAACTTAACCTTCAGCGTCGGCGACGAGTAAGTGAACCCCTCTGCGCTCAAGTAGACCCAGTTACCATTCCTAAAGAGTTCAACGGTCGATCCCTTGCTCTCACCATTCGTTGCATTGGTAATGGTTACCTCAACTCGCGAAGGCACCTCTGTTACGCCATACAAGCATTGCACCAAATCGGCGCGCATCGAGAGTCCATAAGTGCCGATATTTTCGGTTTTTCCATCAGGAGCAAAATGGGGCGCAGCAACTTTGTAATCTAACGTTTGACTCTCTTTATTAAATGCTGGCGCCCCTGGTGAATATGCTGAGGCATTAGAGGCAACCACCCCTTGAAGGCCGCTTTGAAGGCCACATTGCCCCCCAGATTCGACCGTGGTGCTTGAGATTGTCCACCCCTCTTCTTTGAGAAGAGCGCTCTCGCCCAAATACTTCTGCCAGTCAAGATACTCCTCAATCGCTCCAACGCTTCCGGAATACATTCCCGCGGCACCATCTAAACGGCCCACACCCATGGTATTTGGAGTTCCATCATCATTGAAGAAAAGTGATTCGGGAATTTTTTTCCATTCCACCCATCCACCAGCAATAATATTTTCAGAGGGAGCAGCTTCAACTCGAACACGATCGTAAATGGAATCTATTTTTTCAGTGGTGACATTAGGCTTCACTAATCGTCCGTTGAGCCAACCCGTCAATCGATTTGGTAATTTTAAAGTTACGGTTGCTCTTACTCCCGTTGGAAATTTAGCTCGGTGGTAGCAAACATTCGTGTCGTGAGCCAAGCAACTCGGTTGAATGCTTACTTGGCGCACGACAGGATCTAGCGTGTTTTTATATTTAAAATTCTCTAAACGTGGCGCCACTACCGGTGCTGTTTCCCAAGTTATGGGAACTAATTCGAAATGGAATGTGGGTTTTTGAAATTCAAAATTTCCTGATGCGTTTTTTGCATATGTAGTCACCGTGCCGCGCGCTAAGTATCTATTTGTTGGAGCCCCCGGAATATTCGCTTCCCAAATCCATGCTGAGAGTCCGGGAGGAAAGCCTTCCCCTGAACTATTAAATTTTCCGGGAAAAGTTTTAGTGCCAGCTGGAATTTCTAGGACTGGCTTGGCAGAGACAATCGATTTATCTGGAAGTGTCAGGGAGAGCGATTCCACACACGCTGAATCAGCGTTTTTCGCGCAATTGCCGATAACAGAATCAGCTCTCAAAGTATTGAATTTCCCATTCTTTGGGGAACATATTGGGTCTTCAAGGGAGCTGCAGAGATAGTTGATGGCTGAATCGCTCTCACCAACTTTTGAAGTGAAAACTCGAATGGATGAGAGAAGGGCCATTGGTAGCTCTGAACTAAAAGAGACTCCTAATTTGTCGGGATCTTTCCGTCCCCCGCCGCCCTTTGGATTGGGAATGGTGGGTAAATTTTGTTGAAACCAGCCCAAAATGGAGTCTGGTTTTGCCCGGGTTTGAAAAGTTTGAATCCCGTAAAAATCATTTCCTTGCATCAAATCTTTGGAGTTAACTTCATCAACACTCAACGCATTTTGTGGACCGTCTGCTACTGAAATAGCGCTCGGAAACATCAGCGCGAACGTCACAAAACCTAAGATGAGAGTGGATAGAACTGTTCTGGCTTTACTCTTTGCCATGTCACCTCAAATTTGAACGCCTATCTGAAGTGTGCCAGTTAATTACTGCTTTCACCAAGGATAGAGACACGATCTTGATTAACCGAGAGAAATCCGCCGTTGATATTAAAAATTGTGCTCTGGCCATTGGTCTCTTTGACAAGCACTTCGCCATCAACGAGTACGCCAAGAAGCGAAATGTGGCCAGGGAGAATTCCGAGGTCACCTTCAAGAGTCCGAGCTCGGACCATGCTTGCTTCACCAGAGAAGATTTTCTTCTCTGGTGTCACAACTTCTACTCTGAGCGCCATTAGTTCTTCGCCAACTCCGCTGCCTTACGCTCAACATCATCCAAGCCACCGCACATGAAGAATGCCTGCTCAGGAATGTGGTCGTAATCGCCATTTGCGAGCGCATCGAATGCGGCAATGGTCTCGGAGAGTGGAACGAAAGATCCATCGAGGCCGGTGAAGACCTTAGCAACGAAGGTGTTCTGTGATAGGAAGCGCTGGATACGGCGAGCGCGACCTACGAGAATGCGATCTTCTTCAGAGAGCTCATCGATACCAAGAATGGCAATGATGTCTTGGAGATCTTTGTAACGCTGCAAGATCTGCTTGGTTCGGTTTGCTACGCGGAAGTGATTCTCACCGATGTAGCGTGGATCAAGAATTCGTGAAGTGGAATCGAGTGGATCCACCGCAGGATAGATACCTAATTCAGAGATTGGACGAGAGAGAACTGTCGTCGCATCAAGGTGGGCAAAAGTGGTGTGTGGCGCTGGGTCAGTGATGTCATCGGCAGGGACGTAGATCGCCTGCATCGATGTAATCGAGTGGCCGCGCGTTGAGGTAATTCGCTCTTGGAGCTGGCCCATCTCATCAGCGAGCGTTGGTTGGTAACCCACCGCAGATGGCATACGGCCAAGGAGCGTTGAAACCTCAGAACCAGCCTGAGTAAATCGGAAGATATTGTCGATGAAGAGGAGCACATCCTGCTTCTGCACATCACGGAAGTACTCAGCCATCGTGAGCGCTGAGAGCGCCACGCGAAGACGAGTTCCTGGTGGCTCATCCATCTGTCCGAAGACCAACGCGGTCTTATTGATAACGCCAGTTTCGGTCATTTCAAGGAAGAGATCGTTACCTTCACGAGTACGCTCACCGACGCCAGCGAATACGGAAACGCCACCGAAGTTTTCAGCAACGCGGTAAATCATCTCTTGAATGAGAACGGTCTTACCAACACCGGCACCACCAAAGAGACCAATCTTTCCACCCTTTACATAAGGGGTGAGGAGATCGATAACTTTAATTCCGGTTTCAAACATCTCAGTCTTTGACTCAAGTTGATCGAAATCTGGAGCTTTGCGATGGATTGGCCAGCGCTCTTTAATATCAAGTGAAGAGGTTGGCACATCGAGCGATTCACCAAGGGTGTTAAAGACGTGCCCCTTCGTGACATCACCAACGGGAACGGAGATTGCCGCACCGGTATCACGGACAGTGCTACCGCGAACCATGCCATCAGTTGGTTGCATCGAAATAGCGCGAACGAGCGAGTCACCGATGTGCTGGGCAACCTCAAGGGTGAGGGTTCGCACCTGGCCACCGAGGGTGACATCGACATGGAGCGCGTTGAAGATTTCGGGCATCGATCCGGTTGGGAACTCTACGTCCACAACTGGTCCGATAACTCGCGCTACGCGACCTGTAATTGTCTGGGTATCTGTTGCCATCTCTTACTCGCTTCCTGCCATCGCAGAGGCAAGCGCATCTGCGCCACCTACAATTTCGCTGATTTCTTGGGTAATTTCCGCCTGACGAGCAGCGTTCGCACGTCGGGTGAACGATTTAATCAATTCGTCAGCATTATCTGTTGCTGACTTCATAGCGCGACGTCGCGCAGCATGCTCGGAAGCAGCTGATTGAAGTAGCGCGTTATAGATACGTGCCTCTACATATTTCGGTAGCAGCGCGTCTAGAACCGACTCTGCAGTTGGTTCAAACTCATACATTGGAAGAAGTCCCGCAGGACCAGTGCTCTCAACAACCTCAAGTGGCAACATGCGCTTCGCCAACGCCTCTTGAGTGACCATAGAGCGAAATTCGGTATAAACCACATGTAGCTCTGCAACTCCATCTGGATCAATTGCAGAATCTGCGATGAAAGCTTGGATGAGCTCCTGTCCGATTTCTCGAGCGGCAGCATAAGTAGGGTTATCGCTAATTCCAGTCCATGATTTTGCAATCGCACGATCACGGAACTTGTAATACGAAACGCCCTTACGACCAACGATGTATACCTTCGCATCGAGGCCGCGTTGTCTTAAGGCAGCAATTAGCTGATCGCCTTCTTTAATCGCGCTGCTCGAATAGGCGCCAGCCATACCGCGATCAGCAGTAATAAGAAGGACTGCCGCGCGCTTGGGATTTGGCTCAAAGGAGGTCAGCGGATGATCTACTGAGGCAAAGGAAGCAACCGCAGTAACCGCACGCGTCAACTCATTGGCATAAGGCGTCGAAGCGCTGACGCGTTGCTGCGCCTTCACGATGCGCGAAGCAGAGATGAGCTCCATCGCCTTCGTGATTTTCTTCGTCGCTTTAACCGAACGAATTCGGCGGCGATAAATACGGAGTTGTGCGCCCATTTCTTACTTCTTCACCGGAACCATGCGGGTAATTTGCTCATTACCCTCGCCTTCAAGCGCTTCTACTGGAGCTTCATTGACTGCCTTCGAAACTGATGGAACGAAGCGGCCCTTAAATGCGGCAATCGCCTCTTTGAGCGATGCGACTGTGTCATCGTTCAGATCACGAGTCTCCGAGATTACGTCGAAGATTGCCTTCCGCTCTGTTCCAATAAAATCAAGGAATTCACTCTCGAAGCGACGAATATCTGGAACAGGAATATCGTCGAGCTGTCCTGTTGTTCCCGCCCAAATCGACGCGGCTTGGCGCTCGACTGAATATGGCGAGTACTGGCCCTGCTTGAGAAGTTCAACCATTCGCGCACCGCGCTCAAGTTGTGCCTTCGATGCTGCATCAAGATCAGAACCAAATGCTGCGAAGGCCTCCAACTCACGGAATTGTGCCAGGTCAAGACGAAGACGTCCGGCAATCTTCTTAATCGCTTTAGTCTGCGCAGAACCACCCACACGTGAGACGGAGATACCGACGTTGATCGCAGGACGAACACCTGCGTTAAAGAGGTCAGTCTCAAGGAAGCACTGGCCGTCAGTAATCGAAATAACGTTGGTCGGAATGAAGGCAGAGACGTCATTACCTTTTGTCTCGATGATTGGCAGACCAGTCATCGAGCCGCCACCCATATCATCTGAAAGTTTTGCGCAACGCTCGAGTAGGCGTGAGTGTAAATAGAAAACATCTCCAGGGTACGCTTCGCGACCTGGTGGTCGGCGAAGTAGGAGCGAGACTGAGCGATAGGCCTCTGCTTGCTTTGAGAGGTCATCGAAAATAATCAAGACATGCTCGCCCTTGTACATCCAGTGCTGACCA
>JBIJBY010000062.1:0-7070 GCA_044344975.1 Candidatus Nanopelagicaceae bacterium | reverse complement strand
GAGCGTTTAGTAGTTCTACGCGAATTGCAAGATATTCCCGAAGAAACCCAAGAGGAAATCCTGCGTTTCCTTACCGATCATCCTATTGATATCACCCTTGTTCTCATTCATCCTGGCGGGATTAAAGGGAAAGCCTTTATTGAAAAATTAAAGAAGATTAAAGTTACTGTTATTGCTTGTGATGCGATAAAAAAAGATGGCGAGAAGATTGAGTTAATCAAAGCCGAAGCTTTAGATCGTGGTCGGAAGATAAGTGGTGATGCTGCTCGAGCTCTTGTTGATGCTTCGGGAAGTGAGGCGCGCGAGATGATCAGTACGCTCCATCAACTGCTCAGTGATACCTCTGGAACGATTGAAGTCAAAGATGTAAACGCGCTCTTTGCAGGACGAGTCGAGACGACTTCGTTTGCCGTTGCAGATGCAATTCTTGAAAGCACGCTTGGAGAGGCGCTGGTAACTTTGCGTCAAGCCTTGGATACCGGGGTAGATCCAGTGGTCATTGTTAATTCGTTAGCTTCCTCATTACGTACGCTTGCCAAAGTTGGTTCCGCTCCTCGTTCTGCCCGTGCAGCTGAGCTTGCGCCGGTTTTGGGAATGGCGCCATGGCAGGTAGATAAAGCTCGGCGTCAGTTGGCGGGTTGGAGCGGGGCAGGGATTACCTCGGCAATCAGCGCCATTGCGCACGCCGATAGCCAGGTCAAGGGTGGTGGCAGCGATCCTGCCTTTGCCTGCGAGCAAGCCTTGATGGCAGTGGCTGCCGCACGCTCAGTTTGAGCCAGTTGCCGCCCTCCTGATACCCTCCTTCCCTTATGAACGGCCAATCCGGCCCTCAAGAAATCGAGAAGAGAAGAGAGCCAGAGCTTTATGGCAAATATCAAGTCGCAGATCAAGCGGATCAAGACCAACGCGAAGGCGCAAGAGCGGAACAAGGCTGTTCGCTCCTCGCTCAAGACCGCCATCCGCCGCTTCCGTGATGCCGTAACTGCTGGGGATTCTGCAGTCGTGACCAAAGAGCTCCGCGCCGCTTCACGTGCCCTCGATGTCGCTGTAGCCAAGGGCGTCATCCACAAGAATCAAGCAGCGAACAAGAAGTCAGCAATGGCTAAGGCTGCATCTTCATCTTCAGCTCGATAACGAAATCAAGTGCGGCATAAATGCCTGCCATCCCTTTAAGTAGCGCGCCACAACCTGCTGATACCAATCCAGCAATCATTCGTAATTTTTCCATCATTGCCCATATCGATCACGGCAAATCAACTCTTGCAGATCGAATGCTGGGCATCACTGGAGTGGTTGAAGCTCGAAATATGCGCGCGCAATATCTCGACCGAATGGATATCGAGCGCGAACGAGGCATCACCATCAAATCTCAAGCAGTCCGTTTGCCCTGGCAAACTGATGGTAATGATTACATCCTCAACATGATTGATACCCCGGGCCACGTAGATTTCACATATGAAGTTTCGCGCTCGCTTGCAGCATGTGAAGGCGCGGTACTCCTTGTTGATTGTGCGCAAGGCATCGAAGCGCAAACACTCGCCAATCTCTATCTCGCAATGGAAAATGACTTAACGATCATTCCTGTTCTGAACAAGATTGATCTACCCGCTGCACAACCAGAGAAGTTTGCCGATGAATTAGCGCGATTAATTGGATGTGACCCCAGTGATTGCATCAAAGTCTCCGGAAAGACCGGGGAGGGAGTTGACCATCTCCTTGATGAAATTGTTCGCCGTATCCCAGCGCCAGTTGGCGATGCCAATGCACCTGCTCGCGCTCTGATTTTTGACTCTGTTTATGATGTTTATCGAGGGGTTGTGACCTATGTTCGGGTGGTCGATGGCCGCCTTCGCGAACATGATCAAATTCAGATGTTCTCAACTGGAATTAAGCATGAAATGCTCGAAGTGGGAGTGATCTCACCTGAACCCATGTCAAGTAAAGGTCTTGGTGTGGGAGAAGTGGGCTATCTCATCACTGGCGTGAAAGATGTTCGCCAATCACGTGTTGGCGATACTGTGACGACGGCAAATAAGCCGGCGCAAATTCCCTTGGCTGGATATAAAGATCCAATACCGATGGTCTTCTCCGGACTTTATCCGCTCGATGCATCTGAATATCCAACGCTCCGTGAAGCTCTGGAGAAACTTCAACTTAACGATGCTGCGCTGGTTTTTGAGCCGGAAACTTCAGCAGCGCTGGGCTTTGGTTTCCGCTGCGGATTTCTTGGGCTACTTCACATGGAAATTGTCCGTGAACGATTAGAGCGTGAAGCTAATCTCTCGTTGATTTCAACTGCGCCTAACGTGGTTTATCACCTGACACTCGAAGATGGACGCGAAGTAGAGGTCACTAATCCAAGCGAATTTCCTGAAGGAAAGATTGCTGAGGTTCGTGAACCTATTGTGCGTGCAACGATTCTTTCACCAAGCGAATTTATCGGCTCAATTATGGAATTGTGCCAGGGTCGTCGCGGCGTCTTACAGGGAATGGACTATCTCTCAGAGGATCGAGTAGAGATTCGCTACACCCTCCCGCTCGGTGAGATAGTTTTTGATTTCTTCGATAACTTGAAATCTCGAACACGCGGGTATGCATCGCTAGATTACGAGCCGATCGGTGAGGCTCCCGGCGATCTCGTGAAAGTTGATATTTTGTTGCAAGGAGAAAAAGTGGATGCATTTAGCGCAGTAATCCACAAAGAGAAGGCTTATACATACGGCGTGATGATGACTGGCAAGCTACGCGAACTCATTCCGCGTCAGCAATTTGAAGTCCCCATCCAAGCTGCAATTGGCGCTCGAATTATTGCTCGTGAGAATATCCGCGCTATTCGTAAAGATGTTCTCGCCAAATGTTATGGTGGCGACATCACACGTAAGCGCAAACTTCTTGAGAAACAAAAAGAGGGTAAAAAGCGGATGAAGATGGTGGGACGTGTTGAAGTGCCGCAGGAGGCATTTATTGCAGCGCTCTCCACTAATGAAGAGGCCGAGAAGGCTAAGGCAAAGAAGTAGTTGTTAGGTCAGAAGTTTGGCAATTGGCCATTAAGTGCAGCAACTATGAGTGCGAGCACAATTAAATGAATTCCGTAGATTGAGAGTGGGTATCGCCCTAGAAGCGCAAGCGCTTTGATAGCTCTTTGAGTCTTTCTAGGGTTCCATATTTTTTCCCAAGGAGCTCGCGCTGCCAGTACTCCTGCACTTAGGAAGATTGCTAACTCTCCAGGTTGATATCCACTCCATGGCACTGACCAGAAAGTTATCTGGGTATAACCAATAATCATTATCGTTATCGGAAACCGAACTATTAACTTCCACGCCACCGCTAGCGCGGCCCAAACAAGAAGAATTTCAGGGTAGTTAAAATCAGGCCAGAGAATTCGTGTTGCAACATTGAGAAATACAGCCCACGCGAGGACTTGGGCCCAGCGGTAAATTTTTAGCCCATGCGTGGCCCAGATCAACCCCGAAGCGAGCATAAAAAGCGGCATTGAGAAACGGGTGATGGTTAGGCGTGAATACTCAAGGAAGCTAGAGACATAGCCGCTTTCCTCAAGAGCAGCAATAGAGTGGTCGAGAATCATTAACGCAATTGCTAAACCTCGGATCGCATCGATCACAAGTATTCGCACAGCTCTTGGTTCCGCTAAGGTCACGGTTCTGAGTATAAACTCACGAGGTATGTCAGTAGCGTTCTACGTGCATATCCCATATTGCGTCAAACGGTGTGGTTATTGCGACTTCAACACGTATACCCCTGCCGAGTTACGTAATGGCGCTGAATCCGTTGCCGCAGTTTCTCAGGGATATATAGATGCATTGATCGCTGAGTTAGAACTTGCGCAAGCTCGCCTAGCTCCGCGCGCGGTCAGCTCTATCTTCTTCGGTGGCGGCACCCCCACTTTGTTGCCACCAGAACAGCTTGGTCGCGTACTCACCGCTATTGAAAGTCGATTTGAATTAGCAAAAGAATGCGAGATTACTACTGAAGCAAATCCTGATTCGGTGAGTAGCGCATCGTTGAGTCAATTACGTGAAGTCGGATTTAATCGCATCTCATTCGGCGTTCAATCCACTAAATCACATGTACTTAAAACTTTGGATCGAACCCATGATTCAACGAGAGTTGGTGAGGTAGTAAAAAGTGCCAAGAGCGTTGGATTTGATTCCATTAGCGTTGATCTCATCTACGGGACTCCCGGGGAGAGCCTTTCAGACTTTACGGAGAGCGTTGATTTTGCACTCACCCTCCCGATAAATCACATCAGCGCATATGCATTAATCGTGGAAGAGGGCACCAAATTTGGCGCGTCAGTTCGACGAGGTGACGTGGTGATGCCAAGTGATGATGAGACTGCTGAGAAGTACACGTTAATTGATGCCCGAATGAATGGCGCAGGATTTTCGTGGTACGAATTGAGTAATTGGTCAAAGCCAGGATTTGAATCTGTTCATAATCAGTTCTATTGGCTGAGCGGTGATTGGTGGGGTTTGGGCGCAGGAGCGCATTCGCATGTTGCGGGAGAGCGTTGGTGGAATCTCAAACATCCTAAGAGTTACCTTGATGCGCTCGAGGCGAAAAAATCACCATCAGCGGGTAACGAAATTCTTAGCGAAGGGGATAAAGCGACAGAGAGCGTGATGCTTCGAATCCGGATGCGCGAGGGCATTTCACTTGGAGCCTTCACTGTTTCGCAACGTGCGATCCTTGATGGTTTTTATGAACGTGGCTTGTTCATGGCCGAAGCTTGGCGTGATGGACGCGGGGTGCTCTCGCTAGATGGACGACTTCTCGCTGACCAAATCGTCAGAGAAGTACTTTCACATTGACCTTCGCTAGTATTGCGCTATGGATACTCTGAATCTGGTACTTACTGCTCTTCTCGCGCTAATTTTTCTGCTCTCCGGTATCTCGAAGGCAAGCGGGAACGAGAAAGGGCTCTCAGGCACACGAGAGGTTAACGTTCCAGATGGACTTGCGCGCTTAGTAGGTTTCTTTGAAGTTCTGCTAGCTCTCGGACTTGTTATTGGCTTATACGATTCATGGTTTACCAACGCCATACAGTGGTTAGCTCTCGTTGGCGCCTGGTGCACGATGGCGGTGGCGCTAATCCTCCACTTCCGCGCTGGCAAAGCTTCCTCTGGGTTACCCGCGTTCATCTTGTTGACCGTTGCCTCGGTTGCGCTCGTCACTCTCTAGCTTTCCCTCTAAAATTGGCACTCAGGCACGGCAAGTGCCAAGCCAATAGAACCGATAGCGCTTAGGTGGTCAGGGGGTAGTTCATGGAGCGGCGGATGGAAATTTTGCGCGCAATCGTTGAAGACTACGTCGCAACCAACGAACCCGTAGGCTCAAAAGTTCTCGCTGCTCGCCATGGGTTGAGCATTTCGCCAGCAACTATTCGGAATGAAATGGCTGCGCTGGAAGATGAAGGGCTGATTATTCAGCCGCATACAAGCGCAGGGCGTATCCCAACAGATTTGGGGTATCGAGTTTTCGTTGATCGACTCTCGACAGTGAAGCCCCTCTCTGCGCCCGAGCGTCGAGCGATTGATAAATTTTTAGAGGGCGCTGTTGATCTTGATGATGTAGTCGCACGAACTGTCCGCTTGCTTGCACAGGTCACTCATCAGGTAGCGATTGTTCAATACCCATCGCTCACTCGCTCCGCAGTTCGTCATATCGAAGTCCTTGCACTTGCTCCTAATCGGTTGATGTTGGTCTTAATCGCCGATACTGGACGAGTTGAACAAAGGATTCTTGATTTACCACACGCCATGGATGAGGGCACCCTTAATAATTTGCGGGGCAAGCTCAACGCTCGTGCTGCCGGAAAAAAGTTAGCTTCGTTGCCAGCTTTGCTCAAGGACTTAGAAATAGATTTTCCAGATAATGCACTGACAAATATTCGCCACGTTATTGCCGTCATTCTTGAAATGGCTATTGAAAAAAGTGAAGAACGTGTCGTTGTTTCTGGTACAGCCAACCTTGCCCGCCATGCGCCCGATTTCAATGAAAGTGTGCACCCCGTCCTGGAAGCGCTTGAGGAACAGGTCGTGTTACTAAGACTCTTAGGCGAGGCGGTCGATGAGATGAAAGTGAAAATTGGCCATGAACAAGAAAATAAGAAATTACATGCAACGAGCGTGATCACTACGGGTTATGGACCAACAGGCGATGCAGTGGCAACGCTGGGCATTATCGGACCCACCCGAATGGATTACCCAACTTCTATGAGTGCGGTCAGCGCCGTCGCTCGTTATGTCAGCAGATTTCTGCAAGAGGAGATTTAATGGCTCAAGATCATTACTCCGCTTTAGGGCTTTCGCGCGAAGCATCATCAGAAGATATTAAGCGCGCATATCGAAAATTAGCGCGCGAACTACATCCTGATGTGAATCCTGATCCACATTCACAAGAGCGATTCAAAGAGATAACCCATGCCTATGAAATCTTGAGCGATGCCGATAAACGCCGCAGCTATGACATGGGTGGTGATGGAGGATTCGCCGGAGGATTCGGCTTCGGTGACATCATGGATGCCTTTTTTGGTGGAGGGGGATCGCGCGGTCCGCGCGCTCGCGTTCGCAGAGGTCAAGATGCGCTAATTCGAATCGATCTCACTCTTGAAGAGGCAGCATTTGGTGTCGAGCGAGAGTTAACAGTTGAGACAGCGGTAACTTGCGAACTCTGCACCGGCACTGGCTGCGCACCTGGAAGTTCTCCAACGACATGTGAACTCTGTCGTGGACGTGGCGAGGTGCAGCAGGTCACTCGCTCCATTCTCGGACAGATGATGACCTCTCGCCCATGTGCTAATTGCCAAGGTTTCGGAACAACTATTAAAGAGCCTTGCGGTGAGTGCGCCGGTGATGGGCGAGTGCGCTCACGCTCAACGTTGCAGATCAACATTCCAGCTGGAATTGATGATGGAAACCGGATCCAACTCTCTGGCAAAGGGGAGGTTGGGCCAGGTGGTGGGCCATGTGGTGATCTCTACGTTGAAGTACACATTGCCAGCCATGAAACGCTCGTTCGTGATGGTGATGATTTGCACTTCCCTTTGG
>JBIJBY010000061.1:0-7272 GCA_044344975.1 Candidatus Nanopelagicaceae bacterium | reverse complement strand
TCGCTTCTTGCGCTGGGGTCAAAGCGCATTCGATGAGTTCAAAGTAGTTCCTCCAGGAACAGGAATTGTTCACCAAGTAAATATCGAGTACTTGGCGCGAGTTGTGATGCTTCGTGAAGTTGATGGCGTGATGCGTGCCTACCCAGATACTGTGGTCGGAACTGACTCGCACACCACAATGGTTAATGGACTTGGCGTCCTTGGTTGGGGAGTTGGCGGTATCGAGGCAGAGGCTGCGCTTCTTGGGCAACCTGTGTCGATGCTTATCCCACGAGTAGTCGGCTTCAAGTTAACAGGTCAATTGCCGGTTGGAACAACAGCAACTGATCTTGCGCTCACCATTACCGAGCAACTCCGCAAGCACGGCGTTGTTGGAAAGTTCGTTGAGTTTTACGGCCCAGGTGTTTCTGCCGTTCCGATGGCTAATCGGGCAACAATCGGAAATATGAGCCCAGAGTACGGATCGACCTGCGCAATTTTCCCGATCGATGAAGAGACGATTACCTATCTACGCCTGACTGGACGAAATGAAGAGCAGCTAACGCTTGTCGCTGATTACGCAAAAGCGCAAGGTCTCTGGCATGATCCAAAAGCAACACCTCGCTATTCCGAGCATCTCGAATTGGATCTCTCAACCATCCGCCCATCGATAGCTGGACCAAAACGACCGCAAGATCGAATCGCGTTAGATGAAGCGAAATCAAAGTTCATCGAAGCGTTGCCAAGTTACATTCGAGAGAAGACCGCCAAAGCTCCGGTCGCCGTGGCAATGGGGGAGCAGAAGTTCACCATAACCAATGGGGATGTTGTGATTGCCTCCATCACCTCTTGTACCAACACCTCCAATCCATCTGTAATGGTTGGCGCTGCCTTGCTTGCGAAGAAAGCGGTGGAACGCGGGCTGAAAGCTAAGCCGTGGGTAAAGACCACGCTCGCACCCGGGTCAAAAGTTGTTACTGATTACTACGATCGTGCCGATCTCACCCGTTACATGGAAGCGCTCGGATTTAATCTTGTCGGCTATGGCTGCGTCACATGTATCGGAAACTCAGGACCACTTCCAACTGAAATTTCTGCTGCGATTAACGAGCAAGATCTCGCCGTTTCGGCAGTGCTATCCGGAAATAGAAATTTTGAGGGGCGCATCTCGCCCGATGTGCGAATGAACTATCTTGCATCGCCACCACTAGTTGTTGCGTATGCAATTGCAGGAACGATGAATCATGATTTCGAGAAGGATCCGTTAGGCACCGATGCACATGGCGCCCCGGTCTATCTAAAAGATATCTGGCCAAGCTCTCAAGAGATTGAGAGCGTGGTTGCCAATTCGATTACGTCAGAGATGTTCCGCAAAGATTATGCCTCTGTCTTTGAAGGAGATCATCGCTGGAAGGCGCTTGATACACCAACTGGTGAAACTTTTGAATGGGATCCACAATCAACTTATGTTCGTAAGCCGCCTTACTTTGAAGGCATGCCAAAGAACCCTGTTCCCGTTCAAGATATTGCAGGCGCGCGGGTTCTTGCGCTCCTAGGCGATTCAGTGACAACTGACCACATCTCTCCAGCTGGAAATATCAAAGCTGATTCGCCTGCAGGAAAATATCTGCAGAGCCATGGAGTTGAACGCGCTGATTTCAATTCCTACGGTTCACGCAGAGGTAATCATGAAGTGATGATTCGTGGCACATTCGCAAATATCAGATTGAAAAATCTCCTTCTTGAGAAAGAGGGAGTTGAGGGAGGATTTACTAAGAATTTCCTTGAAGGTGGAGCGCAATCAACGATTTACGATGCATCGGTTGCCTATCAAAGCGCAGGAATTCCTCTAGTAATTCTCGCTGGAAAAGAATACGGTTCCGGTTCTTCGCGAGATTGGGCGGCAAAGGGCACTGCGCTTCTAGGAGTAAAGGCTGTGATCGCAGAGTCGTACGAGCGAATTCATCGCTCAAATCTCATCGGTATGGGAGTTCTTCCGCTGCAATTCCTTGATGGAGAAAATCCAAAAACTCTCGGCTTAACTGGTGAAGAAGAGTTCGCTATCACCGGAATAGTGGAGTTAAATTCTGGGAAAATTCCCACAACTGTTGCGGTAACTGCCGGGAAGGTGGAATTCACCGCCAAGGTGCGTATCGATACCCCAGGCGAAGCTGATTACTACCGACATGGCGGAATCATGCAGTACGTGCTTCGCTCGCTTATCTCGAGCGCTTCTTAACGGTTTGGCTAGACTGGGCAGGTGATGCTCCAGTCGATTGGCTCCCCAGATGAGCTAAAAAAAGTTGCTCCGGAGCGCCTTCCTGCCCTGGCGCAGGAGATTAGGGACTTTCTTATTCGTTCGGTTTCACGCACCGGCGGGCATCTGGGGCCCAATTTAGGCGTCGTTGAATTAACCATCGCGCTCCACCGAACCTTTAATTCACCAAACGATGTACTTCTTTTTGATACCGGTCACCAAAGTTATGTCCATAAGTTGCTCACTGGGCGCCAAGATGGATTTGAGAAATTACGTCAACGTGGCGGAAGCTCTGGTTATCCAAATCGCCGTGAGAGCGAGCACGATGTCATTGAGAATTCACATGCCTCCACCGCACTCTCCTGGGGCGATGGAATTTCGCGTGCTTTTGCTCTCCAAGGCATCACCGATAGATCGGTTGTCGTAGTTGTTGGCGATGGCGCGCTTACCGGAGGAATGGCATGGGAGGCGCTAAATAACATCGCCGCTGCCAAAGATCGCTCACTTGTTATTTTGGTTAACGATAATGAGCGCTCATACAGTCCGACAATCGGTGGTATCTCCACTTATCTCACCACGCTGCGCGCTACTAAGGGTTACGAACGATTCCTTGATTGGGGCAAGAGCGTTCTCGAGAAGACTCCAGTTGTCGGGCAACCAATATTCGAAACCTTGCACGGTATGAAAAAGGGGATTAAAGACATCATCGCCCCTCAGGGCATGTTCGAAGATCTCGGATTGAAGTATCTCGGTCCAGTCGATGGTCACGACATCGAGGCGATGGAGAATATTCTCAAAGCCGCTAAGGATTTTGGTGGGCCAGTAATTGTTCACGCTATAACGGAGAAAGGGCGTGGTTTCGCACCTGCGGTAAACGATGAGGCGGAGCGTTTTCATGCTGTTGGCCCTGTTGATCCAGAGACGGGCGAAGCGCTTGCAGTAGCTGGAAAGACTTGGACCTCAGTCTTCTCTCAAGAACTTGTTTCGATTGGGCGAAGTAACGAGAAGGTTGTAGCAATTACCGCTGCAATGTTAGGCCCTACCGGTCTAGATAAATTTGCCGAAGCATTCCCAGATAGAACTGTCGATGTAGGAATTGCCGAGCAACACGCTGTTGCAAGCGCTGCCGGGCTCGCATTTGGAGGCCTTCATCCAGTTGTTGCCCTTTATTCGACATTTTTAAATCGCGCATTCGATCAACTTCTTCTTGATGTTGCCCTTCATAAGGCTGGAGTCACCTTCGTTCTCGATCGCTCAGGTATCACTGGCGATGATGGCCCCTCGCACCATGGCATGTGGGATCTTGCCCTGACTGGCATCGTTCCACACTTGAAAGTTGCGGCTCCGCGTGATGGATCGAGATTAGAAGAGTTACTCCGCGAAGCGATCGGAATTTCAGAGCAACCAACGTTGCTGCGCTTTCCCAAGGGGAGCGTTGCAGCCGATATCCCAGCATTTGAGCGTCGCGATGGAATTGATGTGCTGTATCGGGGTGAGAGCGCTGACATTTTGATCGTAAGCGTTGGCGCGATGGCGAGCCTTGCTGTTGAAGCTGCAGCGCAGGCATATCGCGAGGGCGTTGGCGTAACTGTGATTGACCCTCGTTGGGTTAAACCGCTACCACCAGCAATTCTCACGATGGCGCAGCGCTATGCACATGTAGTCGTTATTGAAGATGGAATTCGACGAGGTGGCATCGCAAGCGCTTTAGCAGAGAATATGCGCGATGCTGGCGTTGATGTGGCTGTCCATTCCATCGGTATCCCACTGACATTTATTGAACATTCCAAACGCGCAGAGATTCTTCAGGATCTGGGAATTACTGGACAAGAGATCGCGCGGAGCCTGGTCGAGCTTCGATCAACTGGCGAGTTGCCGATTATGGAAGGGATGCCACGCCCTGCGGATGAAAGCGTTGGCCAGTAGCCGCTTCGCTAATTCCAGTTCGATCGAGGTATGGCAGAACGCCACCTAAGTGGAGCGGCCAACCAGTGCCTAGGAGCATGCAAAGATCGATTTCAGCGGGAGAGGAAATCACTCCCTCATCAAGCATCATCCTTGCCTCAGTAGCTAAAGCAGTGAGCGCTCGAGTACGGACTTGGTCAGCGGTCGACGCCTTATCTCCCTTCTCAATACATGCGGCAGCATCTGGATTAACGGTTAGGGCGCCACTTTCATCTTTGATGTAAAAGGTTCGCACGCCATTTTTTACGAGCCGTTCAATAGTCGGGCTCACTCGATAGCGTTCTCCCAAGGTGGCATTGAGCGTTTGTGCAACATGGAGCGCAACCCCAGGTCCAACTAACCCGAGGAGCTCGAAAGAACTCATTGGTAAACCAAGAGGGATCATTGCGCTATCTGCAACTTCAGGTGGCGTTCCTTCATCGAGCGAATCAGTTATTTCACCCATGAAGCGCATGAGAAGTCGGTTCACAACGAATGCCGGGGCATCTTTCACAATAACCATGGTTTTCTTGAGCTCTTTACCAATGACCACTGCAGTAGCGGTAGTTGCATCGTCGGTTTGTGGCGTCCGTGCTATCTCCAGAAGAGGCATAACAGCGACCGGATTAAAGAAGTGGAATCCAATCACTCGCTCTGGATTCTTTAGGTGATCTGACATCTTTGTAACCGAGAGCGATGAGGTATTAGTGGCCAGAATACATTCTGGCGAGATGATGCTCTCAAGCTCTGTGAAGAGTTTACGTTTAATCTCCATCTCTTCGAAGACTGCTTCAATGATGAAATCACACGGAGCGAAATCCTTATTGTTTGTGCTTCCAGTGAGAATCTGCTTGAGCCAGCCAGCCTCTTCAGAGCGCATTCGCTTCTTAGTAACTAGATTGTCGAGTTCATTATGAATCCACGCCAAACCCTTATCGACTCGAGCTTGATCGAGATCAGTGATATGAACGGGCACCTTCAAGTTGCGCAGAATGAGGAGCGCTAATTGGGAAGCCATTAATCCTGCACCAACAACGCCAACGCGAGTGACCTTGCGGGCGAGGGCTGGTTTCGGGGCGCCCTCCACTTTCTTTTTACTCTTTTGAATGAGATTAAAGGCGTAGATGGAGGCGCGGAATGGATCGCCCATCACTAATTCGTTGAGGGCTTGATCTTCGGCCGCAAATCCGGAATCGCGAGTAGCGGTACGTGATTGCGCCATCAATTCGAGCGCTAGACGAGGGGCATCGATTTCTGCCTCCCCGTACTTTTTCTGCTTCGCAGCAGCGCCGATGGCAGCGGCTGCTTTCCACGCGCCATCATCGGAGCGGTAATCGATTCGTTCAATTTTTTTCTTTCCAGAGAGAATCTCGGCTGCGAAGGAGAGTGATTTTTCGAGAAAATCGGCAGGGAGATAAACCGAGTCAACAACGCCAAGTTCAAGCGCCTCGTGAGCCTTCAGCATTGTGTTGTTATTTAAGGCATTGACCATGATGACTTTCGCTGCCTTCTCCGGACCAATCAATTGCGGTAACAATGTTGCCCCGCCCCAACCTGGTACCAGGCCAAGGAAAACTTCCGGGAGCGCAACAAATGCGGTGCTTGAAAGGGTCCGATAGGTGCAGTGCAATCCAATTTCGAGTCCGCCACCTAAGGCAAGTCCATTAATGAATGCAAATGTGGGAATCCCACTCTCGCCTAACCTGCGGAAAACATCATGCCCAAGTTTTCCAAAAGCTCGCGCTTGCGCGCCGTCGCTAACAGAGGCAACGCCACTGAGGTCCGCGCCCGCAGCGAAGATAAATGGTTTACCAGTGATACCAATTGCGCTAGCGCCAGTTCCAAGAGCTTGATCAATAGCATTATTGAGCGCGGTTAACCCTTCAGGTCCAATCGTGTTGGGTCTGTTGTAGTCCAGACCGTTGTCGATGGTGATTAGGGCAAGTTTTCCAGCGAAACCAAATGGCGTGAGGTCGACTTCACGAACAAAGGCCTGCGTAACGACTTCCTCAGGTGCAGTAGCGCTCATATCAGTTCCCCTTATTCCAATCTTTGCCGTTCCAATGTGGGTTCTCCCAAATGATGGTGCCACCCATGCCAAGTCCAATACACATAGTGGTGGCTCCATATCGAACATTTGGTCGCTCTTCGAAACCACGAGCGAGGTTAAGAATCAAGCGAATGCCAGATGAGGCAAGCGGGTGCCCAACTGCTATCGCGCCACCGTAAATGTTGACGCGGGAATCGTCGTCTGCAATTCCGAAGTGATCGAGGAAAGCGAGAACTTGAATCGAGAATGCTTCGTTTACCTCGAAGAGTCCAATTTGATCAATGGTGAGCTCTGCTTTTTCGAGCGCCTTTATTGTTGCTGGCACTGGGCCATATCCCATGATCTCGGGCGCAACTCCGGCGAATGCGAAACTCACCAACTTTGCTTTCGGTGCAAGAGAGCGTCTCTTCGCTTCACTCTCACTCATCAGCAAGGCAGCGGTAGCGCCATCATTTAATCCTGCTGCATTTCCAGGAGTCACTCGCCCAGCGGGGCGGAACGGCGTTTTTAAGGCAGCTAAACCTTCCATTGTGGTTGTTGGTCGTGGTGGTTCATCAACGGTGGCAACGCCCCAACCTAACTCGGGGGAGCGCACAGCTACTGGAATCAGATCTCGCTGAATCTTCCCTTCTTTATATGCGGCAGCAGTTTTCATCTGTGAGTTATATGCGTAACGATCGGCCCGTTCTTTCGTTAGATGAGGGAATTTATCGTGTAGGCGTTCAGCAGTTGCACCCATTGAGAGCGCATCTTGATCGACCATCTTCTCTGCAAGGTAGCGAGGATTGGGATCCATTAGATCTCCCATCGGATGATTACCCATATGTTCAACGCCACCTGCGAGCGCCACGTTGTATGCGCCAATAGCAATACTTCCGGCGAGAGTTGTTACCGAAGTGAGCGCGCCGGCGCACCAGCGATCTACTGAATAGCCAGGAACAGATTGTGGGATTCCAGCGAGTAGCGATGCGCTCCGTCCAATATTCATTCCTTGATCACCATTTTGCGCAGCTGCAGCAATAGCTACATCATCAATATCTTC
>JBIJBY010000060.1:0-7487 GCA_044344975.1 Candidatus Nanopelagicaceae bacterium | reverse complement strand
CCCGCTTTTTGCGAACGCGGACTACTTGATCGACGCCAATCGCAAAGAGAATTACGAGTCCAGTTACTAACGTTCCCCACACCGCATCGATTCCGATGAATACGACTCCAACTCCGATAACGCCAACAATCATTGCGCCTAAAAGAGATCCCCACACTGTGCCAGCGCCACCAGAGAGTGGTGTACCGCCAATGATTGCCGCTGCAACAACTGGCAAGAGCATCTGTCCACCTGTTGTTGGATCAACTGCACCACGGAACCCTAAGAAAAGTACGCCACCTACACCTGAAACTGCTCCCATGAGCGCACAGACTTGAATTTTTATCTTCTTTGTTGGTATTCCTGCCAGGCGAGCTGCTTCAGGATTGCTACCAATTGCCAAAATACGATAGCCAAATCGAGTTTTGTGAAGTAATAAATGAAGACCAAAAAAACAGAGGACTACAAATATCAAAATAATTGGGACAGGTGTATCTATTGAACCACCTAGCGCTCGGAAAAATATGTGCTGAGTTATTCGCTCATCTGTAGGAACAACAGATCCAGAATTATTTGATATTAGCGAGACACCTTGAAAAACAGATGCGGTACCCAAAGTAATAATGATTAGAGGTAAGCGCATAAACACTGTAAGCACGCCATTGAGCGCCCCCATTACAGTTCCCGCTGTTACGCCAATCAAAACACCAAGCCAAACAGGAACACCTGCAATCATGGATATCCCCGCAAGCACTGCGGATAAATTCAGAATCCAACCAAAAGAGAGATCAATTTCTCCCATTGAAAGTAGATAAACGATGCATCCAGCCAAAAGCGCAGCAATTGCATAGCTTGCAGCGAGATTTAAAAGATTTGTAGGTTTCAAAAATGTTGGACGGAGCGCACCGACTATTCCAATTAGGACAATTAGCGCGACAAGAACGCTGGTCTCTTCTGGGAGCTTAAACTTTTTAGATTTCTCAATTTTTTCTGAAAGGGTCACCCACAGTCCTCTCGTCAGATTCCTGGAATCCATTCCAGGAGCATGATGTAAGGAAACTCCGCACGAGCGAGGGTGTCAAGAGACTTTCAGATAACACTTCTGTTATTCCTAGATTACGCCTTTGCTATCTCTGGAAACGCTCTGGGTTCCAGTCAGGTAGTGGGCTTTCCTGCGTGCGGAAAATGCTAAAACTCTTTTGCTACCAGTTCAGCAATCTGTGCGGTGTTGAGCGCAGCGCCCTTTCGCAAGTTATCGCCACAGACGAAGAATTCCAAGGTATGCGGGTCATCTGAGCTTGCCCGCACTCGCCCAACCCAGGTTGGATCAGTGCCAACTACATCTGCTGGCGTCGGAAACTCCTTCTTCTCAGGATTATCAACGAGATTTACTCCTGGAGCGCTCTTCAAAATACCCTGAGCGCTTTCACGCGTTACCTTCTTCTCAAAGACTGCGTGCACCGCTAATGAATGTGTTGTAACGACCGGTACGCGGACACATGTCGCGAATACTCGTAGGTCTGAGATGCCAAGAATCTTCCGAGATTCATTACGCACCTTAAGTTCTTCGCTTGTGTATCCCTCTTCCTTTAGTGAGCCAGCCCACGGAATGACATTCATCGCCAGTGGAGCAGGAAACGGCCCAAGATTAGATATTGCCTTTCGAACATCTCCAGCAACTGAACCTAAATCTTTACCTGCAACTTCATTAAGTTGCGCAAGCAGGGTGTCGATCCCTGATTGGCCTGCACCAGATGCTGCTTGATATGACGCTACTACCAATTCTTTGACAGTGTATTCACGATGCAATGCACCAACTGCAACAATCATTGAGAGCGTTGTGCAATTGGGGTTTGAAATAATTCCTTTTGGACGTTTCTTAATATCACCAGGATTTACTTCAGGAACAACAAGTGGAACATCTTTATCCATTCGGAACGCACCTGAATTATCAACAACCACTGCACCACGTGCGGCAGCTATCGGCCCCCACTCTGCGGAAACTTCGTCAGGAACATCAAACATTGCAACATCTACACCATCGAATGCTTCAGGGGTAAGTGCAACAACTGTGAGCTCTTCGCCCCTACATATTAATTTCTTTCCAGCGCTTCGAGCCGAGGCAATAAGACGAATCTCTCCCCAGACGTTCTCTCGCGTGCTCAAAATATCGAGCATCACCGTTCCAACTGCGCCAGTTGCTCCAACGACAGCAAGTGTTGGTTTACTCATCGACCAGTACCCCCATAGACAACTGCCTCAACGGCGTCGGAATCGAGTTCAAAAGCGGTGTGTGAAGCTCGCACTGCCTTATCAAGATCTGATGCGCGGCAGACAATCGAAATACGAATTTCAGAAGTGGAAATCATCTCAATATTCACACCAGCCTCTGATAGCGCAGCAAAGAAAGTCGCAGTTACTCCAGGATGTGACCGCATTCCAGCGCCAATCAGTGAGAGCTTGCCAATTTGATCGTCATATTGAATTGACGCAAAGCCAACCTCGCCCTGAATTTTATTTAGTACAGCGATTGCCTTCTCGCCTTCAGCTTTAGGTAATGTGAAGGAAATGTCAGTTAAGCCAGTAGCAGCAGCAGAGACGTTCTGCACAATCATGTCGATATTGACATCAACATCTGCAATTGTCTGGAAGATTCGCGCAGCAACTCCGGTGCGATCTGGAACTCCCACAATTGTTATCTTCGCTTCACTTCGATCGTGTGCGATTCCTGAAATGATTGCTTGCTCCATGCCATCTCCTTCTGGACGATCTTTGACAACCCATGTTCCTTCATTCCCGCTAAACGAAGAGCGAACATGAATTGGTAAATCAAAACGACGTGCGTATTCGACGCAACGTAAGTGGAGAACTTTCGCACCACTGGCTGCGAGCTCTAACATCTCTTCGTAGGTGATGCTCTTTAATTTGCGAGCGGATGGGACAACTCGTGGATCAGCGGAGAAGACTCCATCGACATCGGTATAAATTTCACAAACATCTGCATCGAGCGCTGCGGCGAGCGCAACTGCGGTTGTATCCGAACCACCACGTCCAAGTGTTGTAACATCTTTTGTATCCTGACTAATTCCTTGGAACCCTGCGACAATTGCAATCGCGCCTTCTTTGAGCGCATCAACAATCCGCCCCGGCGTCACATCAATAATGCGGGCTTTCCCGTGAACTGAATCGGTGATCACTCCAGCTTGGCTTCCGGTAAAAGATCGCGCCTCATGACCAAGATTTCCAATAGCCATTGCAAGTAGAGCCATCGAGATTCGCTCTCCTGATGTAAGGAGCATGTCGAGCTCGCGGCCAGTAGGCATCGGGGTGATCTGTTTCGCTAAATCAATAAGTTCATCGGTGGTGTCGCCCATTGCGCTGACCACGACCACTACATCGTTGCCGGCTTTTTTGGTCGCCACGATCCGGGCAGCGACCCGTTTCATCCCCTCGGCATCAGCTACCGAAGAGCCACCAAACTTCTGCACAATCAAGGCCATGAGAGAACTTTCTCAGGATGGCAGGCGCTACGCCAAAAATATCTCGAATAATGAGACAGGTTCCGTCTCACATTATGAGAAATCTATTGGATTGTTCGCCGCCCCTCAAATGCGCGCCCCAAAGTGACTTCATCAGCATATTCAAGGTCGCCACCCACGGGCAGTCCGCTAGCTAAGCGGGTAACCGTCAGCCCAAGTGGCTTAATCAATCGTGCCAAATAGGTGGCGGTTGCCTCCCCCTCGAGATTGGGATCGGTAGCAAGAATGACCTCGGTCACTGCACCATCGGCGAGACGAACCATGAGCTCTTTAATTCTTAAGTTCTCGGGCCCAATCCCCTCAATGGGACTTATCGCACCGCCAAGCACGTGATAGCGACCACGGAACTCGCGCGTTTTTTCGATCGCCTGCACATCTTTACTCTCTTCAACTACACAAATGGCGTGGAGCTCACGTTTGGGATCGCGACAGATTCGGCATTGCACATCTTCAGAGACATTGCCACATACTTCGCAGAACTTAACCTTCTCTTTTACTTCGCGAATGGCCTCGACCAGTCGTTGGATATCGGCTGATTCACTCTGCAAAATATGGAATGCAATCCGTTGTGCGCTCTTTGGACCTACTCCTGGAAGACGACCGAGTTCATCGATTAATTCTTGAATGGCGCCTTCATACATTTGTGGTTGGCCTACTCTTTCGGAGATTCGCTAATAACTTTTGCGCCTAATTCTTTGGCGAGTAACGCTGCGCCACTTAACGAATTGAGATCTGTTGAATTCTCAACAACTTCTTCGGCAACCGAACTCTTTGCTGGCGTCGAGCTTGGATTAATTGAAGGATCAATAATTACTTCAATCTTTCTATCTAGCCCAACTACTTCGATAAATGCATCACGAAGAATCTCGTCGCTATTTGAGCGGAGGAAAGAATCTCGAGCGCCCACGTTGATCATCGCCACAGTTATCGCTGAGTCATCTACAGTTGCAAGAGTTGCACTCGCGCTAAGCAGCGTCCAAGTTAAGCGTCGTCGACCTTTTACATTCTCAATTACATCAGGCCATAAGCGGCGCAATCCAACGACATCAATACTCTCAATTCGTGCAACTGGCTCTGCTGGCTTAACAGGCTCTTTCTGCTTCGCAGGTTCTGCTTTCGGAACGGCAACTTTCGCGGATGCTGACTTTTCTGCTTTTGGGACCTCGGGCGCTGGCATCGTTCGCGCTATTGGCGCGGGGGAGACGATGCTGTTATTTCGCTCTAAACGTTCAATTCGTGCAATGAGCGCTTCATCACCAACGGTAGGAATGAGCAATCTGGCAGCGGTAAATTCAAGGATTAATCGTGGTGCAGTAGCGCCACGCATCTGGTTTAGCCCCTCACTAATAACCTGCGCGGCATGGGTGAGCGTGCTGCTGCCCAACCGACCGCTCTGTGCTTGCATACGTTGTAGTTGATCATCCGGAAGTTGCCGGAAGAGTGAATGCGCCGATTGTTCATTTCCAGCTACTGCACTTAACACGATGAGGTCGCGAATTCGCTCAAGTAGATCTTGTGCGAAGCGACGCGGATCATGCCCTGAATCAATAACACGATCGATTGTTGTAAAAATTGCTTGCGCATCTCGCGCGGCGAGCGCGTCGACAATGTCATCAAGAAGTGCGCCGTCAGTGAAACCTAAAAGCTGGAGCGCGATTTCGTAGCTCACACCTTCTTTGCCGGCACCAGCTAAGAGTTGGCCGAGGATTGAAAGAGAATCACGAACCGAACCACCACCTGCTCGGACCACCATTGGTATTACACCTTTAGCAACCTGAACTCTCTCTTGTTCACAAATTTTTGTTAAGTGTTCACCAAGAAGTGCAGGAGCAACTAATCGGAATGGGTAGTGATGTGTACGCGAACGAATCGTCGCAATTAATTTATCGGGTTCTGTGGTTGCAAAAATGAAAATTACATGTGGTGGTGGCTCTTCGACAACTTTGAGAAGTGCATTAGCAGCGCCCGGCCCAAGCTGGTGTGCCTCATCAATAATGTAAATTTTGTACTTGCTCTGCACAGGAGAGAAGAAGGCTTTGTCGCGCAAATCTCTGGCATCGTCAACAAGTCCATGTGTAGCGGCATCGAGTTCAATGACATCGATTGAACCAGGGCCCATCGGAGCGAGATCGCGACAGGATTGGCAAACGCCGCATGGTGTTGACGTTGGCCCCTTTTCACAGTTGAGGCTGCGCGCCATGATTCGAGCGCTTGATGTTTTGCCGCAACCACGTGGGCCAGAGAATAAATAGGCATGATGTACCTGTCCGGAGGCCAGCGCATTGGTTAATGGAGTGACGACATGATCTTGACCAATAACTTCGCTCAATTGGCCGGGGCGATATTTGCGGTAGAGCGCAATCGGCCCTTGATCAGGGTGATCCGGCGATGCCAGCGATTGGTTCTTAACCATGGACGGGAGCCTAACTGTGAGGACCCCCCGCACACCCGAAAGAGCGCACCTACCCTTGCTGCCTTCCAGCCCTGGGGGAGTTCAGCACGGTATCGTCATGCGGGGGGTCGGAGTAAGCATAGCGACCCAGTATCTTTGACCCTGCAGCCCAAAATCTGCATGGAGGATTCGCATAGCGGCCGAGTGCGCACGCTTGGAAAGCGTGTAAGGGGAAACCCTTCAAGAGTTCAAATCTCTTATCCTCCGCGGAAGGTTCTTTACTATATATACCAGTGCACTTTTGAAGTTCATGAGCGTAAGTAGGTACGAGAGAGAGCGGTAGTCGTGGCAACTGCATGGCGAGATGACGCTCCCAAGCCATCGGTTATGGCAGAACACGTCCACCCGAAAGACCCATTGCTCTACACAATCAAGCGCAAACTACTTGGCGCCCCGCTCAACCGCCACACCCTAAGCCATCAAAGACTTTCCAAAAGGTATGGATTAGGAATTTTATCCTCCGACTGCATCTCCTCTTCGGCATACGGAAGTGAACAGATTCTAATTGCCCTCCTGCCAGTATTTGGTTTAGCAGCATTCTCAATGTTGATGCCGATGACCGCGGTCGTACTTGTAATCCTCTTGATTGTCACTCTTTCATATCACAACGTCATCTCGGTCTACTCAAAAACTGGTGGTGCGTATTTCGTATCGCGAAGAAACTTTGGGCCAGTGGTTGCGCAAGTTGCTGCAGTTGCATTGATCCTTGATTACGTAGTGACTTTAGCAATTCAATCTGCTGCTGGTGTGGCTGCGATTGTCTCCACCTTCCCAGAACTTGCACCATGGAAAGTCGAAATGACCCTCGCTGTTATTGTGCTTTTAACTTACGGAAATTTGCGAGGTGTAAAAGAGGCAGGAAAAGCTTTCGCGCTACCCACTTATTTTTTCGTAGGATCAATGGCAATTGTCTTTTCTGTTGGAATTTATCGAGATCTCACCAACACACTTCCAAAATTAAGCACGGATGTCCCTGGCGCAATTTCTATTGGCTCTGAGCAAGGCCTACTAACCTTGGCAGCAGTTTTCACCTTACTTCGCGCCTTCGCTAATGGTGGTTCTTCGCTAACAGGACTTGAAGCAATTTCCGATGGTGTGATGCTCTTTAAAACCCCAGAAAATGTGAACGCAAGACGAACTCTGATAGTCATGAGTTGCATCCTTGGTTCACTTGTACTGGGCGTATCTTGGTTTGCACATCGAATTCATGCAGTTCCTTATGAAAGTGGCACACCAACTGTCATATCGCAAATTGCAAAGGCGATATTAGGCGACGGCGCCATCGGAAACATCTTTTTTATTCTCGTACAAGCAGCAACAATGTTAATTCTCTTCGCTGGTGCAAATACCACCTACTCGGCCTTTCCAATTCTTGTAAACTTTGTTGCATCTGACGGTTTCTTGCCGCGTTGGCTCGCAAAACGAGGCCACCGCCTCAACTTCTCAAACGGTATTTTAGTTCTCGTATTTTTTGCTTCCGTTCTTGTGCTTGTTACCCGGTCATCGGTGGAACACTT
>JBIJBY010000059.1:0-7613 GCA_044344975.1 Candidatus Nanopelagicaceae bacterium | reverse complement strand
AACCCTTGGGGAAAGAGCGAGAGCGCGCTTTCAACTGGTGTACATCGCCCACTCACAGCGACCGCAGTTGCGCTCCTTGGTGAACGAACCAGGTTTATCGTTGGGCTAGATATCGGGTGGATTGGCTGTCACGAATGCGACGTGGTGAATTTTCGTGGACGGATAGTTCGAGAACTTGGCATAGAAATTGACGACCTCTTAGTAAATCTCAGTCAAACACATAAGGGTCCGCCATTTTGTATTCACGAGGCGCTCCGTGAAGGAAAAGAATTTGTTCCTGCTTTTATCGAGAAGACAATCTCTTCCGTTATAGAAATATGTCGCAAAGCACAGGAGAGCGCTCGCGAAGTGGATATCACGTGGGCTTACGGGAAATGTTCTCTTGGAACGGTTCGCGATCTTCCCGTGGGCGATCAAATTGTCGTTGGTTTTAATCCAGAAATAGACGCAGATGAGACTCTTGTGGTCGGTCGGGTTACTGATCTTTCGGGTAACGCGGTAGCGACCCTCGTAAATTATGGATGTCACCCAACTTCGGTTGGCTGGGGTAGTGACCTCATTAGCCCCGATTATGTTGGGAGAGCGCGCGAACTAGTCGAGAGCGCTACAGGAGCTCCGATGCTCTTCTTGTTGGGAGCATGTGGAAATGTTGCGCCTAAAATTCAATATGCGACTGATGTTGCCGTTGCAGATAAGAATGGCGAGATGCTTGGTTATTCGACTTTGGCCACACTCGCTGGGATGTTGCCGCCAGCAACCGAATATAGATTTACTGAAGTAATTAAATCAGGCACCAATTTAGGTGGTTGGAACCCAGTTCAAGTTCAGCCAAATACAAAATTGGCGGCCAAGAAGGTATTGGCAAAGTTGCGACATAAAGAGTTGCTTAGTGAAGATCAGATGCGGCAACAGTGGGCACCAGTAACTGCCAATGAAACTTTCTTAAATTTTCGGATTCGTAAGCAGTTTGAGATGCGAATTGATTACGTACAGCCAGATGGAACAGTGCTCCATCCAATTTGGATTTGGAACCTTGGTGATGCAGTTATCGTCGCTCATTGCGGCGAGGCTTATCTTGAGATGGCAGTGGAATTGCGTCGGCGCAACCCAGATTTGATGTTGCTCTTTCTCGATATGACAAATGGACCAGGATACATTTATGTACCCAATCGACAGGCTTACGCTCAGAACACCTACCAATCGCAGCAGAGTTTGTTAGCCCCTGGTGGATTGGAAGAGATGCTCGAAATTATTGATCGTGAATTGAAGAGCCTTTAGTTGGGGTTCTCTGGAAATTCATCTGTCGAGGCATAAGCAGGACCTAAAACGGCAACAACATCGCCAATGCCCACTCGTGGGAAGCCACGCATCACACCGATAACTCCTGATTGCTTTGCGCGAATTTCAGCCGCCGGTGTATCTGGGTGATCCATGTCGTGAATGAGTCCGATTACTTCACCTTCGGTGACTTGGTCACCACACCCTTTGAGGTTTTCATATAAACCAACATGGGTTGCAGAGTGGTAAGAGCGCGATCCGCGTAAATCAAGAAATACCGGCGCTGATTTGCCGAGCTCTTGGCGAGTTTTTGCCTCACCTTTGATGACCTTGAAGTAGCGAAGGCCATTGCGCAACCCCTCTTTCGCAACAGTGATGCTCTCAAACGTCGCTATTCCTGAGCCGCCGAGTTCGGTCGTAACAAGTTCTTTGCCAAGGCGTTCCACTAAACCGGGAAGTAGCGTTGTTGGATCAGTTCCTGGCTGTTCGGGAAAGATCATGTGGTGCGAGGTATTGTAACTCTTCATGCCATTAATCATTTTGGCGCGTTGCTTTACATCGTTCGACCAGACCATATGTGAGCAAGGGATGAAGTGGTGTCCACGTCCACCGCTATGAAGCTCAAAGACCGCATCTACTTGCGGGAACAATTCAGTACTTAAGTAATAAGCAAGCTTTCCATGAACCGCACCATTCTCATTTCCCGGGAAGATGCGATTGAAGTTGGTGCCATCTGGCCAAAGCCTGGTGCCTGCTTTTGCGGCAGGTTGCGAGAGGCAGGGGATGATGATGATTCGGCCAGTTACTTCATTGAGATCGAGATTATTTGCTAAGTCGCGGGCGGCAAATTGCCCCTCGTACTCATCGCCATGATTGCCAGCCAACACAAGAACTGTTGGGCCAGCGCCATTCTTATATTTAATGATGGGTACCATATAAGTAGCCCAGCCACTTTGATTTGTAGAGTCACCAATCGTTAAGTAACCAGTGGATTTTCCCGGCGAATCTAAATCGATGGAGCAAGAGACTGTTGTGCTCATTACTTCGCCTCCGACCCTTCTAACTCTTCAAGAGAGTTCCACTTCTTGCCAACAACGCAGACGCAATCACCGGTCACAACTGGCGGAAATCCTCTGACGACAGCAACAACGCCATCAGTTGCCGTTCGCACTGCCACTGGTGGCACATCGGGATGATCGACATCGTGAATCTGTCCGACAATGTCGCCTTGCTTGACCTCAGCCCCTAGGGCTACCAGGTTCTCGTAGATCCCTGCTCGAGGTGCATTGATGAACTTATTTCCAGAGCGAAAGTCGATGATTGCCAATGGACCACGTTTCATTTCGTCGCGGGTTCGTGCTGCACCTTTTATTACGCCAAAGGCGCGGAGGAAATTCTCTAAACCTTCTTTGATAACTCGCATAGTTTGCGGAGTAGTTGTGCCAAAACCGCCGAACTCACCTGTTGACACCGACTTACCTTGAGCTTCAGCATTTCTATTCAAGAGTGAGTATGGATCAGTGTTGGGTTGTTCGCCACCAATCATATGGACTTCAGTGTTCCATGCCACCATGTTCTTGATTAACTTTGCTCGCTGCGCTTTGTCCTGCACCCATGTCATATTTGAACTTGGGATGAAGTTCATACTTCGACCACCTGAATGCATATCTAGGACGCCATCGCATTGAGGAAACAATTCTGAACTCAAGAAGTGAGCGAGTTTTCCATGGATCGCGCCATTTTCATTCCCTGGAAAGGAGCGGTTGAAATTTGCACCATCGCTCCAGAGTCGATTGCCATTTCGTCCAGCTTCCATCGAGATACACGGAATGATGATCACTCGACCTATGACATCCTCGACTTTTAAATTTCGCGAGAGCGCTGCAGCGGCAATCTGCCCTTCATATTCGTCGCCGTGAGTTCCCCCAACAACGAGAACGGTTGGCCCCTCACCATTTTTGATAGAGATGATTGGCACGTGATGACTTGCCCAACCACTGTGATTGGTGGAATCGCCAACGACTAGGTACCCGGTGTTCTTACCCGAGGCGTTGATATCAAATGAGATGGAAACGGTTGCAGACACGGTGCAACTATAGGCTTGGCGCCGCTATGCGAAAAGGGTGTTCGATTAAGTTTATGTAAAGAGCGAATAATGTTCGGCAAGGCCATATATTTGATTGTCTCTTTGCCCCTAGTGGTTTTGAATAGTGTTACAAGTTGGGGGAGGTCTCGAAGCTAGTCCTACTCAATTTCTACAGTACGACTCAAGAAAATAGAGAGATAGGTAATAGATGAAACTACGTTCAACCACCCAGAGAAAAGTGATTGGCGCTGCAGTTGCAAGCGCTCTTCTCTTCTCTATTGGTAGCGCTGTCGCACCTGCACAGGCTGCAAAAAATGAACTAGTTGTTGGTTCCACACAAGGGATCCCACAGCTAAATCCAATCATCAGAACCTTTGCCTTCGAAGAGACCCTCTTTCCTCTTCTATGGTCGAGCTTGACGACATGGAAGCCAGATGGCTCGGTCGGACCACAGTTGGCAAAGTCATGGAAAGCTAACAAAGCCGCAACCCAGTGGACCTTCACACTCGTTAAGGGTGCAAAGTTTTCTGACGGAAGTGCGCTAAATGCAAAAGCTGTTAAGGCAGTATTCGATTATGCAATTGATGAGAAGACTGTCACACAAGAGCGAAACAAGATTAAGTCAATCACCAATGTGCGAGCATCTGGTAATAACGTAATCTTCACACTCTCAGACCCAAATGCACTCTTCCCAGAGGCGATTGCCTGGATCAAGATGATCAAGGTTGGCGAAGTTGCGAACTTCAATAAGAAGCCGTCATCTTCAGGCCCTTACATGGTCAGCGCATTCACTCCGAATGAATCACTTACCATGGTTGCAAATCCAAGATACTTTGGTAAAAAAGCAAACGTCAAAACAATTAAGTTTGTTAAGGCTGCCGATCCAACAGCTGCTGTGACATCGCTACGTTCTGGCGATATCGATGTTATGTACCAGTTGCCACTTGCTGATGCAGCGCCACTACAAAAAGATAAGAAGCTTCAGCTTGTAAAAGCGAAGGTTTCTAGCGTCTCCGTAACGTGGGAGTATGACTTGACTTCGGCTCCATTCAACAACATCAAGGCACGCCAAGCTGTTGCCTATGCAGTTGATCGCGCAAAGATTCTTAAGTCGGCCTATTACGGATTCGGACAGGTTTCCTCTTTCAACACGATTGTCCCAGACAAGTCGACATGGAACTGCGGAACTGCTGGCGGTCTCACTAAGTACAACTTCGATCTCCAAAAAGCCAAGGCGCTATTTGCTGAGGCGGGAATTACCTCCTTTACCTGGTGGGGTGTTTCAGGTGCACTTCCAGAGTTTGATGCAATGGGTCAAGTGCTCCAGGCAGATCTCAAGACAATCGGCATCGACATGAAGATTGAGAACAATGAAGTGGGAACGTGGGCAGCTAAGTTCTATCCAGCTGGTAAGACCTACCCAGGCCTCCTACTTCCAAACTATCAATCAGTGCCAGGCGAGCCAGGATTCTCAATGAACTTCCTTCTTTCAGGACGTGCTGAGAGCAACTGGAATAACAAGGCATACGATGATCAATATACGAAGGCAATCGGAACTCTTGATGCCAAGAAGCGTAAAGCCGAATGGTGCAAGGCTCTGAAGATGGAGAATGAGCAACTACCGCTCATCACCCCATTCGTCTTTGATGTTCTCCACGCATCTCGTGCAAACGTAAAGGGCGCATGGGTTGAGGGTGGCGGACAACTTCACCTTGAAGATGTGAAAATCTCCTAGGTCGAGACCACTTAAAAGCTAAGGAGTTACTCTCTTAACATGTTGCGTTATTTGGTTCGACGAGCGATATCTAGTCTCGCTGTGCTTGTGCTCAGCGTACTTTTGATATTTCTGGCGATTCGAATACTTCCTGGTGATCCAGTTTTGGCCAAACTAGGCGCGGCAACAGAGGTAACTCCTGAAGCTCTAGCATTGATGCGGAAAGAGGCGGGCTTAGACCGCCCGCTTCTCTCCCAATTATGGAGTTGGGTAGCTAACGCACTTCAGGGCGATTTGGGAACGTCTTATTTTTCGCAGTTCAAAGTGACCGAACTGGTTTTTGAACGCCTGCCTGTCACATTTGAATTGACATTCTTTATCATTTTGTTCGCGGTAATTTTTTCATTAATTCTTGCGCCGTTATCGGTGCGCAAGCCAGGTGGCGCCGTAGATCGCGCGATTGGTTATTTCACTTCAATTGGACTTTCTGTCCCAGGCTTCGTCATCGGAATCGTGCTGATTCTGGTCTTCTCACTTAGATTTCAAATTCTTCCCTCGCGTGGATTTACACCTATCACTGAGAGCATCACAGAAAATCTTCAATTAATGATTTTGCCAGCTATCACAGGAGGCTTAACTGCGACCCCATATCTTGTGAGATATCTGCGCGCTTCCATGTTGGAAATCAAGCAGTCGCCATTTATTAGGACCGCTGAAGGTAAGGGACTTTCAGGCAGGCGGATTATGTTCCGTCATATATTGCCTAATTCACTCGTTCCAGCGCTCACCATGCTTGGCCTGATAGTTGGATACACGCTAAGTGGCGTGGTCGTTATTGAATACATGTTTGGCCTGCCTGGTATTGGTTCACTAGCAATTGAAAGTGCATTTAAACGAGACTACGCGGTTATTCAAGGCGTCTCTTTGACAATAATTACACTCTTTATTGTCACTACTTTTCTATTTGACTTGCTATGCGGCTTAGTAGATCCTCGCTTGCGAATGAATAAAGAGGAGAAACTTGAAGCGTAAATTCTCCTTAAGTGGATTTTTAGTCCTTGCGATAGTGAGCATTTGCTTACTATGTCCTTGGATTGCCCCGTACGACCCGTACGAAATTGGTGCCTCTGAGCCATTCTTGGGGCCTAGTCGATCCAATTGGTTTGGCACTGATGACTTAGGTCGGGATTTGCTCTCGCGAATTTTGTATGGTGGTCGAATAACAATCCTTGTTGCGCTCGCTGCGACAGTTATCGCACTTGTCATCGGAACAGCATGGGGATTGGCAGCAGGAGTTCGCAGAGGATGGCTCGATGAAGCGCTGATGCGAACCGCTGATGCGACTATGGCTATTCCACAAGTGCTATTTGGCTTAGTCTGCATCTCTGCTGTAGGTGCCAGCGTGATTTCACTCCCGATTGTTGTTGGGGTTCTACTCTCGCCCACTACGGCGCGGATGGCCCGATCGGCGGTCGTCACAGAACTCTCCTCTCAATATGTGGTTGCGGCCCAGGCTTCTGGCTTCACCAGAACTCGCTTAATCTGGTCTGAAGTAATGCCAAATATCGCGCCACAATTACTAGTCCAATTGAGTATTAACGCTGCGGCAGCCGTCATGCTCGAAGCAACCTTAAGTTTCATTGGCCTTGGGATTCAGCCTCCTAATGCTTCATGGGGGACATTGATGCTTCAGGGTTACGCGAAAATTTGGAATACATATTGGTTTGTTACCTTTCCAGCACTTGCCGTAACAATCACAATCCTTGCCTTTAATGCATACGGGGAGCGAATTAGAAGAAATCTGGATTCAAGAAAGTCCACAATCAATGAGTAATCTAATTGAGGTTCGAAATCTCACATTGACAGTCCCAACTTCTAAGGGGCGAGCATCCGTTGTCGAGAATTTAACTTTTTCAATTCAACAGGGCGAGAAATTAGGCTTGGTTGGCGAATCGGGTAGCGGTAAATCGTTGACTGCTTATTCGCTGATGCGCCTAATTAAGGCGCCTGTGCGCATTGAATCAGGAGAGATCTTGATTAACGGTGTCGATGTATTGAAGCTTACTGAAGAAGAATTTCGAAAGTATCGTGGCAGTGAAATTGCGATGATTTATCAAGATCCCATGTCTGCGTTAAATCCAATCATGAAGATTGGTGATCAAATCATCGAGAGCATCCTTCTGCACAAAAAGATTTCCAAAAAAGAGGCTTTAAAAATAGCAATTGCTCTTTTGGAGAGCGTAGGAATCCCAGAACCTGAAGAGCGCGTGCATTCTTATCCATTTGAAATGTCTGGCGGAATGTTGCAGAGAGTCGTTATCGCTATCGCCTTAAGCGGAGAACCTAAAGTTCTTATCGCAGATGAAGCGACGACAGCACTCGATGTCACAACTCAGGAGCGCGTGCTGAACTTGCTAAATCGGCTTGCTGAAGAGCGAAATCTCTCTGTCCTGCTAATTACTCATGACTTGGGTGTGGCCGCGCAATTCTCCGACCGGATAAATGTTATGTATGGTGGCAGACTTGTGGAGCAGG
>JBIJBY010000009.1:0-24634 GCA_044344975.1 Candidatus Nanopelagicaceae bacterium | reverse complement strand
CCTTCGCGATATTGAGTTCACCCTCTTTGACCTGCTCAAACGGGATGAAATTTTAGAGAAGGGCCCCTTTGCTGAGGTCGACCGTGCAACCGCAATGGGAATGCTCGAAGAAGTTAAACGTCTCTCTGAAGTTGATCTTGCTGCCTCGTTTGTTGAGAGTGATCGACTCGGAGTTGATTTCAACCCCGCAACTGGCGACGCAAAACTTCCTGAATCATTTAAGAAGTCATACCGCGCATATATGGATGGCGAGTGGTGGCGCGTTGACGCACCGGCAGAACTTGGTGGCACTGTAATCCCACCTTCTATTCGCTGGGCGATTGCTGAAATGGTTCTTGGTTCAAACCCATCGATACATATATATGCCTCCGGTACCGCGTTCTCGCAAGTGGCGTACATCCTTGGAACTGAGCGCGATAAAAATATTGCGCGATTAATGATTGAGCGCGAGTGGGGCGCAACAATGATGTTGACTGAACCGGATGCCGGTAGCGACGTCGGCGCAGGTCGTACCAAAGCAGTTGATCAAGGCGATGGCACTTGGCATATTTCTGGCACAAAACGATTTATCACTTCAGGTGATAGTGACTTAACTGAGAACATCATCCACTTTGTTTTAGCGCGACGTGAGGGTGGTGGACCTGGAACTAAAGGTCTCTCACTCTTCTTGATTCCAAAATTTATGTTTGATCATAAGACCGGCGAACTGGGTAAGCGTAACGGTGTGTATGTAACAAAGATTGAACACAAGATGGGGCTTAATGTTTCGTCTACATGCGAGATGAATCTCGGCGAAAAAGAACCAGCAGTGGGATATCTCCTTGGCGATGTCCACGAAGGCATCGCACAAATGTTTAAAGTCATTGAGTTTGCGCGAATGATGGTCGGCACCAAAGCAATCGCTACGCTCAGCGCTGGATATCTCCAAGCGCTTGCCTATGCAAAAACCCGCGTACAGGGCCCAGATTTAACAAAAGCTGCTGATAAAGCAAGCCCACGCGTCACCATCATCAATCACCCAGATGTCCGCCGATCGCTCATGGTTCAAAAATCTTACTCTGAGGCCATGCGCGCGCTCGTCCTGTATACCGCATCAATCCAAGATGAAATTGTCATAACACAATCAACAGGAGAGAGACCAGAGAAACTTGCAGAGTTGGAAGCGCTCAATGATCTTCTCCTTCCTATTGTTAAGGGATATGGCAGCGAGAAATCTTGGACGATCCTTGGCACAGAATCGCTGCAAACTTTTGGCGGCTCTGGCTTCACCCAGGATTGGCCACTCGAACAATATGTCCGCGATGCCAAAATTGATACGTTGTATGAGGGAACCACCGCAATCCAAGGTCTTGATTTCTTCTTCCGCAAAATCGTGAAAGATGGCGGTAAAGCAATTCGCAAAATTGCCAAAGAGATTGGCACATTTGCTGCATCTGGCGGCGCACACGCAGATCTAAAAGCACAACTAGGCGCTGCCCTCAATGAAGTTAATACATCCATCGGTGCAATGGTTGGTGTGGCGATGGCCTCACAAGAAGATGCGAAAGAGATTTACAAGGTTGGTCTAAATACTAGCCGCTTGCTGATGAACGTCGGCGACATTATCTGTGCCTGGCTCTTACTTCGCCAAGCAGATATTGCATCCGAAAAATTGGCGACCGCCAGCGATAAAGAGAAGCCGTTCTACGAGGGAAAAATTGCAGCTGCGAAGTTCTTCGTGGAGCATGTACTCCCATATATCGCAGTAGATCGAGCTGTTATCGAAAAGACCGATAACGCCATCATGGAGATCTCCGAAAACGCCTTCTAGTACACTCCGTCAGTGCGCAAATATAGTGGCGAGCTGCTTGTAGTTTTAAGTGCCTTCTTTTTCGCAACCACTGGGGTCATGGCTAAGCTGATTATTGCTGGCGGGATTAGCCCTATTCGCCTGACCCAAATCCGAACGACCGGTGTATTCGTTGCTCTCTTGATCTTTGTACTAATTACTAACCGCGAATCTCTCAGGGTCACCCGGAAGGAACTCCCCAATCTCGTATTGATGGGGATTATCGGAATTGCCGGCGTCCAGGCCTTTTATTTCTTCGCCGTAACCAGAATGCCTGTGAGTATCACCTTGGTCATCGAATTTACCGCACCAATCTGGATCGCTCTCTTCATCCGCTTCTTCCGCAAACAGATCGTAAAACCGATGATGTGGTGGGGTATTGGCTCTGCTCTGGCCGGCCTACTCCTAGTCACTGAGATATGGAGTGGCTTAAAACTAGATGGAATTGGCGTTTTGGCCGCCTTTATCGATGCGCTCTGCCTTGCCTATTACTTCCTCCGCCTTGAATCGACTGTGAAAACCCGAAATGGTTTAAGCCTTCTTGTCTATGTATTTGGTTTTGCAGCGCTCACTCTCGCCATCGTGCAACCTATCTGGAGCTTTCCAAAAGAGATTTTTTCTACGCAACTTTCACTTGAAGAGTTAAGCCCAGGAAACTTTATTTCTGGCTGGCAACTCATCACAATCTTGATCGTTTTTGGGTCAATTATTCCTTACTTGTTTATTACCTATGGCGTAAAGCGAATCCCCGCTTCGCAAGCAAGCGTCATTGCCATGCTGGAGCCAGTGATTGCTGGTGGCGTTGCCTGGCTCGTCTTAAGCGAGGCGCTCACACCGCTGCAAATTCTCGGGGGTGCGACTGTTCTCGTTGGAATCTATCTCACGGAGCGCGCTCGTCAAGGAGCGCATTAAGTAGCGCCCTGCGCTTTAGAGCTGTTGCGCCATATCAACAAAGCGCGAGAAGTGCCCTTGGAATGCAACAGTGACCGTTTTCGTTGGACCGTTACGGTGCTTAGCGACAATTAAGTCTGCTTCACCTTGACGAGGAGAATCTCGCTCGTAAACATCTTCGCGATGAAGCAAGATCACCATATCGGCATCTTGTTCAATCGAACCTGATTCACGAAGATCTGAGAGCATCGGTCGTTTATCAGAGCGCTGCTCTGGCGAACGATTGAGCTGGGAGATTGCAACGACTGGGCACTCAAGTTCTTTTGCAAGTAGCTTCAACTGGCGAGAGAATTCTGAGACCTCTTGTTGTCTATTCTCTACTCGTTTACCGCTCGACATCAGCTGTAAGTAATCAATAATGACAAGTTTGAGATTGTGGCGCTGCTTTAATCGACGGGCTTTCGCTCGAATCTCCATAATATTTAAATTTGGTGAATCATCAATAAATAATGGCGCGCTGGAGATCTCACCCATTCGGCGAGCTAATCGATCCCACTCATCATCGCTCATCGTTCCTGAACGCATATTCTGCAATGAGACCCGCGCTTCTGCGGAGAGCATTCTCATCGTGATCTCATTTCGCCCCATTTCAAGGGAGAAAATAACGGAGGTGAGCCCATGTTTGATTGATGCATTACGCGCAAGATCAAGGCCGAGAGTGGATTTTCCGATTGCAGGACGAGCAGCAAGGACGACCATATTTCCGGGATGAAGCCCGTTTGTTAACTCATCAAGATCCTTAAAACCAGTTGGCACTCCGGTTAGTTGGCCGCCGCGAGATCCAATTGCTTCAATCTCATCAAGTGTGCCGGCAAGTAAGGTATTAAGTTGCTGATAATCCTCACTCACACGTCTTTCGGTGACGGCATAAACCTCTGCTTGTGCGATATCGACTGCATCATCAACATCACCTTCGCTGGCATATCCGATTTGCACAATCTTCGTTCCTGCTTCAACAAGGCGACGAAGAATCGCTCGCTCTCGGACAATTTTTCCGTAATAGCCAGCATTTGCAGCAGTAGGAACAGAAGCAATCAATGTATGAAGATAAGGCGCACCACCCACACGGGTGAGATCACCATTTTTTGTTAGCTCTGCAGAGACGGTAACCGCATCAACAGGTTCACCACGTCCATAGAGATCGAGAATTGTTTCAAATATTGTTTGATGAGCAGGGCGATAGAAATCGTTCCCGCGAAGAGCTTCGACGACATCTGCAATGGCATCCTTGCTGAGCAACATTCCACCAAGAACGCCTTGCTCTGCAACGGTGTCATTCGGGGGAACGCGCTCAAAACCTTCACCGCGTTGTGGAAGCTCTGCAACAGACATCTGCGACCTCCGAACTCCTCGATATAAGGGTGACTATAGAAGTCGCCGGTGACACTCCCTCTCTCCGGTGTGCGCTCGGGTGTTGGTGGCGCTGTGGGTAAGCGGGCTTTCACTGTTGAAGCCCTGTGGATGACCTGGGGAGAAACCACCCCGATTCCGCTACCACCTGCAGCTTTGGCGGGTTCGCTCTGTGGAGAAAGATAAATCTTCGCTATCTCACCTGATGAACAGTGCGAGCAAAAGGCCAGCATCGCCAAGAAGGGGGAAATGAAAACGGCCCCCGAAAAGATGAGGGCCGTAATCGAATTGTTATTACTTAAGCAGGTACAACCTCTACGGCAACATTTGCGGAAACATTTGCTGCTAGAGAGATTTTCACTACATGGCGACCGAGGCTCTTAATGTGGCCATTGGTCTTAATCCGATGGCGATCAAGCTCTACACCTGTCGCTGCCTTAACGGCGAGCGCAATATCTTTTTCGGTAACAGAACCAAAGAGGCGACCGGCGCTGCCGACCTTTGCCCCAACTTTAATTCCGGCGCCTTCGAGCGCAGACTTAATTTCACGTGCATGCTCAACATCGCGAATTTCACGAGCCTTACGTGCACGGCGAATAGCGGTGATCTGTTTCTCGCCACCGAGCGACCAGGCAATTGCCTTGCCCCGCGGGATAAGGAAATTTCTTCCAAAGCCATCTTTGACGGTAACAACATCACCAGCATTGCCAAGACCTGATACTTCTTGAGTGAGGATAAGTTTCATTTCGTCACTCCCCCTTAGCGAGCCGTCGATGTGTAAGGGAGCAGCGCCATTTCGCGTGCATTCTTGATAGCGCGCGCAAGCTCACGTTGCTGTTGAACGGAAACTCCCGTGATCCGGCGAGAGCGAATCTTGCCGCGGTCAGAGATGAAACGACGGAGCAAGTTCGTATCTTTGTAATCGATGTAATCAAGTTTATCGAGTGGATTTGGTTTCTTCTTAAATGGCTTGAGCTGTGCAGCGGCTTTGCCGCGTGGAGCTTTACCCTTTTTCTCTTTGGCACCCATTGCTTACTTCTCCTTCTAGATTCTGGAATAAATCGCGTTTTTTTCGATATTTGGTTTAGAAAGGTGGCTCATCGCTCGCACCGACAGGTGAACCCCATGATCCTGATGCTGCCCATGGATCGTCGTTACCACCTGCACTAGCACCGGCTGCACTAGCGCCAGCGCCTGCACGATTAGTTTTTGAGACCTTTGCTGTTGCATTGCGCAAAGAAGGACCGACCTCATCTACTTCAATCTCGTAGACAGTTCGCTTCTCTCCCTCTTTTGTCTCATAGGAGCGTTGCTTTAAACGCCCTTGAACAATGACGCGCATGCCACGGGTAAGTGACTCAGCTACATTCTCTGCAGCTTGACGCCACACATTGCATGAGAGATAGAGCGAATCTCCGTCTTTCCACTCGTTCGTTGCTTTATCCATGTAACGCGGAGTGGAGGCGATCCGGAACTTTGCTACTGCAGCGCCATTTGGCGTGAAGCGCAACTCTGGATCGTCAACAAGATTGCCGATGATGGTGATTACTGTGTCTCCAGCAGCCATCGTTTACCTTCTATCTACTCGTGTGTGTTTACTTACCTGGACGGATAACTTTTGTACGAAGCACTGCTTCGTTGAGGTTGAGTTGGCGATCCAACTCTTTGATCGCAGCTGGTTCGCAGTTCATATCGACAACCGCATAGATGCCTTCGGCTTTCTTTGCGATTTCAAATGCCATACGGCGGCGACCCCAAATATCGAGACGATCTACTGAACCACCAGAATCCTTGATGATTTTGAGATATGTCTCTAGTGAAGGAGCAACGGTACGTTCCTCGAGCTCTGGGTCGAGGATGACCATCATTTCGTAACGACGCATATTCCCCACCTCCTCTGGACTAAACGGCTACGGTCGTTCCGTAGCAGGAGGGCTATTACGTAGGGCGTAATCTATCGCCCCCAAGCGACACGGGCGAAATTGCTGGGGAGGGCCGTAGGCTCCACCTGTGGAGATCCGCGAAATATCGAGCGAAGAGCACCAATCCTTCCTTATATATAGGAGAGATCTCGACCCCTCCTTCCTCCAATCCCCCTCCTGGGGCGAGGTCAAAAAGGGCGCCTGGTCACATCGCTCGCTTGGCTTCTTCGAGGGCGATGAGCTCGTCGGGGCGGCGCTCGTTCTGGCTCGTAAGGCGCCGAAAATTAATAAGTACTTCTTTTATATTCCTGAGGGGCCAACGCTCGCTCCCGAGCGATACGAGCGCGCGCTCGAATTACTTGTTCGCTATGGAAAAGCACACGGCGCTTTTGCGCTACGTATCGGACCAATGATTGTCAAAGCGCGTTGGGAAGCTGATCTGATTAAGAGTGCGCTCGCCGATGAGAGCATCTCCTCTCTTAACGAAATTACTCCGTCCTACATGAACCCAGTTGCACACTCTCTTGAACATATTTTGAAGAGCGCTGGTTTCACGCCAAGTAACGATGATCCCGATGGCTTCGGCGCAGGGCAACCGCGCTTTCTTTATCAGCTTCAATTGAAAGAGAGAACACGTACCGAACTTCTCTCGGGTTTCAATCAACTTTGGCGGAGAAATATTAAAAAGAGTGAGAGCGAAGGGGTGCAAGTTCAAATTGGCTCGCGAGAAGATCTGGGTGAGTTCCATAGAATCTATATCGAAACTGCTAACCGTGATAACTTCACTCCTCGGCCACTTTCATATTTTCACAAAATGTGGGATGCATTTAATCAAGATAACGGACAACCTGACCTAGTCCTCTTCTTGGCACAATGGCAAGGAAAAGTAGTTGCCTCATCTATATACATAGAGCTTGGTGGACATAGTTGGTATCTCTATGGTGCATCAAGTACCGAAGGGCGCGAAGCGAGGCCAAGCAATGCGCTGCAATGGGCGATGATGGAACGCGCACTTAATTCAAAAACTGATATTTATGATTTACGGGGCATCACAGCAACTTTAGATAAGAAGAACTCACATGTAGGGCTACTCCAATTTAAAGTAGGAGTTGGTGGCCGCGCCGTCGAAGTGATGGGTGAATGGGATTACTCCTTCAATCCCCTGCTCTATATGGCCTTCCGTGCATATCTCAACAGACGGTGAGAAGATAGCGATATGAACTCCCTGATACTGCACGTCGATGCTGAGCGATGGCGACATCACATCGCGCACTACGTTGCGCGCCATCAGGGTGATCTGGTCCCTGTAATCAAAGGAAATGGATACGGCTTTGGTTTACCAACGCTAGCCCGCGAAGCTGAGGGATTTACTGCTGAATGTGTCGCCTGCTACAGCGCCGAGGAAGCGGTAATCATCCGCTCTCAATACACAGGTGATGTGCTCTTACTCTCACCTCAGGAATCGATTGAAGAATCGTGGGCTATTCATACCGTTGCACCACATAGTAAGAATTTTATTGAGAAGAGACCGGCGCGATTTGTCATCGAAGTTCTCTCGCCCGTAAAACGACATGGGTTTGCCATTGCTAATATCAAAAGCGCGCTTGCTGAATATTCACAAGCAGGCAAGTGTGAGGGGTTGGCGCTCCACCTGCCAATTGATCAACAGAAAATGAAAGTGGCTACGCTCTCCTGGATAGATAATCAGGTGCAGGCATTAGCAAAGGCGCAAATTAATCCATTGGATTACGATCAAACTATTTGGATCTCGCACATCACGCCAGATGATCTCGTTAAAGTGAAGAAACGTTGGCCAGATATCCGATGGCGGGTGCGAGTAGGAACTGATCTATGGCTGGGGGCACGCACAAGTTTGACCGCAACAGCAAAAGTTCTAGATCGACATCAACTTTCAGCCGGTGAAAAGATTGGCTATCGACAACGTGTTTTGGGTAGAGGTTGGTTGATTATTGCTGCTGGAGGAACGGCAGAGGGAATTGGATTAGAGGTTCCTGCCCGAGGTGTACGACATCTTGTTAAAGCTCTACTTCGAATCTTTGGCTGGAACCCAAGCCCATACAGTTGGAATGGTAAATCGCTTTCATTTGCCGAGGCACCACATATGCATAACTCGCTTCTTTATCTAAAGTCAGGGGTTCCGCCTGAGGTGGGCGAAGAGATCGGATTGACGGTCCGATTCACGACTACCACGTTTCACGAAGTTATTTTCGAGTAAATAAAAGGCATAACCTGCCATAAGTAATAAGCTTAAAATTCTAATCGCCGTAATCGCGATGTACGTATCAGCAGTTATGCCACCACTCTCTTGGAGAATACTCAACAAGTGGCGCCAGATACCTACCTGGTAGGCAACTTCTGCGCCCTGCCACATTGCAAAGAGCAGATAAAAAATCCGAGTTTTGGGAAAGAAGAGAAGTGAGATAACTGTTAACCACAGTACGTACTGAGGTGAATAAACTTTGTTTAAAGTGAAAAAGATGACTGATGCGAGGTAGATGCTCCCGAGTAAATGATTTCGATATCGAAGGTAAACTAGTAATAGAAGAGCTAGCACCAGAGGTGTTGCTATCCAATTTAATCCTGATATCCAGGAACCATTGAGTGAAATCAGATACCAAATTGAGCCAAAATCGACTCCTCTCTCATAATTAAAAATGTAAAACTTTGCCCATCCGTTCGGATCACTAAAAATAATTGGAATATTGAAAAGAAGCGTAGAGATGAGTAACCCCTGCAAGAAGGGTGTTCGAGCTAGAGGTCGACGCCATATAAAAAGTAGAATCGGGACCACGAAAATAACAGGAAAAAATTTGAGAAAGATGCTGACTGCGAGTAATGCTCCAGATATTCGATACAAATGCTTATTTAGTAGATAGAAGGCTGCAATCATCGGTGTAATAGCCCAGATATCCCAATTGATGAATAAGGCAGAAATTACTGCAGGTGAAATCGCCAATAAAAGAGCGCTCTTACGTTCAATTCTTGTCATTAAAAACAGTAAAAATAAATAGATAATTGAGATAGAAAAAATATTGAGGTAGAAAAATTGGTGTAGCCCAGCTGATCCATCTTTTGTCACAAGTGCGATGAACCACATTCCGATTCCCGAAAGGAGCGGATATTCCAGTGAATTACTTCCCGAACCATAGGGCCACTTATCTACTGCAAATCCACGAGCGTCAAATAGGGCAGTGATGTCGGTATAACAACCTAATTGATAGACAGCCGGCGATATCCATCCGGTATCAACACAACGCGCAAACTTAAAAAAACTTAACGTCACCGAAAAAAGAGTAAGAATTATTGCGCTCAGTGCAACTGAACGAATCCGCATTAATTACCAGATTTGGTTGGTGATGAAGAAGGCGCAGGTGTGGGTGCAGAAGAACTAGATTGTGGAGTTTGTGTAGGAGCAGGGGTGACTGCTGGGGTTGTTGTATCTTCAAAACCGGGCGGCCGTGGAATGAGGCTATAAATCGAACCATCGGCGAGCGCATCTTCTCCGATGAAGACTGGTTCTGGGAAATCTAAAACTGGCTCACCTTTTAGCGCACCTTTCATAAATTCAGTCCAAATTCGCGCAGGGAAGGATCCTCCGGTGAGCGTTCGCATTCCACCAATTCCTCGGAGTGATTCCGTGGAGTCATCTCGGTAGAAGGCAACTGAGGCCGAAATTTGAGGTGTATATCCATTCCACCACGCAGAGCTATTCTCTTGGCTGGTACCAGTCTTACCTGCCGCTGGACGTCCTAATTTTTTCGCCGCAAAACCAGATCCAAATTTCACAACGTTCTGTAACGCATACGTTAGATCTGCCATAACCTCTTTTGAGAAAACTTCTTGTCCTTGCGGGTTAGCTTTATAGAGCACGCCGCCATTTCGATTACCTACTTCAACAACTATGAATGGTTTTGCATAAACACCCTGTGCCGCAAAAGTTGCGTAGGAATTTGCAACGTCCAGAACATGGGGACTTGCAACGCCTAGCACCACCGATGGAGTAGGAACCATCTCTACTTTCTCCGGGATGCCCGCTCGGCGAGCAGCATCGATAACTTTCTCTGGTCCAATAGCGATCCCAAGCGGGACATAAACAGTATTAACCGATTTCTCAGTGGCTTCCAACAAGGTTAGATTCTTAAATGATTTCTTCCCGTAATTTGCCACTTCATAAGGTTTTCCGTTGTCGTCAAAAGTTTGCGGTGATTTTCCATTCCAAACAGTATCGACAGAAATTCCGGCCTCAAGCGCTGCAGCTAGAGCAAAAGGCTTAAAACTTGATCCAGCTTGTGTAATGCCTTGCGTGGCATTATTCAACTGTCGCTCTACATAGTCAGGTCCACCGTACATAGCGAGAATTGCGCCAGTGCCAGGTCGAACTGCCGCCAGACCAATATGTAAATCATCTGGCGCTTTCTTCGGAGACTCCTTATTTACAGCCAGCACAGCTGCCTCTTGCGCTTTTTTGTTAAGAGTTGTGGTAACTCGTAGCCCGCCCACCATTAATTTCTCGTCAGAGAAGCCCAATGCATTTAACTCTTTCTGTACCGCTGCGACGAGATAGCCTTTTGGACCGGCAAGAATGCCTGTTTTAGATCGAAGTTGAACTTTCGGCATCTCAAGATTTTTAAGTAACTTCTTATCAGCCCAGCCCGCTGAGACCATACCGCGCAAGGTGTATCGATATCGTGCGGCTAGCCTCTCGGCATTACCATCACGAAGGCCAGGATCGTAGTAACCAGGTGAACGTAAAACCGAGGCAAGTACGGCAGATTGTCTTAAAGTTAAGTCGCGAACGCTCTTTCCAAAATAGATTTGCGCTGCAGTTTCCACACCATATGCACCGCGACCAAAATAGATTGTGTTGAGATAGTTCTCAAGAATCTCATCTTTTGTCATTGTGTTCTCTAATTTGATGGCAATGATTAATTCTCTTATTTTTCGTTTGATAGTTTGATCTGGAGTTAAGAAGGCTGTCTTTGCATATTGCTGAGTGATCGTCGAACCGCCTTGAACAGCCCCGCCCCTTGCCATGTTAAAAACTGCGCGGATAATTCCGGTAGGGCTTATTGCATGTTCGCGATAGAAATTCCGATTCTCTGCAGCAAGCACTGCATGGCGAAGATCTAACGGAATCTTTCCTAAAGGAACGCTCGTTCGATTCTGTGCACCTATTCGAGCAAACTCTGAGCCATCATCGTAAGTCAAGATTGTCGCTTGACTTGTTACATAAGAATTCGGATCAGGTATTTGAACCGTGAAGTAAGCGAAGACAAGTAGTACCGATCCTGCGAAGAATCCAAGCCCACCTAGGAAAAGTAGCCAGCGAAGCGCAAGACGTTTAAGTGGAATCTTTCGTCCTGAACCTTTCGTCGTCTTTGCCATAAGAGAAGGTTACTGATTATTTGGCGAAATCTTCATCCTCGAGGGTTCGAACCTTTCGAGGCGGTTTACGTGAGCGGCCATCCCCCAGCAGATAGGAGGTATGTAGATGGTTCCATCGACATCGTTGACAGATCTCAACAACATAAACTCGAAATTCGCCATGTTCATTCTCAAGTTCTTCTAACTCTTTATTTGTCTTTAGTCGACCTGAGTACTGGCCCAACTCATCTCCAAAAATGTAATTGAGCTCAACCAATTTCTCTCGCCTACATAACGGACAATCCCGATCTGTCTCTTCACCATGAAATTTAGCTGCTTTAAAGAGATAAGGATCGGCATCCGTTGGATCGCTTGTGGTGCCATGGAAGGCGTTCTTCAAAAAATTGAAAATCGTCGCTCGCTTTTGGAGCGAATAGTCGATTATCGAACGTTGCGACCACATGGGATAAGGGTAATCTCAAATTACGCTCTAGGCTTGGCCACATGGCAAAGCTCACCGCGCCTTCGCGACCTGAGTGGCTTCCGCACTTTGGTCGCTTCTGGCGTTTAATTGCTATCCGATGGATGGGTCAAGGAACTGATGGTCTCTACCAGAGTGCACTTGCCGCGTTCCTACTCTTTTCGCCAGAACGAGCAGCTAGCGCGCAGAGCGCTGCGATCGCCTTTGCGATCGTTCTCCTTCCTTATTCGATTGTCGGACCTGTTGTTGGCACAGTTCTTGATAAATACTCTCGGCGGCAAATTCTTTTATATGCGAATTCACTCCGTGCTCTAACGTTAATTTTTGTTGCATGTGTTTTGTTACTTGGAAATACTGGAGCGCTTCTTACTCTCACTGTATTAATCTCATTCGGGTTAAACCGATTGATTCTCGCTGGGCTTTCAGCTGCTACACCACGATTGGTCAGCGAAAAGAATCTCATCGGTGCAAATGCATTAAGTGTCACTGGTGGAACTATTGCCATCGTTCTCGGTGGGGGGCTAGGGGTTGGACTACGCAAACTCTTTAATCTATTAACTAATCCAGATCAAGCAGATGCTCTGTTGGTTGCTGTTGCATCGCTGGGTTATCTTGCAGCCGCGCTACTTGCTCTTCGAATGCGATTTAACGAACTCGGCCCAGAGCCACATCAAGTTGCACCTGCATGGTTCGAAGGTTTCAACGAAATGCGTGAAGGTTTCAAGTATCTCTGGGCAAGACAAACTAGCTTTGTCGCAATACTTGTCGTTGCAATTCAGCGCGGTGGTTTAACAGCGCTCATTTTGATGGCGCTCATTCTTGAGCGAAATACTTTTAACGACGCCGGAAACCCTGATGCTGGCCTAGGTGGTTTTGCTCTTGCATTAGTTGTTTCTGGGATTGGAATTACACTTGGTGCAGTAATCACTCCACCAATCACACGTTTTATTGACCGCTTTATTTGGAGTCGCTGTGCGATGACAGCGGCAGCAATTATGCCGATAATTTTTGCCTTTGCTCAAAATAAAATTACCCTCATTCTCATGGGCTTCTTCACTGGAATGGCAGGTCAAGCAGTAAAGGTGACTAACGATGCGATTGTGCAACAGAAAACAAATGATATCTTTAGAGGGCGAGTTTTTGCTGTCTATGATGTCATCGTCAACGGCGCTATCGTTTCTGGAGCGCTGTTATGCGCGCTCTTTCTGCCAACTAGTGGGCTCACTCCCGTTGTTCCACTTGGAATCGCCCTAGCCTATCTAGGCGCCGCAGCGCTCCTTATGAATAAGAGAGTATTCCGGTAGTCTGCAGAGATGAGAACCAGAATTAAATCCCTTGCAGTGATTATCACTTTGCTTCTCTCAATTGCAGCTCCTTCCTTTGCGGCGCTAGATAAAAATGATGCGAAGTATGCTCAAAATGCTGGCCGACTAACACAAGAGTTCTCAGATGCTATTGGAGCTTGGGGCGACACATATCAAGCTGCTCCCGATAAGTTTGGTTCTTCTGAATACAAAGCATGGATGAAGAAGGCAGCAGCAGCAGATAATGCAGTGAAAGCCGCCTTGGTAAAATTCTCAAAAATAAAAGTATCGCCGGGATATAAGAGATCAGATTTAACTTTACGAAAGTTCATTAAGGCGTATACAAACGCAATAAATCTTTATGCTCCAGCGATTAAAAAGAATGATGAAAAGTCGGTCAAGCGGGCAAACGACGCCATATTGAAAGCAACAGCGCTCTTTTCAACTTGGAGCAATGACTTTGCGAAGGATTCCGCCAAACTAACTCAGTGATAGCGGCTTAACAAGCCCACTTGTTTCAAGTTCGCTCCACACAGAATCTGGGATATGCGTATTAAAATCCGCAACATTCGCTTGGAGTTCGGCTGCGCTACGGGATCCAGTTAGAACTGTCGTCACCGCAGGATGGCGAAGTGGGAACTGAATCGCAGCAGCTGTCAGAGAGATTCCTCGCTCTGCTAAGAAAGCTTTGATTGCTAAGGCGCGATCGAGCAGTTCTTCGCTCACTGGGGCATAGTTGTAGGCAGCTCCCTTTACTGGATTAGCCAAGACTCCTGAGTTATAGACGCCACCAATAATCATTGAAACATTTTTCTTGAGAGCTAATGGGAATAACTCTTCTTGGGCTTCTTGATCAAGAAGCGTGTAACGGCCGGCGATTAGAGCGCAGTCAAGATCGGTTTCTTTCATTACCCTCACTGATGGAGCGCAAAGGTTTAAACCCATACCTACCGCTTTGATAATCCCTTGCGATCGATAGCTATCGAGAACCGGGTATGCCTCACCTATAGTCTGATCTAGAAAATCTTCACAGTCGTGGAGCAAAACCATATCTATCTGTTCTAAACCTAATCGTTCGAGGCTCTCATTAATCGAGCGCTTAATGCCCTCTGAACTCCAGTCAAAAATAGGCTCCTTAGTTGAATCTGCATCTCTAAAAAACTCTTTATCCGCTTCTGTGGTCGGATTTAAAACACGACCAACTTTTGTTGAAATTACAAAATCTTTTCCAGATTTTTGTAGCGCGCGTCCAAGGCGAATCTCAGAACGACCATGGCCATACAATGGAGCAGTATCAAAAAAATTGATACCAAGTTCAAATGCTGTGGCGATCAAATCATCGCTATCTTGTTCGGCAACTGATGTGAACATTCCACCTAGAGGAGCTGTTCCAAGGCCCAATCGTGTCACTTCTAACGCCACCCGTTTTAGTGAAATCTTTTGATTGTGGAGTGACATAGCTACATCGTATAAGATTTTTAGGATACAAAGAAAGGGTTATATGGCAACCATTACTGGCTTTAAACTGACAGATATCAGGTTCCCGACCTCTAAATCTCTCGACGGGTCTGATGCCATGAATAAAGATCCAGATTACTCCGCTGCCTATCTCACTCTAGAAACCGATTCTGATATCTCGGGCCATGGCTTTGCTTTCACTCTTGGACGAGGCACTGAATTGCAATGTGCCACCATCGAATTACTTGCTCCTAAAGTAGTTGGTAGGAAGATCGAGGAGTTAAAAGCTTCGCTAGGAGATATTGCCCGTGAATTAGTGAGCGATTCACAGATCCGCTGGCTTGGTCCCGAAAAAGGCTTAACACATATGGCTGTTGGTGCGGTACTTACTGCGCTCTGGGATCTTGTATCAAAACACGAGGGCAAACCGCTATGGGAAGTTTTAGCTGATATGAGCCCCGAAGAGATTGTTTCACTCGTAGATTTTCGGTACATCCGCGATGTACTAACGCCAGAAGAAGCGCTTGAAATTCTCAAGAGAGCAGAAGGAACCAAAGCTGAGCGAAAAGCCAAATTGCTTAAATATGGAATTCCGGCCTACACAACATCACCTGGATGGCTTGGTTACACCGATGAAAAAATGGTTCGGCTAGCCAAAGAAGCCGTTGCTGATGGATTTACTCTCATTAAATTAAAGTGCGGTGGTTCGATTGCCGATGATAAACGTCGCCTGAAACTTGCGCGTGAAGCCGTTGGCCCGAATGTTCGCCTCGCAATTGATGCCAACCAAGTGTGGAGTGTTGATGAGGCAATTGCTTGGCTCAATGAGTTGCGCGATAAGAGCATTGATCTCTATTGGATTGAAGAACCAACATCGCCTGATGATGCTCTTGGCCATGCGACGATTGCAAAAGCCATCGCCCCGATACGTGTTGCGACTGGTGAACATGTGCAAAATCGCGTCATTTTTAAACAAATGCTCCAGCTCGGTTCGCTTTCATTTATGCAGATTGATGCAACAAGAGTCGCAGGGCCAAATGAGAATATTGCAAATATTTTGATGGCTGCAAAATTTGGAATACCCGTCTGCCCACATGCTGGAGGCGTTGGTCTCTGTGAATTGGTACAACACCTCTCGATGTTCGATTATGTAGCAGTTGCGGGGGAGAATGATGCTCGTGTTATCGAATTTGTAGATCATCTCCATGAACATTTTGTAACTCCAGTCAACATCAAGCAAGGTCGATATCTGGCCCCTACAGCCCCTGGTGCTGGCGGAGAAATTTTCCCCGAATCCATTGAGAAATTTCAGTTCCCCGGTGGTGCTGAATGGCAATAACTGAAGCTTCCGAACCTCAAAGAATTGACTCACACCACCACTTATGGGATTTGAAAACCCTGGACCGAGAGTGGATTATTGGTGAGAAGCTAGCGCCAATAAAGCGCACCTTTGCAATGGAGGAATTTCAAGAAGATCGTGCAAGTTCTAGTATCGACCTAAGTATTTTGGTGCAAAGCGCTACTTCTTACGCCGAGATTCGAGAAATGTTCGATTTGGCCCAAGAACACAGAAGTATTGCAGGTCTCGTAGCCTGGATTGATATGAGCTCTATGGACTGCATTGATCTTTTAGATTCATATCTCGATCTCCCTGGTGCAGAACGGCTCGTCGGAATTCGTGATGGTGCACAGGGAAGGGTCGACATAGGTTGGCTCAATAGTGAAAACGTCGTGCGAAATGTAATGAAGTTAGCTAGTAAAAATTTGGCTTTCGATCTACTAGTCGATCCACCTCATCTTCCTGCCAGCATCTTGCTTGTTAAGCAAGTTCCAGAAGTTACTTTTATCTTGGACCATATTGGAAAACCCAATATTGCTACTGGTGAAATTTCGGAATGGTCAACAGTTATCAAAGAATTGGCTAAACTCAAGAATATCTATTGCAAGATTTCAGGTATGGCAACTGAAGCCAACTGGAAAAATTGGCAAGTTGAGGATTTTCGTCCCTATTTTGAAGTAGTGCTAAATGCTTTCGGAATAGACCGCATTATGTTTGGTTCTGATTGGCCGGTTTGCAATCTCGCCGCTTCATACCAACAAGTAGTAGAGATAGCCGAATATCTAGTATCAGAGTTGAGTGAATCTGAAAGAAATAAATTCTGGGCAAAAAATGCAAGGACCGCATACGCAATCTAGAGAGAAATAATATGGAGGAATAATGGTGCAGCGATTTGCCAAGGTACTTGGAATTCCAAAAGAGAACCGCGAGCGATACGAAGAGCTTCATGCAGACGTTTGGCCTGCCGTTCTAGAACAGATTAAAAGGTCGAATATTCGAAATTATTCCATTTATCGTTATGGAGAACTTCTCTTCTCTTACTTTGAATATGTTGGAGATGACTATGAGGGGGACATGGCGCGAATGGCAGCGGATCCTATGACCCAAAAATGGTGGGAGATAAATGAACCACTACAACAGCCTGTTCCTGAGCGGAATGAGGGAGAATGGTGGATGGATATTCCAGAGATATTCCATACTGACTGATAGTTGTTGTTGAATTAGTTCCAAGATAACATCACCTAATGCGAAGAATTAAAAGTAAGCGTCAATTTCCTGACGTTCCGCATTTTATTGGTTTAATTGATTGGCACCTTCCCACCTTCAAGCGCACAAAGCGAAAGATTGACAAAGCGGTCACTATTTATGATTTACAGAAATTAGCTAAGAAGCGGGTTCCGCGAGCTACCTACGATTATGTTGAGGGCGGTGCTCAACGAGAGCTAAGTTACGAGAGATCGCTCGAAGCATTTAAAAATCTTGAGTTCAACGTTCGTGTACTCAAAAATATTTCTGAGATTGATGCTAGTACCGAAGTTTTTGGCCAGAAAGTAGATCTACCAATTATTTTTGCACCGACCGGCTATACGCGTTTCATGTATCACGTTGGAGAACCCGCTGTCGCTGCGGTAGCTGAAGCAAACAACATGATCTACTGCTTATCTACCATGGGCACAACCGCTCCAGACGAATTGGCCGAGGCGGTTCCTGGGGCACGACGTTGGTTCCAGCTCTATATGATGCAAAATCGAGAGCAAAGTCTCGCCATGATAAATAATGCGAAGAAAAATGGATTTGAGACTTTGGTGATCACTGTAGATACGCCAGTCTCTGGTCATCGGCCTCGTGATATTCGCAATGGGCTAACAATCCCACCACGATTGGGATTGAAAACTATTGCTTACGTTGTTGCAAAACCAAGATGGTGGATTAATTTATTGACAACCAAGAAATTGGAATTTGCAGCATTTCGAGGCTGGGATAAACCTCTTGCAGAACTTGCCTCGCATATCTTCGATTCTTCTATGACTTTTGATGATTTGGCGTGGGTTAAATCAGTTTGGAATGGCCGGATAGTTATTAAGGGGATTCAGTCAGTTGAAGATGCCATTAAATGCAAAGAGGTTGGCGTCGATGCGATAGTTCTTTCCAACCATGGTGGCCGGCAACTTGATCGCGGGACCGTTCCTTTAGAAATTCTCCCTGATGTAGTTGCGGCAGTTGGTCGCGATTTCGATGTTTACATTGATGGAGCAGTCATGAGTGGACAAGATGTGTATGGGGCAATCGCTCGTGGGGCAAAGGGAGTTTTAGTTGGTCGTGCGTATCTTTACGGAATTATGGCTGGTGGTCAGTACGGAGTGCAGCGCGTGGTTGATATTCTACGAAAAGAGTTTGTAAACACGATGGCATTATGTGGTGCGAAAAATCTTGAAGAGGCACGATCGCTTGGGGCAAGAATTCGCCCCTAATACTCCTGATTAACTAATCAAAGTGAATTGCCTAATTTAAAATCGTCGTTCCAATCAGCATAAGTGCACAGAGTAACATCACTACAAAAGCAACATTCAACATAGCTTTTGATAAGCCTCGGCCAACTAGTTCGCCCATGACCTCCTTGTTGCCCGAGATTCTTGATATAAGGAAGATTAAGGGGACCGCAACCAGTCCATTGATTACGGCAGCGAAAACTAAAGCTTTGATTGGATCAATTCCAATAAGAGTGATTAGCCAACCTGCCAACGTTGAAAAGATTATTACACCGTAAAATTGTTTTGCTTCCTTTAATTTATAATCTAAACCCTCGCGCCAATTGAATGCATCGCTCACAGCATAGGCAACAGAGCCTGCTAGAACTGGGATGCCCAGAAGTCCCATTCCTATTACGCCGATAGCAAAGAGAATTTTCGCAAATGTTCCTGCATGTGGAAACCCTTCTACCAAAGGCTCTAGAGCTTTCGCAGCATCAGCTGCTGTTCCAATGTTTACTACACCATTCTCATGTAAGACAACTGCTGCGGTAATGATCATGAACCAACTACCAATTTGCGAGATGCTCATACCGATACTTGTATCTTGCCTAATCTCTCTTATACCCCTCGGTGTCCCACTATGGTTATTTGCATAATTTGCTTCTTCTACCTCTTCAGCGGTTTGCCAAAAAAACATATACGGACTGATTGTTGTACCTAAAATGGCCACGATTACATACCAGTAAGCGGCGCTCCATTCGAGCTGCGGAATAAAAGTTGCTTTGAAGACAGCAAGCCAATTACTTGTGACTATAAATGCAACAATGACGTATGAAATCAATGAAAGCGCAAGAATTTTTAAGAATTTTGCATAAGTGTGGTACCCAATAAAGATTTCCAAGGCTAAAACAATCAACATAAAAATTGTGGATAGCAGCCAAATTGGTAGTGGAATCAAGAGATTGAGCGAAGCACCCACCGCTGCAAAGTCAGCTCCGATATTTATAACATTTGCTATGACTACGAGTGCGACAACTAAAAAGAGAACCTTCTTCGAATAAACCCGTGATGTGACTTTAACCAATCCTTGCGATGTGGCAGAACCTATTCGGGCACATGCTTCCTGCACGGCAATCATCAATGGTAAACATAAAACAATGGTCCACAACTGTCCGAACCCATAAGCCGCTCCCGCTTGCGAATAGGTAGCAATCCCAGAGGGATCATCGTCAGCAGCGCCCGTTATTAGCCCAGGTCCAAGAAAACGCATGAGGCGCGAGCGGGTTTTTCGCTCTCCGACGTGGAGTGTTTTGGCTCTCATATATAAAGTCTATGGCTCTCCACTAGGTTTAATCCCCTAGTTAAGGAGAATTATGGATCGCCGCTCGTTTCTCACGCTTCTCGGTAGCGGCGCAGTTAGTGCAACGCTTTCCAACTTTGCACCTTCAACAGCATATGGGAGCAGTACGCGCATAATTCGTGAGCTACCTAAATCAGATGTGAAACAGCTTGCGTGGACAGTCGATGACGGCACAAGTATCGAGTCAGTGAAGCGATACATCAGGTTAGTAGCAGAAAACGATCTTCGGATAACTTTCTTTGTGTATTCGGCTATGGGTTCATGGTTAGCAAATAAAAAAGAACTCCAACCGCTTGTAGATAACGGGCAAATCCAACTAGCCAACCACACTGCGCACCATCCAGCGCTAACCACATTGTCCACCAAAGGAATTCAAAAAGAATTGAAGGGGGCGCATAACTTCATCGAGCGTAATTTTGGGGTAGATGCTCGTCCTTTTTATCGTCCTCCTTATGGAAGTATCAACGCAAAAGTTGTCGAAGCTGCAGCCGACATCGGTTACACCAAACCGATGCTTTGGTCTGGCTCTTTAGGTGATGCCAGCAATATTCGCGCGTCTCGGATTATGACACTTGCTAAAGAGAGCTTTTATGACAGATCAATCGTGTTAGCACACGCAAATAATTTGACCTCGGCACAGGTATTTAAACCTATGTTGAAATTGATATCTGATCGAGAGTTAAATCTCGTTACTCTTAATGACGTTTATGGCGCTAAAGAATGAGAAAATTAATTGTTATTTTCGCTCTCTTATTGGCGATAACAATTCCACAAAGTAGTAGCGCGATAGTTTTTTTCACTAATCAAGATGATGCTATGAGGCTCAAACCTAGTTTCCCAGCGGCTGCTCTGACAATCACTGATGACCGAGTGCTCACCCAAGTGTCAGCTATATCTGGGGCGAGTCGAGGTACTTTTGTCACTAATCTTGCTTGTCAATCGGTAACTGATCCAAAATGTTCATCGGCCGATAACCTAAGGATTTCTGCAATAGTTCCGCCCTGTACTTCAAAGTCTGATGCCGCGGATGTATGTATTAAATCGCTGCGAACAGCTGATTCAAGTGGAGCTCTTAAAGATGCCCAATTGCTTTACGAGATAGATACCTTCAAATTTCCTCGAGATGCTGCAAATCGAATTCCTGCAGGGGGTGGGATTAGCGTCTGGCGCGGAAATTCCATTAAGGGAAGTACTTTGGAGTACTCAGTAGCGGTAGATATTCAAATCAACTATTACCGAAGTTCGCCTTCCTCGCCTTCCTCATCGATAGCTGTGATTGGGTTTAGCGCGCAGATTCTCCCCACCACCACAAAAAGCGGAAATTTCTATCCCATCATTTGGCGAAATGGCTATGAAACGATAGATAATCCAAATAACAGAGAGGTCGACCAGAGTTATCGAGAGTGCATCTGGACCGATCTCGGTCGCTGTGGGATGGCTACACCATTTTTTGCCGATCAACCTATCGAATTGACTATGCAGATGGATAACAAGATTACTGGCTGGTTGTTTGGGCGAATGAAAGATACCCGCGCCTCAGTTACGCCACTTTCACCAACTACTAGCACGCTCGTTGTCAGTGGCTCATCAATCAATGTACCAAGTGGTGTTGCATGGATTCCAAAAAGTGAATTTGCCAAATCACCAGCGCTACAAGAGATGAACTACGACGGGCGAGTGGAGAGCGATACATCTGGATTCGGGCTTATGTGGGGTAAATTCTCAAACCACCCAGATCTCTTTGAATTTCCAAGGTTTGGTATGGCGGGCGGAGGTGTCCATACTCCAAATCCAGCACTTAAAGGAAGTGGTTACTTCCAAGCCAGTGAAAAGTGGTTGCAGACCGCAAGCGTTCTACCGACCTGGCGTTTTCAAGGAATGGATCCATCATCCTTCTGGGGAATGGACCAGAGCGTAGGAAATCGAGTGTGGGAGTGCACAGTGCGCGATAACACCAAGTTGCACGGAATGATGACAACGAATGCAATGGCTTATAGCTGGAGTCCTCCTGCATTTAAAGAGGGCGTGATGAGCTACAAGGTTGCAGGTGCGCATCATGATGTTGATGGTTCTGTATATAAAGGTACGTACGACCTGGCAATGAGCGCTGATTCTGCGAGATGTATCTATGGTTTCACGAACGCACCAATCAAAGCGTCGGTATCTGTTTTGGGATCAAATGGAGGCGAACAGGAAATTTCAACAGAAACGCTCTCTATCAAAGATGGTTGGATGAACTTAAGCGCAAAGAATTTCACCTTTTCTTCGCCAACGATCAGAATCAAATTAACGCAAGAGAAAGTCATTGAAAGCAAGCCAGAGGTTAAATCCACAACTACCACTGCAGCTGCCCCTAAAGTTTCGAGTAAAAAATCAATTACTTGTGTAAAAGGTAAAGTGAAACGCGTAGTAACAGGGTTATCACCAAAATGTCCAAGTGGATTTAAAAAATCAATCTAGATTTCTCCAAGATCTAAGCCTGCTAGAACTTCCTTTGCTCTCTCTCGCAACTCTGGTAGATCATTAAGGCGTTTTAATCCATTAATTTGTTGGAACATTCGATGGTTTTTGGAGAAGATCTCTCGATTTCGGTCAAGAAAATCCCAATATAAAGTGGTAAACGGACAAGCTTTTTCACCTACTCGCAACTTTGGATCGTAAACACAGCCTTTGCAGTAGTGCGACATTCGGGATATATATGCACCACCCGCGGCATATGGTTTGGTCATCATCTGGCCACCATCTGCATGGACACCCATACCAATCACATTAGGAACCATTACCCAATCAGAGGCATCAATAAAGCGTTCGCGCATCCAATCGAGGAACTGCTGTGGATTCGTACCTGTTATGAGCGCTAAATTACTAAGAACCATAAGACGTGGAATGTGATGGACCCATGCTCGTTCTTCAATGTCATGCACGATTGAACGAACGCAATTCATCTCAGTTTTGTCACTTGATGTAAATAGCGGAAGTAATGGACGGATGGCATTTAATCCATTTCGGTTCCGATATTCCTCGCCTAAATGCCAATACATGCCATTTACATATTCACGCCAGCCAATTACTTGTCTAATAAAGCCTTCTGCTGATTCAATCGGAATTTTCTTCGATTCAAAGGCTTCGACTGCCGCAGAGAGAACTTCGCTGGGATGGAGCAGCCCATTGTTTATGTATGGACTGATCACAGAGTGGTGGAGCGACCAGCTATCAAGGGCCATCGCATCTTCGTACGGCCCAAATTGGGCAAAGTGTTTATCAATAAAATAGCTAAGTTGTATCAGGGCGCCTTTTCGTGTGGTTGCCCAGATGCGAGTTGGAGCCATATTGAGTTCGGTTGCTACTTCATTATCAATTTCATCTCGATCAAATCCTTGATACTCAGGCCAGCTATATTCTTTCGGCGGCGGTAACCGATTTTCCTTATCGAAATTCCATGCGCCGCCTTCTGGTTTTCCATTAACCATTAAAATATTTAAACGTTTACGTTGTTCTCGATAGAAGTTCTCCATTAAATAACTCTTTTGGCGTGAAGCCCATTCTTCAAAAACTTTATGGGATGTTAAAAAGAAATCGTTCTCAACAAATTGTGCTCCTAATTCCTCTAACGTTCGTTGTAAACGGAATGACGATTGTTTCGTAGCATGTAACGTTAGATTAGGATTCTTCTTAAGAAATTGAGAAATACCATCACGAGTAGTTGGCGCCTTTATGTAATCAACTTCAAATCCTTCATTGCGAAGATCTTCTACAAAGTGCCGAGCGCTCGAGATAAGAAAGAAGAGACGTTCAGGGTGCCAGTTTCGCCCAGAGCGCATCCGCGCACTTTCCACGAAGAGAATCTGGTCTCGTTTTGGGTCGGCCCCCGTTAGCACGCCATAGTTTCGGTGAAGGTGATCAAAAGGGATGAACAATAATCTATTCATACATTCATTCCCCATTCCCGTATCTCGTATCCCGTGTGGTTCTCGACTTTTACAATTTCCGACTCTATTCTCCTTTGTGTGCGGATAATACGTCTTCTTGTAGCACTCTTCTTTGTCTTATCTCAAGCTCATGTGGCCCCCGCCATAGCTGATGAGGGAGCATCTTGGCGGGATTACATCGACGAGCGCCTCTTTTATTCAAATATGAGCAAAGTTAAAACTCCGATTTATCTGCAAAGTTCCATGGATCAATTGCTCTGCCGTGATGGATCTGATGAACAATACCCAGGAGAAGTGTTCTCGGGTTGGGCTTACGTCGACTTCTACTTTCAAAATAATCGAAAAAATCCAAAGACTTTCTCCCCAATGTGGCTTAGCGTCGATTTTCGTTGTGGAAGCACTGCGAGCGTGGAAGATTTTGGTTCGGGTGCCTGGGATGTACTGAACAAAAAAAGTAGATCGTTAGGAAATAAGTTTGGTCCGCTAAAGAGCTCTCGTGACTTTCAAGAGATTTTTCTTTCCACGGCGTTTAACTCTGTACCCGGTGCCGTACGCGGTTCCATTCTGCTTGGCTCAAATATTCAAATCTCAGGTTCTTGCAAGATACCAGGTTCAGGAAAGAGCAAAAAGGAGATTGCAAGTGCGGAAAGTTGCCTTTGGAACATACTCCTTGCTGCGAAGAAAAGTATCGACCTAAAAGCATTGAAAGCAAAACCTTTAGAAGCTGCTCTTGAGGATTATCAATCTCGTCTAACTCGTGATGCATGTAGTAGTTTTCTCGTTCAAGTAAATAAGGTATTACAGCTTGCAGCGCTTCGTGACGCGGTGCGAAATAAAATGGAATTGGTTCCTACTA
>JBIJBY010000058.1:0-7777 GCA_044344975.1 Candidatus Nanopelagicaceae bacterium | reverse complement strand
GCAAGTTCCGCAATTAAGTAGCCAGGAGATAATCACGTGATCGCCAGGAACAAGTGTGGTCACTGCAGAACCAACAGATTCAACAACTCCTGCACCTTCATCGCCAAGAATCATCGGCATTGGCGTCTCATGTGAACCGTCATATGCATGTAAGCAGGAGTGGCAAACGCCAGAGGCTGCCATCTTTACGCGCACCTCATGTGGCGCAGGATCAGCAACTGCAACCTTCTTCATCGGCATTGGAGTATTTGCTGCGACGAGAACCGGAACTTCCATCTCAAGGCTTGCCATCTGCGCTCCTTATATATATGAGATACAACGTTAGGGATGTGAGCCTATTGCCGGCTAATTCCGCGAGCAATAACCATTTCGCCCAGCGAAACATCGGAGCCATCTCGATAGGGTAGAAACCATGGCGATCTGGGTCTGCGGCGAAGCGCTCATCGACAAGATCACCGCCGACGGTGATGTACGTGAGATACCTGGCGGTGGGCCGGCCAACACGGCGCATGCGCTCGCACGCCTGGACTTAGCGAGTGAATTTATCGGTGGCCTCTCTACAGATTCCTACGGCCAATTAATGCGTGAGCAGTTCACTGCTTCAGGGGTGGGATTGAAGTTCACACCGACACATGAACTACCCACTTGCACTGCAAATGTCACCATCGCATCCGATGGCAGCGCAAGCTATATCTTCATCATCGATAACACCGCGACTTTTGCTTACGATGAAAAACATTTGCCATCAATCGAAGAAGAGTTAGCGAAAGAAGAAGTTGATGCAATTTATTTTGGCACCCTTGCTGCAATAGTCGAACCAGGAGCGAGCGTTCTTTTTAATTGGATGAAACTTGCGGCTGGGAAAGTACCAATTATCTTTGATCCAAATATTCGCCCCACAGTTGTAGGAGATAGAGAGAAGTATCAAGTTTCGGTAGCGCGATTTTTGCAGATTGCAGATGTTGTCAAAGCAAGTAGCGATGACATTAGTTGGCTCTATCCCGATATGCATGAATTTGAAGTGGCTAAGAGTTGGTTGGATCACGGGGTAAAACTTGTTGTCATTACACGAGGTGAAAACGGATTAGTCGGCATCACTGCAGAACACGTCATTGAAGTCCCTGGAATTGAAGTAGAGGTGGTCGATACCGTTGGCGCGGGCGATACCGTCGGTGCAATTCTGGCTGAGGGAATCGTCACACATGGCTTCGAGAGAGCGCTAACTGTCGAGCTTTCGCACATTCTTCATCGTGCTGTGCAAGCATCAGCGCTCACATGCTCTAGACAAGGGGCCCAACCACCATATAAGAAGGAGCTATGAAACAACTTATCCAAGGTGAAGAAATCACCGTTGAGATCGATCTTGATAATGGCGCCAGACTCTCTTCAGTGAAATGGGATGGTCGCGAATTTTCGGTACAGCGTCGCGACAACCCACTCTGGTGGGGTTGGTATCCGATGGTGCCGTGGGCTGGGCGCATTCTCAATGGAAAGCTCCGTCGCGCAAATGGCGAAGAGGTCCAACTTCCTACAGATGTGATTCCACCGCATGCTATTCATGGTTTTGGTTTCTTGATGCCGTGGCGTGATCTGGGTAATGGCGTCAGTCGCGTTGATTTCACCGGTGCATATCAAGGTGCGAGCGCTGAGCTTCGCGTAACGGTAGATAAGAATGTGCTCAACTATGAATTGGAATACATCCCCGGCACTTGTGATCTTCCAGGTTGGGTAGGAATTCACACTTGGTTCCCACGGTGGATTGGTGATGATGCACAAAAGGCAGAGGTAATTTTCGATGCGGAGAAACAATTAGCCGTTGATGAGACTTTGATGCCCAATGGAGATTTCCTACCAGCGCTCACCCCGCAACCTTGGGATGATGTTTTTTATAAACCTAAAGGAACGCCAACAACTCTCTGGAAGGGTGGCGCGAGGCTAGAAGTTACTTCACCAACGCCATGGTGGGTCGTCTACACCTTGGATAGTGAAGGGGTCTGTATTGAGCCGCAAACTTCGCCTCCCAATTCCCAAAATCTTGCAGCGAAGTTGGGTCTTGATTTAAATAAGGCTCATTTACTTCAGGCTAAATTCACATTCTTAAAAGATTAATTAAGTAATTTCGTAATAAGTTTGGAGTACAAGTGAAGCGCGAGACAAGTGGTGGGTTCACTAGCCATGAGTTACTCGCTGAGGAAGAAGAACTGATTTTTCCTAAGCTTGAAGTTAGTGATGCCGTTGCACTTGGTGAAATTGCCGTGAAACTGGCTCGCGCGAAGAACCTGCCCGTTGCTATTGAGGTACGGATTGATGATTGGGTCGTTTTTCACATTTCACTGCCTGGAACAAATCCAGAGAATGATTGGTGGATTGCCCGAAAAGCGCGCGTTGTTGCAAGTGATGGCCACTCTTCGATGTATGAGCGAGTTGCTGCTGAAGAAGAGGGCATCGATGAGCTCACTTGGTATGCAATGAATAATCTTCCCGAGGAAACCCATGCTCTTCACGGTGGTGGCTATCCGCTCCATGTCATTGGCGAGGGGCATTGCGGAACCATTTTGGTTAGTGGGGTACCGCAAGTTGATGATCATAAATTGGCGGTTGCGGCGGTGCGGGAATTTTTGGGGAAGTAAGAAATGATTGATCGCGAACATCTATCGAAGTTAATGGCGCGCGAGCGTGAACGATTTCGCACCCTTCATCCGCGTTCGGCAGAGTTAGCCGAAAAGGCGCGCGCCCATATGCCAGATGGCGTTCCGATGTCGTGGATGGCGAAGTGGCCCGGCGGTTTTCCTATCTTTGTATCGAGCGCAAAAGGCGCTCACTTTCGTGATGTTGATGGGATTGATTACATTGATTTTTGTTTAGGGGATACCGGTTCGATGGTTGGCCACTCACCGGAGCCAACAATTGCAGCGATTCATAAGCAGATTGATAAGGGCATCACCATGATGTTGCCAAGTGAGGATGCGCTTGTTGTTTCCGCAGAACTGGCTCGCCGTTTTGGTCTACCGCTCTGGCAATTTACCGTTTCAGCAACCGATGCCAATCGTCATGTTATTCGCTATTCGCGGATGCTCACTGGGCGACCAAAGATTGTTGTGATTGATCGTTGCTATCACGGAAGCGTTGATGAAACTTTCGCAACGCTAGATAGCAATCACCACACCGTTGCGCGTGAGGGAAATATCGGTGCACCAGTACCGCTTGATACCACCACGACAGTTGTTGAGTTCAACGATCTTGGCGCGATGGAGCGTGCGCTAAAGACCGGTGAAATCGCGGCGATTTTGTTAGAACCTGCGATGACAAATGTTGGCATTGTTTTGCCAGAGCCTGGCTATCTCGAAGAGTTGCAGAAACTCGCTCGCCAATATGGCGCTTACTTAATTCTTGATGAGACGCACACGATCTCTTATGGTCCAGGTGGCATGACGGGCGCGCTTGGATTGAAACCAGACTTTCTCACTATTGGCAAAGCCATTGGTGGTGGCATCCCAACTGGGACTTTTGGCATGACCCAAGAGATAGCTGCAAAGATTAAAGAGTTTGTTCAATTAGATTTAATTGATACCGGTGGCGTTGGCGGCACGCTGGCTGGGAATGCGCTCTCACTTGCTGCGATGCGCGCAACGCTAACGGAAGTGTTAACGGAGAAGTCGTATGCAAAGATGATTCCGCTGGCTGACCGATGGGCCGAAGGTGTTGAAGATGTCGTGCGCGAGTTCGCACTCTCTTGGCATGTGAATCGATTAGGTGTGCGTGCGGAGTACACCTTTACTGTCCGAGCTCCTCGCACGGGGCGCGAGGCGGCAGATGCAGGGGATTTTGAGCTTGAACAGTACCTTCACCTTTACTTATTAAATGAAGGCTTCTTACTTACCCCCTTTCACAATATGTCGCTAATTTCTCCAGAAACAACCGAGGCAGATATCGATGCGCATACTCGAGCTTTTAGAAATATGTGTCGGGAGCTAGTTCAGAAATAGCGATTCACCTGGCAGACTCACCGCTATGAGGCCAGCACGAATACTTATCGTTGAAGATGACCCCTTTATTAGAACTACTTTAGCTGCGGCGATTAGAGCGCAGAACTTTGAGGTCGTGGGTGCAACTGGAGTCGCGCAAGAGGCGCTTCGCATTCAGGCGCAGAGCCCATTTGATATTGCGATGTTGGATTTTGATTTAGGGCCTGGGCCTACTGGTATCGATGTGGCACATGCACTTCGCACCCGTCAAGCAAATTTGGGAGTCATTATTCTCTCTACCTTTAGAGATCCAAGATTGCTCACAACTAAGTTGCCACCGCTACCTGCTGGTGCGCTCTACCTTTGTAAGCAAGATATCGATGATGTGCGAAAGATTATCGAACAGATTTACATTGTGAATGAAACTCGATTTGGTCGGGTTGTGCGAAAGATTTTCCCGAAGCGCGAACCCATTCCGCTAACCACGATGCAAATTGAGATTCTTGGCATGGTTGCTCGCGGATTGACGACAGCAGAGATTGCACGGCAACGTGGTGTGAGTGAGAAAGCAGTGGAGAACACGATTGCTCGAATTTATACCCAACTTCAACTTCCACGTGATTCAACGCAGAATCAACGAGTACACCTCACACGCGCGTATATGCGCTTGGCAGGGAAATCCAGGTAATCGTGTTGCCTCGCACGGCTCAATCTGTTTTCGAGAGAGTCACCGGAAGTTACATATTTACTTTACGGAGCTTTCTGATTTTTTCTATTTTTGGACCGCTGGGTGTTGCAATCACCATTCCACAGGGGGAGATCACGCTCGCTCAACGTGGTGTCTGGTTGTTCATTGGAGTTGTCTCGGAAATTGCACTTGGATTGTTCATGTTATTCGTTGGCTACGCTCTTTTGCCTTCAATACAGAAACGGGCAAGACCATTAATAAAGATATTGGCCCTTCTGGCAATAGGAGGAGCGCTGCGCGGGGTTATCATCAATTTAATGCCAGATTTATTTGCTCTGGATGACCCGGTAAATATATTTCTGCGGGCTTTTAATTCAGCAGTGACTGTCACAATTGCGATTGCTGCAATCGGATTCATTGCAGAGGGACAAGAGCGGTATATCCAGGAGTATCAAGACCTATATCGTAGATTTCTCTTGTTAAAGCGCGAGCGACAGATATATGTCACTACAAAGCCCGCTGAACGGCTTAGCGAGGTATCGAATTACATCGATAAAGTCACGGCCACCCTAAAAGGTAAGTTAGCTTCACTCGATGAGAGTGAAATTTCTGAGGAAGATGCAGCGTCGGTTGCCGAAGATATTAAGCAGATAATTGAGAAGAAGATTCGACCCTTAAGCCATAGATTGTGGCTAGATCGCTCCAGCCACGTGTTGCGCTTTAGGTTAAGCAGACTTTTGCTCGATGCCTTATTGGCAAAGCAATTGCCCTATATTGCTATTTCACTCTTCTTCTTTAGCGTGCACTTCATTGGGATTGCGATTCCTGGAGGTTTGATTGTTGCATCAGCCGCTTCGGCTGCTGCAACCTGTACCTTCTTTGTGATTCTCTTTCTGGAAGATGTACTTCGCGATCGTCATATTGTTTTGGGTGATTGGTTACATCCAGTCGTGTTAGTGCTCATAGGAGTTATTCCTTCGACTATTACTATGGAGTTGATCGAGCTTTTTGGTGACACAAGACCAAATGCTTACATTTTTTGGTTGCTCTCCGTTATGAATCCACTCTTCACGATAGCGATAACTTTAATCAATCAAATTTTTAACGATAGAGCGAAAATTTTGGAATTGCTCGATAAGTCAGTAACAGATGATTTGCTTGAAGAGCACTTGCACACGTTGGCGAAAATAAATCAAGATTCGCTAATCGCTACTTATCTGCATGGCTCGTTGCAAGCTGAATTGACAGCAATCGCTCTGCAATTACAGCAAGCTGCGAAGTCAGGAGATTCAATTGGTGTGCGGAAGATGGTGAAGATGGCACAGATAGTTATCAATCGCGATATTTCTGAGGATTTTACTTCGCATGAGTTATCACCATTAGATAAATTGAATGAATTTGCGCGAGCCTGGTTGGGCATTGCGGAGATTAAGATTTCACTTTCAGATACTGATCTTTACTCGATTGATTTCTTGAGCGATGTCTCTCAATTAGTAGAAGAGGCAGTTTCTTCGGCTGTTCGCTTTGGTCTTGCAACTTCGGTGGAAGTGAAAGGGCAGCGTGAGGGGAATTACTTTCACCTGACTATTAGTGATAATGGCAAGAACGTTGGAACTGGCGCTCAAGGCTTGGGTAGTCGGATATTGGATGAATTGGCGCCGGAGCTATGGAAGCGGAAGTTCATGGATCATGGAGTCATTTTGGACATTCACCTGCCCTCTCATGGGCGGAGCTTGCGCCGCTAGGCAGGCCAAGCGTGGGCTGAGCGCGGGCGGTGGGGTAACCCCCACTTGAGGTTTCCCTATTGGGAAGCGGGTCGGAATACTTGGGTCAACTTGTCCGACCTTGATACAGCAACGGCCCACCCCCGGTCCATTGAAATGTGAACGGAGCACCGCTCTCTCGTGAAGATCGTTCGCCGCAAGAAGAAAGACGGTACGCAAATTGATGCGTCCAGTCGCGGTGTTGATGGCGCACGAGTAGAGATTTCGCATCCGCAATGGATGAATGCAACAACAATTGGTGGCAATGGCAAGACTGGTTTGATTCTGCAAAATGGAACGAAGTTAGAGAACGACTATAAAACAAAAATAAAAAGAATTGAGTTTTCTGACGGGTTAACGCTTGAAACTGAAGAGAGCAAGATTCCCGAGACCCCGTTAAGTAAGAAGCGCACCCTTTGGTACACCCTTGGTATTCCATCTTTATCTGCTTTCTTTATCGCTAGAGATACGACTGGTATTCCATTTATCTGTCTTCCGTACCCTGCCTCTGCAGCTGCGGCAGAGCCTTTCGAGCGGTTGAGTGTTCACCAATTCACATCACGGTTAGCTAAAGAAGATATTCCGCTCCAAGTTCGAATGGCGAAAGATCAGTCCATTCAATTTATTCACAAAGATTCGACTGAAGTTGAAATTCGCAACAACGGGGAAATCCAGATTCAAGCCAAGCAAGGCACGAATGTAACAAGAGCATTTACTGATAAAGAAAATATTGTTACTCGTGTTAATAACGTAAATACCATCGTGGAGCCAACTCAGATAATTGTTGTACAAGATAATCAAGTTCAAAATGTTGTCACCACGGAAAAAGTCGTTACGCCGTTAAATGATGGCCGTGAAATTGTTCAACCTGCCGCGGGAGATGCTCAAGTTGTATTTGCTAATGGCAATGTTGAAGTTCCAGTTGTAAATCAGGTAATTCAAAATGGTGCGGGCGATGAAATAGTTGTCGTAGATCCGGGCCAACCTGCACCACCGCCGGCCGCTCCTGTTGCTCCTCAACAAGAGCCTCAAGCTCCGCAAGCGCCAGCACCTCCTGCACCACCGCCTCCTCCTGCACCGGAACAACCGCAAGTACCCGAACAACCACCCGTTCCTCCTGCACCTCCTGCACAAGAAGAGCAACCTCCTGCACCTCCTGCACAAGAAGAGCAACCTCCTGCACCACCTGCGCAAGAAGAAGAGCAACCTCCTGCACCTCCTGCGCAAGAAGAAGAGCAACCTCCTGCACCTCCTGCACAAGAAGAGCAACCTCCTGCACCTCCTGCGCAAGAAGAACAACCTCCCGTTGTCGACGAAGTATTTCTTGTTGATCCAAACGCATTTGGCGAAGACGGCTATAA
>JBIJBY010000057.1:0-7802 GCA_044344975.1 Candidatus Nanopelagicaceae bacterium | reverse complement strand
GGAAGTGTCATTGCGCTTGGTTCACTTACAGCAACGTTGATTGCGACCAAAAAAGAACACGCTCCTGGACTTTCTCGAGTTATCAAGTTTGCAATTTTCACTGGTTGCGCAATCATTCTTTCAGCGTTCATGCCCACCTATCTTCTTTACGCAATGGCGCTGCCTATTTATGGGTTTGGCATGCTCACTACGGCGGTGGCTTCCAATATGACGATCCAACTCAACACAGCTCCTGAGATTCGGGGGCGCGTGATTGGCATTTACCTGGCAATGTGGATGGGATTTGCACCGGGCGCTGCGCCGCTCTTAGGTTGGCTGACCGAGCATTTCGGCGCTCGGGCAGCTATCGCATTTTCAGGGAGCGTGACTGTGGTGGGTGTGGCGAGCATCGCTTGGATCTACCGAGGCAGACTCAATCCACCTGAGGACCTATCGGTCGATGGAGTCGTCCTACGTTAATCTGGAACTACCCTCCATCTTTTTTATTGCTAAGAGCTCACAAAATTGACCTCAGCGGGGTGGGCAATCCCACATAGATTTCTTTCACCTCTCTGACCTGCGAAAACGTTATCCACAGGTCAAAATTCTCAGGGAGAAAGTGGGATTTGGTTTAGCCAAGAGCCCCACTCCTTTGGCATCCTTGAAACCTCCCCCACCCCCTCGGCCAGCCTTTTCGGGCTGGGTGAGCCGGCGTGTGGGAGGACGGTAATGCAAGTAGCGAGAGCGAAGGGAGGCGGTGCGATTATGCAGAGATGGGGGAAGCCATCGGTTCGGGCCGTTATGGCCTTTACCTTGCTCTGCGCATTGACGCCTATCTCCGCCAATGGCGCTGAGGTCAACACCCCCGTCCCGGCCCCGACCAATGAGAGTTCCTTGGCAGTGGTCACTCCCAATGAGCCAACACCGGCTCAGCCAATCAAAGAGGCTCGCCTCGTTGTGGCAACAGAGGTTTTAACGTCGGGCAAACTCACCGCCCTCAATCTCTCTTCCGTTGCCCGCACAGCATTTTTAGTGCAGAAAGCCAAGACGCGAAATGGCGCACGATATGTCGGGGAGTTGCTTGCTAAAGAGAATTACGGTTGGAGCGGCGCGCAATGGAAGTGTCTCGACAAGTTGTGGATCAAAGAGAGTCAATGGACCTACACCTCTCACAACAAGCGAACCGGAGCACATGGAATTCCGCAAGCGCACCCCGCGACTAAATACGAATCAGTCGGTAGTGATTGGCGAAAGAATCCCGTCACGCAAATTTTATGGGGATTGAAATACATCGATATTCGATATGGAACTCCATGCAAAGCGCTTAAAACTTTTTATCGCATAAAAATGTACTAAGCAGCGTTATTTTTTAGGTTAATTAGGTTTCTTTCCAAGAGTTACCAACTTCTCTCGTTCTGCAAAGAAGTCGTTTCCTTTATCATCGACCACAATAAATGCTGGGAAATCTTCAACATCAATCTTCCAAACTGCTTCCATGCCAAGCTCTGCATAATCAAATACTTCTACTTTCTTAATGCAATCTTGTGCCAATCGCGCAGCAGGTCCACCAATCGATCCTAGATAGAAACCTCCATGTTTTTTGCAGGCATTAGTTACTGCAGTTGAACGATTTCCTTTTGCTAACATGATGAATGATCCGCCAGCCTGTTGGAACTGTTCAACATAGGAATCCATCCGTCCCGCGGTCGTTGGTCCGAATGAGCCCGAGACGTATCCATCGGGAGTCTTGGAAGGGCCGGCGTAATAAACGGCATATTTCTTGAAGTATTCAGGGAGTTCTTCCCCTTTATCTAGGCGCTCTTTGATTTTGGCATGAGCAAGATCGCGAGCAACAATTAAGGTACCTGTTAATGAAAGTCGAGTCTTTACTGGGTATTTAGAGAGTTGAGCGCGAATTTCATCCATGGGTCGATTGAGATCTACCGAGACCACATCATCATGGAGCGCAGTCGTTGTAGTTTCTGGGAGGAACCGTGCTGGGTCGCGCTCTAATTTCTCAAGGAAGATTCCCTCCTCAGTGATTTTTGCAAGCGCCTGTCGGTCGGCTGAGCAAGAAACTGCAATTGCAATAGGAAGTGAGGCGCCATGTCGGGGGAGTCGAATAACGCGAACGTCGTGGCAGAAATACTTGCCACCAAATTGAGCGCCAATACCAATATTTCTTGTCAGTTCGAGTACTTGAGCTTCAAACTCGATATCTCGAAAACCATGGGCAGTGGCAACATCGCCACGAAGCGGTAGTGAATCTAGATAGCGAGTGCTAGCAAGTTTTGCAGTTTTTAAAGTGTGTTCTGCACTAGTACCACCAATGACGATGGCTAAGTGGTACGGCGGGCAAGCTGAGGTGCCCAGCGATACAAGTTTCTCTTCTAGCCACTTCAACAAAGATTGTGGATTGAGTATCGCTCTTGTCTCTTGATAGAGGAAGCTCTTATTAGCGCTACCCCCACCTTTGGCGATGTAGAGCAATTGATATTGATCATGGTGTTTGGTATCTACTGCAATCTCAATTTGTGCAGGGAGATTTGTACCCGTGTTCTTCTCGTCCCACATAGTGATAGGCGCCATCTGGCTATAACGAAGGTTTAATCGAGTGTATGCGTCGTAGATGCCATGGGCGATTGCTGCTTCATCGCGCCCTTGCGTAAGAATGTGTTGCCCTCGCTTACCCATCACCAACATAGTTCCGGTGTCTTGGCACATTGGCAGAATTCCACCTGAGGCAATATTTGCATTCTTTAGTAAATCTAGGGCAACAAAACGATCATTTGGTGAAGCCTCAGAATCTTCGATGATGTTACGGAGTTGTTGTAAGTGCGAGGTGCGTAGGTAATGCTGAATGTCGTGCACAGCTTCTTCAGTTAATTTTCGAAGTGCATCTTGAGTAACAGTAATAAATGTTCGCCCAGCCGCCTCGCTCTTGGTTACACCTTCGTTAGTGATGAAGCGATACTCAGTCTCATCATGGCCAAGTGGGAGGAGATCTTCATAGGCGAAATCCGGATTCATAGTTAAAAGAATACGCCTCCATGAAAAAATGCGCTTATGGCGCACATCTCATTTACTTCCCTTGTCTAGCCGCGCCTTTGCCGAATCTAGCCACTGATTACAGGTTTTCGCGAGCTCTTCGCCACGCTCCCAAAGCGCAATCGAATCCTCAAGGGAGGCCCCACCCGCCTCGAGCTTGGCGACAATCTTTGCAAGCTCATCACGAGCTTCTTCGTAGGTAGGTTTTTTCTTTTCCGCCACGATTACTCCTTTGCTTTCTTCTTTGATTTTTTCTCTAACACCGAAACGCTTAGTTCACCTTTGGCGAGGACCACATCTAACTCATCTAATTGCGAGACATCTTTAGCATCAAGAAGTACTTTTCCATTTTTCTGCACCACGGCGTAGCCTCGCTTTAACGTAGAGAGCGGAGAGAGCGCTGCAATTCGCGCTTTAATCTCGCGCACCTCAATCTTCGCTTCGCGCAAGAGCGATGCAACTGCTTTTTTGCCATCATTTTGCAAGGTTCTTACTTCATCAACTTTGGTGGAAACAATTGTTGATGGATCTTTCATCACAGGACGAGAGAGCAATGCTGTTACCTTAGAAATCTCTAACTCAATTATTGAGTACATTTTCTTTTCAAGGCGATTAGTCAGTTGCGCAACATAATCTATTTCTTCAAATAAACTAGGCACTACTCTTCGCGCGGCATCCGTGGGAGTTGATGCTCTTACGTCTGCAACTAGATCAAGTAGCGGCGCATCCTGTTCATGCCCGATTGCACTGACAATGGGTGTTGCGAGCGAAGCGACAAGCCGAATCAATGATTCGTCAGAGAAGGGGAGTAGATCTTCGAATGAGCCACCACCACGCGTCACGATGATGACATCTACCTCTGCAAGCGCATCGAGTTCAAGAAGCGCACGCGAAACTTCCACCACTGCTGTAGCGCCCTGTACGGCAACTTCACGTATCTCAAAGTGTGCACCTGGCCAACGTCTTTCGACATTCTCTACAACATCTCTCTCAGCCGCACTTGCTCTCCCACAGATCAATCCGATTTTTCGTGGGAGAAATGGCAACTGCCGCTTCCGTTCAGAGGCAAACAATCCCTCTGCCGCTAGCAAGTTCTTCAACTGCTCTAATCGGGCAAGTAATTCACCGAGGCCGACCTGTCTAATCTCGCGAGCCATCAGTGAGAGTGAGCCACGGACCGCATACCAATTGACTTTCGCATACGCGACGATTCGAGCATTCTCCGGAAGCGGATCAATCGCTTCAAGAATAGATTTATGACACGTCACCTGAAGCGACATATCTACGCTCGTATCTTTCAAACGTAAGAAGGCCATTTGCGAACCTGGGCGTCGGGTGATTTCTGCAACCTCGCCCTCGACCCAGACCGGCCCCAATCTGCCTATGTATTCGCCGATCGATTCTGAAACAACTCGAACCGGCAACGGTTCCTCAGAGCTACTTTCGATCATGTTGTAAGCGTAATCGCAGGGCCTACTCCCAAGCGCGCGCAGGCTCAGAAGAGATTAGGCTAGGGGCGTGTCAACATCTACAGCACCGTCAGTACCTTCTACAGGGTCAAGCAAACGAGTCCTTCTTGCGGCCCCCCGTGGCTATTGCGCAGGGGTCGACCGAGCTGTGGTCACTGTTCAGAAAGCGCTGGATCTCTACGGCGCTCCGGTCTACGTTCGAAAGCAAATTGTTCATAACAAACATGTTGTTGAAACTTTAGAGAAGCGCGGCGCAATTTTTGTTGAAGAGACTGACGAGGTGCCAGAGGGTGCAACCGTTATTTTCTCTGCCCATGGAGTCTCACCTGCGGTACATGAGAGCGCAAAGGCGCGAAATCTCAAAACAATCGATGCGACATGTCCGTTGGTGACGAAAGTACATCAAGAGGCGCGCAGATTTGCTGGCGAGGATTATCAAATTTTGTTAATTGGCCATGAAGGCCACGAAGAAGTCGAAGGTACTGCTGGCGAGGCGCCTAATCATGTACAGATTATCGATAAAGCAGAAGATATCGAGAAGTTAGAAATCAAAGATCCGAATAAATTGATTTGGCTATCGCAGACAACTCTAAGCGTGGATGAGACGTTAACAACGGTGAAGGCGCTAAAAGATAAGTTTCCTCTCCTTAATGATCCACCGAGCGACGATATTTGTTATGCCACACAGAATAGACAATTAGCTGTAAAAGAGATTGCACCTCAGAGTGATTTGGTTCTAGTGGTTGGTTCTCGCAATTCTTCAAACTCAGTCCGTCTAGTTGAAGTCGCCCTCGAGACTGGAGCAAAAGCCTCTTATCTCATCGACTACGCACATGAGATGCAAATTGAGTGGCTCGAAGGTGTGGAAACTGTTGGTGTAACCAGCGGAGCATCTGTCCCGGAGATTCTGGTTGAAGAGTTATTGGCGAGATTAAGCGAGTTTGGATTTAATGATGTGCAAGTTGTCACAAAAGCTGAAGAGCACTTGCTCTTTTCGATGCCACCTGAACTCAGGAAAGATCTGAAAGCTGCGGGCTTGAAGTAGCTTCACGCCGTTCGCTTATGAAGAAGTAACCCCAGCTGACAATCGCTGTTAGGAGTAACCAAGGGGCGAGTCGGGCAAGATTTGAGACGATACCGACAAGTAAGCCAGTAAGACCGAATCCTTTACTGAAGAGCGTTGCCAATAAGAGTGTGACGCTCAGCGCGAGCGGTGGTGTGACTACCGCAGTGAATAGCGTTCCCTTTCGTCCCAATTTAACAGCGACAAAGAAGAGCGCTAATAAAACTATTCCTGTTATTCGTCCTGGCTGACCAGAGATAAAGTTCTCTAACGTTTGAATAAAAAGTAGCCCCAATAGATAGAGAACGACGATTCCGGGAGCAGTTAATCCGCGTCCTTGGATGATTGGTCGCCCCTTCACTTGAATATCTTTTGATGCCATTACTTATCTCTCATCTCTTTGAATAAAGTCTAATTCATCATCGCCTGAGCCAGATTCCTCAGCAGAGCCATTTGTGCGAATCGATCGAACCTCACTCTCAAGCGCTGCTGGACTTGAAAGCTCTTTACTAGTTGGCGCGCCAAGCTTTCCCATTTTCCGCGCAGGAACGAGTAGGTGATTCTCAGCCGATGCGACAAGTTCATTAAATGCGCGCTCTGCTCCTTTTATCCGTTCACCAAGATTTTCGATTCGTTCATGAACCTTTCCAACGCGCTTGAGAAGTTCTCCTGCAAGTGTGCGAATTTCATCGGCATTACGTGCAAGATCATGGCGGGAGTATCCGTAGGCAATCGTTCGAAGAAGCGCAAGCATAGTTGTCGGAGTCGCAATGACTACGCTCTTTGCAAAAGATTTTTGGAGGAGTAGTGGATCGGCATCGAGCGCCTCGTGGAGAATAGATTCGAATGGAGCGAAGAGGACAACAAAATCTGGTGATGTGCCGCCCGCTTGGTAGCCGCGTTTTGCAAGCGCGTTGATGTGGTTCAGAAGATCTTTTGCGTGAGCTGCCATCATCGATGCGCGCTCTGTTGGATCATCTGCGCCAATTCCATCCCAGAATCGATCAAAGGGGAATTTAGAATCGACGAAAATTTCTGTGCCACCTGGCATCTTGATAGTTATGTCAGGTTTTGAAATCTCACCATCGTTTACCCGGTGCTCTTGACGTTCGTAATTGACTCCTTCAATCAATCCAGAGTTTTCGAGAATCAATTCAAGTTGCGCCTCACCCATTTGGCCACGGCTCTGCGCCTTTGAAAGCGCCCCAGCAAGTTTGGCTGTCTCAAGGACTAAGCGTTCATTCTTCTCGCTCATATTCTTGATCTGCTCTTTGATTTGCGCCTCTACCTCGCCCCGTTTGAGCTCTGCAGAGTGGGTCCGCTCTGTCAGCTGCGCCATACTGAGATTGACTGAACGAAGGAGCTCATCAAGGCGTGCGCTCGCCTCGCGTGAGGCGCCACTTGCCTCGCTCTGCGCTTCAAGTTGGGTTCGGTAAATCTCGCTTTCGCGCCTCATTAATAAGTATGTGATGGCGACCCCAAAGGTGAGGCCAACTGCCGCGCCGATAGCGAGCGCGAGGGTGGGGGTGAGGTTCATAGCCCAATGGTGTCAGGAGGGGGTGACAAAGCCCCGTAGGCTCTACTCCTCGTGAGCCTCTCTATTGGAATTGTCGGACTCCCCAACGTAGGGAAGTCGACCCTATTTAATGCCCTCACCAAAAATCAGGTGCTGGCAGCGAACTATCCCTTCGCAACTATCGAACCAAATGTTGGCGTCGTTGGGGTCCCCGATGATCGTCTGGCAGTTCTAGCGAAGATCTTTAACTCCGAACAGATCATTCCAGCCTCAGTATCCTTTGTAGATATCGCTGGAATTGTTAAAGGCGCATCTGAAGGTGCAGGGCTAGGTAATAAGTTCCTGGCAAATATCCGTGAGGCTGATGCAATCTGCCAAGTAGTCCGCGTCTTTAACGATGGCGATGTAGTACATGTCGATGGAAAAGTGGATCCGCTCTCTGATATTGAAACTATTAATACTGAATTAGCGCTCGCCGACCTGCAAACTATTGAGAAAGCGTTGCCACGTCTTGAGAAAGAGGCGAAGCAACAGAAAGAGAAGGCAGCTGAGATTGAAGAGATAAAGAGAGCTGAAACTTTGCTGAAAGAGGGAAAGCTTATCTCAGCCACAGATCTTGATAAAGCCCTATTAAAAGAGCTCCACCTGTTAACTGCGAAACCATTTATCTATGTCTTTAATGTTGATGCAACCGAACTTAGCGACGAGGAATTGAAGAAGAAACTAC
>JBIJBY010000008.1:0-25086 GCA_044344975.1 Candidatus Nanopelagicaceae bacterium | reverse complement strand
GAGCGTCGAACCGAGCGCGGCTAGGACAGCTGGCGAAGTGAAGTTTTCACTTGCAATTAATTGAAGTCCGGTGCGCTCCCGCTCCAACTCTGCGATGAGTATCGCTGCCACGTCAGGATCTTGAGCCTCGAGTGCTTCATAACTTGCACCGTAATACTTCGCGCTCATCTGCTCTCCTATCGCCAGGTATCAACCCGCTGAAATCTAGCTCAAATCCTGACTTATCTCAGGCCAGGCCTGGCGAAGGCTCGCCTGCTCTATCGCCCCCACCCGAAGAATCCGAGGTGGAGTGAGCGTGCAATCAACGACAGTGCTCTGTGCCACATTGGTGACTGCGCCACCGTCGATGATCAGAGCGATATTTGCTCCGAATACATCATTTACTAGCGCGGGCTCGGTAAATGCTATTCGCCCTGCAAGGCCAGCTCCTGCCACAGCCAGTGGCCCCGTCTCATTTAAAAGCCGAGTGGTGAATTCATTTTCTGGCACACGCACGGCAATCTGATCCAAAATTCGCTCATCGCCAAGATCCCAGGTCAGCGCAGCGTGTGGTCGTAAATAAAGTGTAAGCAACCCCGGCCAGAAGTTATCCATTAAAGCTTCTGCTGCAGGTGATGGTTCACGGACGATTCCTACTATCCGAGTTTTATCACCAATCATCACCGATGCAGCCTGTCCTGGCGGATCACTACGCAACAGGTGAAGTTCGCTAACAGCATCTCGATTAAATGCATCGACAGCAAAAATGTAACCGCTCTCAAGCGGGAGTGCTATGACATTTCCTGCTCTGATTTCACGCAACGCACAATCAATAGCTGCAGGATGTGAAATATTCATTAACTCTGCCATTACTTGCGCACTCCACTACTCCATCGAGGTCTGCCATTGAAATCATAGTGAAGTTTCACTTGATCAAACGAGCGTTCGAGAAGTTCACCAATAACTTCCCCATGGCTTTCGTGATGCTCGAGCGCAAAAAATCCTCCTGGCTTGAGCGCACGTAGCGCTGCTGCAATGAAAACTTTTGGCGCCTGCACCCCTGCTGAGCCACCATAGAGCGCGACGTGCGGCTCAAAGCCAGCCACTTCGTGAGGAAGCTCAGCTCCATCAGGAATGTATGGCGGGTTGGCAATAACTGCATCAAAAAGATTCGCACCATCAAAATTGACGACATCGCTATGCGTAATCGTTAACTCACCTTCCAACGCTGCGCCAATTCGCTTCACATTACGTTCGAGCCAGAAAAGCGCAGCGCTCTCCTTTTCCACTGCAGTCACTCTCGACTGAGGCACCTCTGTTGCAATGCTTAGCGCTAGGGCGCCAGAACCTGCTCCCAAATCAACAACGCGTGGCTGGGCTAGCTGAGAAATTACAGCAATCACGCCACCAACAATCTCTTCACTCTCCGGTCTTGGAATGAGCACTCCCGGGCCAACCTCAAGAGTGAGGTATCGAAAATATGCACGACCGGTTATGTACTGGATTGGCTCACCATTTTTTCTTTGGTTAACCCACGCTCGGAACTTCGTCTCCTGCTCGAGCGTTATCTCATCTTGAAAGAGCACTTGAGTTCGCGATACCCCGATAGCTTCTGAGAGAAGTACCAGAGAGTCCAGCGCAGCATCTGAAGACACGTTGATTAGTACTTGTTCTGCCCATTGCAAGAGTTTGCGAGCGCTACTCATAATTTTTAGCCTGCCGCTAAACGAGTTGCCTTATCAGCATCAATCAACGCTTGGATGACTGGATCTAATTCACCATCTAGTACAACTGAGAGGTTATTGGCTTTGAAATTGACGCGATGATCACTCAATCGGTTCTCAGGGAAGTTATATGTTCGGATTCGCTCGCTGCGATCGACCGTTCGAATCTGGTTCTTTCGTTCAGCAGCCGCAGCAGCTTCTTGGGCTTCTACCGCTGCCGCTAACAATCGCGCCCGCAAGATACGAAGCGCTGATTCTTTATTTTGGAGCTGGCTTTTTTCATTCTGGCAAGAGACCACAATTCCAGTTGGCACATGCGTCAAACGTACAGCGCTATCTGTGGTGTTGACGCTCTGTCCACCTGGACCACTCGATCGATAGACATCGACGCGAACATCGTTCATATTTAATTCAACATCAATTTCATCAGCCTCAGGTAGGACTAATACACCCGCTGCAGATGTGTGGATACGTCCTTGAGATTCCGTCTCGGGAACACGTTGCACTCGATGGACCCCGCCCTCAAATTTCAATTTTGCATAAGGCGCTCTCCCAGGTTCAACTACGCCTTTACTTTTTATTGCAATCGAGACATCTTTATAACCACCAAGATCGCTCTCGGTGGCATCAATAATCTCTGCCTTCCACCCTTGAACTTCGGCGTAACGTAAATACATTCGGAGCAAATCGCCCGCAAAGAGTGCAGACTCTTCACCGCCCGCACCGGCCTTAATCTCCATAATCACATCGCGATCATCATTTGGATCTCGCGGAAGCAATAATTCTTCGAGCGCCTGCGCTGCATCCACTTCTGCGCTCTCTAATGAAGGAAGCTCACTAGCAAATGATTCATCTTCTTTCGCTAAATCACGAGCGGCAATGAGATCTTCATTGGCAGAACGCCAACGTTTGTAACCAGCAACTATTGGGCCAAGTTGTGCGTAGCGCTTTCCTAATTGTCGAGCTTTACCGCTATCTCCATGGATAGCCGGATCGGCCAACTGAGCTTCAATGGTTGCATGTTCAGCAACCAGATCATCTGCGCTAGCAAACCGATCACTCATTAGGTATTCGCCTTCCAATTAAAAAACCGCACCAGCCCGCGTATGCAGGCAACGGTGCGGTTTAAGTAAAGTTACTTTTTGTTGGCTGACTTCTTCAAACGCTCTTCGAAGCGCGCAACTCGTCCACCAGTATCGAGGATGCGTTGCTTGCCGGTGTAGAACGGGTGGCATACCGAACAGACATCAACGGAAATTGCGCCGCTCTTTGCTGTTGAGCGAGTGGTGAATACCTCGCCACATGAGCAGGAGACTTTGGTCTCGACATACTCTGGATGAATCTCAGCCTTCATTCTCATACTCCATTTCATTGCGCTGGGTCGAAACCGCTAAAGCGATTTCGTGAGCCAGCGACCTCTAGAGGGTTAAGGGTACTGATAGCCCTGGTACAGAGCCAATCCGCACCCTCGGTGGACGGAACTGCGGGCTATTTATCGCCTTCGGAGCCTGGTCCGACCGTGGTCTTCTGGACCTGCATCAAGAATTCGACGTTTGACTTAGTTCCCTTCATCTTCTCAAGGAGAAGTTCTAGGGCTTGTTGTGGATCAAGGGCATGGAGCACGCGACGCAATTTCCAAACAATATTGAGCTCTTCTGCACCCATAAGAATCTCTTCTTTACGAGTACCGGAAGCATCAACATCGACAGCTGGGAAGATGCGCTTATCTGCCATGCGCCGATCTAACTTCAACTCCATATTTCCGGTGCCCTTGAACTCTTCGAAGATCACTTCATCCATGCGGGAACCAGTATCAATGAGTGCAGTTGCAAGAATGGTGAGCGAGCCGCCATCTTCAATATTTCGTGCAGCACCGAAGAATTTCTTTGGCGGGTAAAGCGCTGCTGAATCAACACCACCCGAAAGAATCCGACCGCTTGCCGGAGCGGCGATGTTGTAAGCGCGACCAAGACGAGTGATTGAATCAAGAAGCACAACTACATCATGTCCCAACTCAACTAATCGTTTCGCGCGTTCGATTGCTAACTCAGCAACAGTGGTGTGGTCTTCAGCTGGGCGATCGAAAGTTGATGAGATTACCTCCCCTTTAACCGAACGTTGCATATCGGTAACTTCTTCAGGACGTTCATCAACTAAAACAACCATTAAGTGACATTCGGGATTGTTGGTAGTAATTGCATTTGCAATCGATTGGAGCACCATCGTCTTACCAGCCTTAGGTGGTGAAACGATCAAACCTCGTTGTCCCTTACCAATCGGCGCAATGAGATCGATTACCCGAGTAGTCAAAACGTTAGGCAAAGTTTCTAAACGCAACCGCTCTTGCGGATAGAGTGGAGTGAGCTTATTAAACTCGACGCGATCGCGTGACTCTTCCGGATCCATTCCGTTGATTGTGTCTAGACGAATCAGCGCATTGAACTTCTCGCGACGTTCACCATCGCGTGGCTCACGAACTGCACCGGTTATGACATCACCTTTACGAAGTGAGTAACGGCGCACCTGTTGCATTGATACATATACATCATTAGGGCTCGGAAGGTAGCCAGCAGTTCTTACGAACGCATAATTCTCGAGAATATCGAGCAATCCGCCAACAGGAATCAAGACATCGTCTTCACGAATAGTCATATCGCGCTCACCTCGATCGCGATTGCGGTCGCCACGGTCGCCACGATCACGGTGTCGGTCTCTTCGGCCGCCATCTCGGTCTCGGTCTCGGTCTCGGTCTCGGTCTCGGTCGCCACGATTATTTCGGTTATCGCGATCACGATTGCGATCGGCGCGGTCACCAGAACGTTCCTCAGATTCGCCCGACTGCGCACCCTTCGAGTTGCTCGCGCGCTGACTATCACGCTCGTCTTGCTCTTCAGAATCTTCAGAGTCGTCATCATCTTCATCATCTTTAGAATCTTTAGATTGCGATCGCTTTGAATTCTCATTGCGGTTTTGATTCCGCTCTTTGCGGCGCTCGTCACGCTCCTGCTGGCGAGCCTCTTTCTCTTTCGCTGCCGCAGCTCGATTGGCTGCTTGTAGATCAGCGATAGCCTGGACTAAATCACCTTTGGCTAACTTCGCAGCGCCTTCAATTCCCAATTGGGTGGCGACCTTACGAAGTTCTGGCAATAACATGGCAGATAGATCGCCAGCTGGTTTTGCCTTTCGAGTACTTACTTCACTCACTATTCCTCATTCATCATGCTCGGTTTACTTGCGTTTATTCGGGTTTATTAGTTGATGGTGAATCTCTAGTTCTCTCGCTGAACGCGCTGGGAAGCAATTGAGATTATGCGTAGATTTCTAGATATTTAGGTTTTCTAATTTTTCTAGAATCTCGACGTGTTCGGGATAGATCCCGGAGCGAGGGCTTAAGCGTAACACCGAAGGGCGGGTGGTGCGCAAATCGCGACTGTAGCCCTGGCGGCAAAGAAATAGGCGTGAGCTCGAGAGATAAGGCGCTATTTAGCCGTTATATACATGGGCGCCTTGGCTACTGACGCCAACAATCTGACTCTTGAATGCCCCTGCGCCAGCCCGCGCAATCTCTTGTGCATCAGCAACGCTTCCTGCGTGGAGAGCAAGAACGGTAGGACCAGAGCCTGAGATAAATGCAGCTACACCTGCTTCACGCAAGGTCATCATTAATTCATAACTCTTCGGCATCTGGCTTTGTCGATAGAACTGATGAATACGATCTTCGGTGCCAGCAAAAAGCAACTCTGGTTTTCGAGCCAAAGCTTCGACCATGAGAGCGCTTCGCGAAATGTTCACTGTTGCATCAATATGGGGAATTGTCTCTGGCAAAAGCGCTCGAGCTTTCTTCGTTGCCACTTCACCTGAATCAGAGGGGATAAAGGCAATCGCCATAATTCGAAGATCCACTGGAATAGATATTGCCTTACCCATGCAATAGTCGCACCGCCGTAGAAAGCTGCGGCAACGTTATCGGGGTGCCCCTCAATTTCCGTTGCAAGCGCTAATAGATCGCTGTCCGTTAACCGCTCGCTGCCAGAGATTACTAATGAACGTGCCAGAAATAATCCACCAATGATCGCGCTAGAGGAAGAACCCAGTCCGCGACCATGCGGAATTGCATTGAGTGCACGAAGAGCTAAACCTCGGGGGCGACCTCCCATATGGTCAAAAGCGGCATTCATTGAAGCAATAACTAAATTCTTCTCATCTTTACGAATCGTATTTGCGCCTTCGCCGGCGACTTCTACATCTAATCCAGGTTCATCGAGAACTTGTGCTGCATAACCATCGTAAATCTCAAGAGCCAATCCCAAACAATCAAACCCTGCTCCGAGATTTGCACTTGTTGCCGGAACGCGAACTGTTACCGGTGTCGCACGAAATGTCGGACGAGAGACCATTACGACAACTCCAAAACCTTTGCCGCTTCAGTGAGCGAGACTGGGATAACAATAGGGTCTGCCGAGCCTTCGAGCGCCCATTGCACATCCTTTAAACCATTGCCCGTCACCGTGATGACGATCTTCTGATCCTTAGGTAGTCGTCCTGCTCCTTTCGCCTTGAGCAAGCCCGCAAGTCCAGCAGCCGAGGATGGTTCGCAGAAGATTCCTTCACGCCCTGCGATCAGTCGATATGCCCTGAGAATTTCCTCATCGGTAACTGATTCGATACGTCCATTTGATTGATCACGTGCAGCCTCTGCCTCTTTCCATGAAGCTGGATTACCAATTCGAATCGCCGTCGCGATGGTCTCAGGTTTCTCAACAATGGCGCCTCGAACAATCGGAGCCGCTCCTTCTGCTTGATAGCCCCACATCTGCGGCAAAGATTTCGCGATTCGATCGCGGTGATATTCCCGATAGCCCATCCAATAAGCGGTGATATTTCCAGCATTTCCCACTGGTAAGGCGTGGATATCTGGCGCGAATCCCAAAGTATCGATGATTTCAAACGCTGCCGTCTTCTGTCCTTGTAAACGATATGGATTGACTGAATTCACTAGTGCAACTGGATAGTTATCTGCCAATTGTCGGGCAAGGGTTAAACAATCATCAAAGTTGCCATCGACTTGTAAAAGTTTCGCGCCATGAATTACAGCTTGGGCTAACTTGCCCATCGCAATTTTTCCTTGTGGCACAAGTACCGCAGGAATCATCCCCGCTTTCGTCGCATATGCCGCGGCGCTTGCACTGGTATTTCCGGTGGATGCGCAGACCACAACTTTTGCACCGTCTTCAGCAGCTTTACTCATCGCCATCGTCATACCGCGATCTTTGAAGGAGCCAGTTGGGTTGGAGCCTTCCACCTTGACCCAGACCTCACCATTTAACATCTCTGAGAGAACGCAGGCATAAACCAAAGGCGTGCCACCCTCATTAAGAGTAACTATGGGAGTCTTTGAAGAGACTGGTAATCGATGGCGATACTCATTAATCACTCCGCGCCACGGACGCGCCTGCTTCTTACCGAACATCAATTACTCCCACCCTCAACGCGAATCACGCTTTCAACCGAACGAACAGTGTCGAGCTTGCGAAGCCCTTCGACAGTTTCGGCGAGCGCAGCATCCGTTGCTGTGTGAGTCACGACGATGAGCTCTGCTTGCGCATCACGACCATCTTGCCGAACTGTTTGTATTGAAACTGCATGTGAAGCAAAAACATTTGCCACAGAAGCGAGTACGCCAGGGCGATCGTTGACATTCAATCTAATGAGATAGCGAGTGAGTGTTTGGCCCATCGGAGCAATTTCGCGCTCAGCATAAGTGCTCTCTTTTGGCCCCAACCCACCAATCACTTTGTGGCGTGCCACTGCAACTAAATCCCCGAGAACTGCTGACGCCGTTGGTGCGCCACCTGCTCCGCGTCCATAAAACATTAGCTCTCCCGCAGCCTCTGCCTCCACGAAAACAGCGTTAAAAGAATTTCGCACCGCAGCGAGTGGGTGCGTATTTGGAACAAGCGCTGGATGTACTCGAACTGCGATTCTTCCATCAGGTGTTAGCTCAGCAATTGCGAGTAACTTAACGACATGTCCCATATCCGAAGCTATTCTCACGATATCTTCAGTGATGCCAGAGATTCCTTCACGATAGACATCGCCGCCACTAACTCGAGAATGAAAAGCAAGACTTGCAAGAATTGATGCCTTGGCCGCTGCATCAAATCCTTCAATATCAGCTGTTGGATCTGCTTCAGCAAATCCAAGTGATTGCGCCTCTTTTAGCGCTGCTTCAAACGACATTCCTTGATCAGACATTTTGCTCAAAATAAAGTTGGTAGTGCCATTGACGATTCCCATTACTCGCAGAACATGATCGCCTGCAAGTGAGTCTCGTAGTGGGCGAATAATTGGAATTGCCCCTGCCACAGCAGCTTCGAAATATAGATCGACATTATTTTTGGCAGCCGCTTCGAATAACTCCCCACCATGTTGTGCCAGAAGCGCCTTATTCGCAGTGACAACCGATTTACCCGAGTTGAGAGCTGCAAGGATGAGTGTGCGAGCAGGTTCGATACCACCGATTACTTCAATGATGACATCAATCTCTGGATCATTGACGACCGCTTTGGCATCGGTAGTGATTTTTACGCCAGCGCGCTCAAGTTCTGAGCGAGATTTCTTGCCATCATTCACAGCAACTACCGCTAGGTGCAGGTTCGCTCCCGCGCGAGCAGCCAAGTCGTCGTGCCCTGCAATCAACTGCGCGGCGACGCTACCTCCCACTGAGCCAGCGCCAAGAAGCCCGACAGATATCGAGCGCGCTAACGGTTCGTTTCCCACTGGCTAACTCTCCCACACTGAGTCGCTCTCTCGATGAACCCGACGAGTTAACCCTCTTCTAACGCCAATAAATCAGAGATTTTCTCGCGGCGGATAATGGTTCGCGCTGACCCATCACAGACCACAACAACTGGTGGACGGAGAATATGGTTGTAATTACTTGCCATGCTTCTGCCATATGCCCCGGTGGCTGGGATCGCGAGGATGTCACCCGGCACGATGTCACTGGGTAGTGCGATCTGGCGAATCACGATATCGCCGCTCTCGCAATGTTTTCCTACTACTCGACTATCTGCTGTTGGCGCATTTGAACTTCGATTTGCAAGGAGCGCCGAATACTCCGCGCCATAAAGAGAAGGGCGGAGATTGTCACTCATTCCACCATCTACAGATATATAGGTACGTGTCTTGCCATCCTCTAGTAGGACATCTTTCACGGTACCGACTTGATACAAGGTAACCATTGCCGGACCAACAATTGCGCGACCTGGCTCTATCGCAATAGATGGAATTTCGATTTCATACTTAGCGCACTGCTCTGTCAATGCGCCATGAATTCGAGTGAGCACTTTCTCGATATCCATCGGATCATCCGAATCAACGTACGCAATACCAAAGCCGCCACCAAAATCTAAATGATGCAAAAGAACGCCGTGGGTCTTCTGCACATCTGCAATGAATTTAATTAAACGCTCAACCGCCAAGATGTGGCCGGTCTCTTCAAAAATTTGGGAACCAATATGGCAATGCACACCCTCTAGATTGATGTTCGCTGCATTCAAAGCTGTGACGGCAGCTAACATCGCTGCGCCACTTGCAATAGAAAATCCAAATTTCACATCTTCGTGCGCTGTGGCAATTGATTCGTGGGTGTGGGCTGTAATCCCTGGGGTCAATCGAAGAAGAACAGATTGCTTCTTCCCCAATCCACCAGCAATTGAATTAATCCGATCAAGCTCAATCAGTGAATCGGCAACGATAAAGCGAACTCCAGCTTTAATCGACTCTTCAATCTCGAGTAAGGATTTATTATTTCCATGAACTTCAATACGACTTGCCGGGAAATTAGCCGCTAACGCAACTGCTAACTCGCCGCCTGTGCACACATCTAGATTCACACCCTCTTCGGCCAACCACTTTGCGGTCGCAACCGAGGTGAAAGCTTTGCTTGCGTAATACACCTCAGAGCTCGGGCCAAAAATGCTATGCATCGCATCCCTAAATTTCACTGCACGGGCGCGGAAATCTGCTTCATCGAGGATAAATACCGGTGTGCCATAGCTCTCAGTCAATTCAGTGACAGATATGCCACCTAAAAATAACTCGCCACTTTTGCTATCGGTTCGCGAAGAGGCAGGCCAAATAGCGGGATTCAGTCGCGTTGTCACATTTGCCATTACATTCGCTCCGGTGCGCTTACGCCAAGGAGTGCTAATCCGTTAGCGAGTAATTGTCTGGTTGCAGAACAGAGTAGCGCTCGAGAGGTATGGAGCGCGCCCGCTTTTTCATCCCCCATCGGCAGAACTCTGCAATCGTTATAAAAACGGTGATAGAGCCCGGCAATCTCCTCGAGATACCTCGCCACTTTATGCGGTCCGCGCACCTGTGCCGCCGCCAAAACTACCTGTGGGAATTGGGCAATAGCTCCAGCTAGTTCATTCTCACGTTCGTGAACAAGTAGACCTTCCTGGAAATCATCGAGACTCATAGAGACGCCAAGCTCCGCTGCATTTCGCAGTAGCGCGCTGATCCGCGCATGCGCATACTGGACGTAATACACAGGATTCTCGTTGGAATGCTTCTTAAGAAGATCAACATCTAGGGTCAATGGAGTGTCGGTTGGGTACCTACTTAATGTGTAGCGAGCTGCATCTACGCCAACTTTTTCGACGAGCTCTTCTAGAGTGATGATGGTTCCGGCTCGTTTGGAAAGCTTTACCTCTTCTCCATTCTCAAAAATTTTCACCATCTGACCAATGAGCACCTCAATATTCTGCTCAGGATCATCGCCAGCACATGCAACCAGCGCTTTAAGCCGACCAACATAGCCATGATGATCGGCGCCGAGTAAATAAATACATAGATCAAAACCACGTGTCCGTTTATCAAGATAATAAGCAGTATCCGAAGTGAAGTAAGTGAGCTCACCATCAGCTTTAACTAATACTCGATCTTTGTCATCACCAAAATCTGTCGTGCGCAACCAGGTTGCACCATCTGCCTTGAAGATATGGCCTTTATCTTCAAGACGCTGCGCAACAGTTGTGACTGCACCTGAATCATGAAGCGACTTCTCGGAGTACCAAACATCAAAGTGGGTGCCAAAGGTATTGAGCACGCTCTTCTGTTGGTCAAGTTGGAGTCGATAACCTGCCTCACGAAATGCAGCGAGTGCATCTGCGCCGCTCTTTCTGACGATTGCTGGATCCTCGCTAACAATCTCTTGAGCAAGATCTTGAATATATCCGCCGTGGTATCCATTCTCTGGAGTAGGTAAACCATGGGCAGCTGCATGAAGAGAAGCGGCGAAAAGCTCCATCTGTGTGCCGCGATCGTTTATATAAAACTCTCGTGTCACTGTTGCGCCAGCAGCAATCAGAACTCGAGCTATCGAATCTCCAACTGCGGCCCACCTAGTGTGGCCAAGGTGGAGTGGGCCAGTTGGGTTTGCGCTAATAAATTCCAAATTGATACGTATGCCAGAGAGCGCACTTCCCTTCCCAAAATTTGCGCCTTGAGAAAGAACTTCTCGAACAATTGCGCTCTGTGCACCTTGTGCCAACGTAATGTTAATAAAGCCGGGCCCTGCAATATCAACCTTTGCAATCCCTGGTATCTCGCTAAAGAGCGGGGCGAGCAACGTGGCTAACTCGCGAGGGTTTTTCCCTGCGGGCTTTGCCAGTTGGAGCGCTATCGAGGTGGCGTAATCTCCATGGTCGCGATTTTTTGGCCGCTCCAGGGGAATCTGCTCTGGCACCGGCCCAATATCTAGCCCGGAGCCGGCAAGCGCTGCCGATAAGACCTGGGCCAACTCCTCTGGATTCACACCCATAAGGGTATCGGCCTTACCCTTAGCCAGGTAACGCGCCACCTTCTTACGCGGGAGTGGTGAAATGGCAGACACGCAGGTCTTAGGAACCTGTGACTTCGGTCGTGTGGGTTCAAGTCCCACCTCCCGCACCAGATATCGAATATTTCGTTGCTAGTTATAAGTTGCCAGTTCTAGCTAGCAACGTTTTGGAGTGAAGTTGTGAAGTTACGCGATCTTGTACAAGAGAAATATGTAGGTCGATTTTACTTCGCCCGATTCGTTTCCAATGTTGGAAATGGAATGGCACCAGTGGCGCTTGCATTCGCCGTGCTTGATCTTCCAAATGGCAACGCGACACTTCTCGGGACAATTCTTGGAATCAACACTGTTGCACTACTTATTATGTTTCCCTTTGGTGGAGTAATCGCAGATCGTTACGGCAGAGCTAAGTGGATTGCCTATGGAGATGTACTAACTGCGCTACTGCTCTTCTTTCAGGTTTCATTTTTTGCACGAGGCAACGTTCCGTTCTGGGTCTTTGTCGTAGTAAATGTTGGATGCGGCTTACTTCTTGGGATTTGGTGGCCAGCATTTAATGGTGTACTTCCCGCGTTGCTTCCCCAACAAGCGCTACAAAAAGCTAATGCGCTAAACAATATGTTCTCCAACACCGCTTTAATAATTGGTGCCGCCCTTGGTGGAATCTTGGTCAGCGCACTTGGAAGTACAACAGCGCTCGCCGTTGATGCTGCAACCTTCTTCGTCGCGGGGATTGTGGTCTACACATTCAAACATGTCACACCACCCATGGAGGTTGTCGAAAATAGCGTGATTGATGATTTAAAAGAGGGATGGCGCGTATTCACCTCATTTCGTTGGCTTGTCGTAATTGATATCTGCTTTGCCTTCATTGTGATGTCTTGGGCAGCAGGTGAAAATGTGCTTGGTCCGCTAGTTGCTCGTGAGAAATTTGATGGTGCGAAATCTTGGTCCATGGTGCTAACTGCGGTATCAGTTGGTTTGATTGTTGGTTCTCTTATTGCCATGAGATTTCATCCTAAATATCCGATGCTTACCATGATGTGCCTCACTGTTTTCCTTGCGATTTACATCTGGACCATCGCAAAACCTCAGCCGCTTTGGATCATCATCATTGCTGCTTTTCTTTGGGGGGTTGTCTTTGATCTATGGAAAACAATTTGGGATACCGCCTTACAGACCAGAATTCCGCGAGAAGCTCTCTCGCGAGTGGCAGCCTATGACGGGGTAATCGTCATGCTCTTTCGTCCCGTTGGCCTAGCGCTTGCCGGTCCATTAGCGGCAAAATTCGGCGTAGAAACGACGCTCAACGGAGCGGCAATACTTGTCGTGCTCGCCATTCTCTTTTCACTCCTATTCCCAGAAGTGCGAAAGTTCGAGCGACTTCAGCAAGACCGCTAGGCCCATTTATCTCTTTCCTGGGAGATTTCTTCTGCTAGCGCTCGCATCGCTTTACCTCGATGGCTAATTGAATCTTTGAGTTCTGGAGACATTTCACCAGTAGTCTGACTAAACCCAATAGGTATGAAAATTGGATCGTAACCAAAACCTTTCTCACCGCGAGGAGCTTCGATTAAATCTCCCACCATTTCAGCTCGAAGAACTCTCTCATATCCTCCTGGTGCAACAAATGCTGCTGCACAAACAAATTGCGCTCTTCGATTAACGACTCCAACCATTTCATTCAAAACTTTTTCTAAGTTTCCCCGATCATCACCGTGTACCCCGCTATAGCGCGCAGAAAAAATTCCGGGCTCTCCTCCGAGATAATCAACTGATAATCCACTGTCATCAGCAATAGCCGGCAAATTGGTGAAACGTGAGACAGCTCTAGCTTTCAACAGCGCATTACCTTCGAAAGTATCTTCTGTTTCTGCTACATCAGAGAGTTCTGGAAAGGCATCTGTACCCAGTAACTGCACATTAGGTAAGGTGATTGCAAAGATACGCTCAAGCTCTCTTATCTTTCCTTTATTTCGAGTGGCGAGAACTATCTCCACTTGCGCTCCATTTAGGTTAAAGCTTTTTTCTGAAGCGTTGCCAATTGACCACAACCATGCAGAGCTAAATCCAATAGGCTATCTAAAAGTGCGCGATCAAATGGGTCGCGCTCTGCTGTTCCCTGAACTTCCACGAATTTCCCCGAACCGGTGCATACAACATTCATATCTGTCTCAGCGCGCACATCCTCCTCGTAACAGAGATCAAGCATCGGTTGTCCATCGATTATTCCCACCGAGATTGCTGAGATGGAGTCAGTGATAGGAGATTTACTCATAATATTTTTTGCCATTGCCCAGGTGATTGCATCAGAAAGCGCGACGTAAGCACCAGTTATTGCTGCAGTTCGCGTCCCACCGTCTGCCTGCAGCACATCACAATCAAGAATGATGGTGTTCTCACCTAAAGCTGACATATCTATAACTGATCGGAGGGAACGCCCGATTAACCGGGAGATTTCTTGGGTTCTGCCTCCAAGTTTTCCCTTAACGCTCTCACGGTCAGAGCGGGTATGCGTAGCGCGCGGCAGCATTGAGTATTCAGCAGTCACCCAACCCTTGCCTTGTCCTTGCATCCATCGCGGCACTCCCTCGGTAAAAGATGCTGTGCAGAGAACTCGGGTCGCGCCGAACTCAACGAGAACAGAACCTTCGGGATGTTCTGACCAATTTCGAGTAAAGCGAACCTCGCGTAGTTGATTACTAGTTCTACTGTCGATTCGTGAAGAAGTGCTCATAATGTAAGCGTATCGACTGATCGAACTTCTGGGCCAAGAAAACGTCGCGCAAGCGCAGAAAAAGTGCGAGTATCGCCAGTAGCAAGAAATCGATGCGTCGGCGGCGTCGCGTGATCAGTTCGTTCGAGCCCTGCATCAGCAAGAGTGCGATAGAGATCTTTAGCTGTTTCCTCAGCGCTCGAAACAAGAGTGACTTTTTCTCCGACGACATAAGAGATAATTCCTGTGAGAAGCGGATAGTGAGTGCAACCAAGGACTAACGTATCGACTTCTGCTTCAATAATGGGCTTCAAATATCCTTGAGCGATTTTGAGAATCTCTTGACCAGAAGTTTCACCACGCTCGACATAAGAGACAAAGAGTGGACAGGGCACTGAGGTAATCTGCAAATGTGGTGCGGCGGCAAAAGCATCAACATATGCGCGAGAATCAATCGTGGTTTGTGTGCCAATGACACCCACCTTGCCATTGCGAGTTGCTGCGACCGCGCGCCTAACTGCTGGTTGAATCACTTCAATGACTGGGATGGTGTAGCGCTCTCGAGCATCTCGAAGCATTGCTGCGCTTGCAGTGTTACATGCAATCACGATTGCTTTCACACCTTGCGCTACCAAGTTATCCATGATTTCCAAGGCGAAAGACCGGACCTCTGCTAATGGGCGTGGTCCATAAGGGCCACGGGCGGTATCGCCGACATACAAGATTGGTTCGTTAGGAAGTTGATCGAGAATTGCCCGTGCAACTGTCAGGCCGCCGACACCAGAGTCAAAAACACCAATCGGGGCGTTCGGATCACCAGTCAGCGAACTCATAGGAAGAGCCTAAGCCCAAAGTTGTCCTTCTAGGCGCTCTTCCGCCTCAGAAATATCACCGTGGTAAATACCTGTCGAGAGATATTTCCATCCTGCATCGCAGAGAATGAAGGCAATGTCGGCGCTCTTGCCGCTCTTCACAACTTCATTTCCGATTCCGATAGCAGCGTGCAGAATTGCGCCAGTTGAAATCCCAGCAAATATTCCCTCTTCATCAAGGAGCTGGCGAACTCGCTTTACTGAATCATGGGCGCCTACTGAAAACCTACGCGTCAGGAGTGTTGGATCAAATAACTCAGGGATAAAGCCTTCATCAATATTTCGCAAACCGTAAACCAATTCACCGTAGCGCGGTTCTGCTGCAATAATTTCTACATCTGGTTTATTTTGGCGGAAAAAGCGCCCCGTCCCCATCAACGTTCCGGTCGTGCCAAGTCCTGCTATGAAATGTGTAATTGTCGGCAGATCTTCTAAAAGTTCGGGCCCGGTGCCATGAAAATGTGCATCCGCATTTGCCGGATTTCCATATTGATAGAGGAAGACCCAGTTGGGGTTCTCCCTCGCTAACTCTTTCGCCACTCGAACTGCCTCATTTGAACCGCCAGCTGCGGGTGACGAAATAATTTTCGCTCCCCACATTTCCAACAATTGACGGCGTTCTGCGGAGGTGTTCTCTGGCATGACACAAATCATTTGATAACCACGAAGTTTGGCAATCATTGCGAGTGAAATTCCGGTATTGCCTGAAGTGGGTTCCAGAATTGTTGCACCAGGTTTTAAGAGACCTTCGGCTTCAGCTTTTTCAATCATGTAAAGCGCAGCGCGATCTTTAACCGATCCTGTCGGATTTCGGTCTTCCATCTTCGCCCACAGACGAACGTTTGGCGCTGGTGAAAGTTTTGGTAATCCGATTAACGGGGTACGTCCAACAGATTCAACGAGCGAGTTAAATCGCGCCACTGTGGTCCGCACCACCTGCAACGGCGGGAAGAATTGTCACGCTATCGCCAGCGCTCAGTGCGAGATCAAGTCCACCAATAAATCGGACATCTTCATCATTGACATAAACATTGATGAATCGAAGTAACGCGCCATTTTCAATCAATCGCTCATCGAGACCGTTATATTGCTTTCCAAGATCGGCAATCAAATCTCGCAAGGTCGCGCCATGGGCAATTACCGTTTTCGCGCCCGCCGTAAATGGACGCAAAATCGTTGGGATTCGGACTTCAATACCGTTACTGCTATGAGCGCTCATCTTCATATTATCGCGCAGAGAGTTCTTATCTGCTAATCGCCAACGATTTCAACTGGCTCTTCACTGACTTCACCAGCAACGATGCGAAATGAACGGAATTCACTTCTAGATGCAATCTCTTCGCGAGTAGAGAGCAGTACATAGTGCGCATCAGGTTCACCCGCGTAGGCAATATCAGTACGCGAGGGGTAAGCCTCGGTAGAGGTATGCGAGTGATAAATCACGACCGGGAGCTCATCACGATCGTCGAGTTCTCGATAGAGAGCAAGGAGCGCCTTCGACTCGAACTCGTAAAAGGTCGGCGAGTAGGCCGAATTCTCCATAGGGATATGTCGGGTAGGGCGTCGGTCGCTCGCGCTGCCAGCGATTACTCCGCACGCCTCGATGGGGTGCTCCCGTTCAGAGTGCTCCCAGAGCGCCGCCACGAGAGCTTGGCTGATCTGCAGAACCATGGGGCAAGGGTACGGGGCGCGCTTGGGTGTCAAAGCTAAGACCGCTTCGTGTCCGATTTGTCGGATTATTTATTAAAAAAGTTTACTTAAATTGGGCGATAGAGGTTGCGATTGGCTCTCTCAGGCCTCACCCTTGTGCTTAATAAGTTTCTCAGGAAGGCAGACCGTTGATATCGGGGCCTGACTTCGTGGGAGCTTCCTGGGGGCAAAAGAGCCCACAGGTATCCATCAACGGAAGGCATTCACTCTATGTCAAATGCTGTCGCATTAACCGAAGGCCAATACAACTGGATTTATAACGTCCTCTCCTTTGGCCTTATCAGCATGATCGCATGCACCGTGTACACATTGGTTTCACAACCACGTGTGCTACCGAAGTACCGCAAAGCGCTCGTCCTCTCTTCAATGGTTACCTTCATTGCTGGTTACCACTACTGGAGAATTTTCAATTCATTCCACGAAGCTGCAGGCGACGGATACAGCATCACCGTCCGCGGTGCAAACAATGCCTTCAATGAGGGCTACCGTTATGTGGACTGGATTCTTACTGTGCCACTACTTCTTGTTGAAGCAATCGCTGTATTGGCGCTTGCAAAGGAAGTTGCTTCCTCACTAACAACCCGTCTCGTCATTGCATCTGCATTGATGATTGGTCTTGGTTACCCAGGAGAAATCTCCATGGACAACAACACCAAGATCCTATGGGGCGTACTTTCAACAATCCCATTCCTCTACATCCTCTATGTACTCTTCCGCGAGCTTGGCGCATCACTAGAGCGTCAGCCAGCAGGGGTTGCAGCAACAGTAGGTCGTCTACGTTTACTCCTCATTGGTACATGGGGCGTATACCCAATCTCCTACATGTTCCCACTCTTCGATATCGGAACAACTGATGCATTCGTATGGCGCCAGACTGGCTACACCGTTGCGGATGTCTTGGCTAAGTGCGTCTTCGGACTAACGATCTACAAGATCGCTCGAATGAAGTCTGCTGCAGAAGGAATGAAGGAAGAGTAAAAACTTCCTATTGATAACTAGTTCAGACTAGTAAGAACCGGGCAGGGAAACCTGTCCGGTTCTTTTTTATTTAGCCTGCAATTTCCCCACTTAAAACATCTAAGAGAATTTCCTGTTGCCAACCCAACCATGCAAATAAGTTATAAATTCCTTTATCGGGATTCTCCTCGCTCATCGCTGCAAATCGCTCTTGTGCATCAGAGGTCACGTTTAATCGAGTCCCAAGTGCTAGCCGCATATCATTCAAGCCCATCAACCACATCTGAGCTTTCTCTTCAGAGAGAATGAAGTGGAGCTCTTCTCGCTTATTCAATCCAGGAGCTGTGAGATCAAGGGCATGATCTCCAAGATTTGTCATCAAGATGTCGCGGATTGCATGTGCATGTGACCGCTTTTTCTCACGTGCACTATGTTCGGTGTACCGCCTAAATTCGGCAGCATCTGGCTCTTCCTCATATGCATCAGGAAGGAGGCGGGCAAGCACGGGATCTTCAGGAAGTGAATCATTACTTGAGATGCCGACAACTGCCAGAAGTGGATCTGCAGGCGCATCTCCCTCTCCCAATAATTCAAGAATCTGCTCAGTAAGACTCTTAAGGATCGCACCTTCGTAGTGGGAAAAGGTCGCGAGTATTTCGCCGTTGCGCTTACGTGAAAATCCACTCATCCCCGCACCTATCTCATTCGCTCTTTTGCAAGGTAGCCCATAAACCATATTCGTGGAGCATTGCTACATCGTGCTCCATCTCCTCGCGCGTTCCAGAACTCACAACCGCTTTCCCATCACTGTGCACTTGGAGCATCAATTCGTGCGCCTTATTTCGAGAGTATCCGAAGACAGTCATGAAAACATGAGTGACATAGGACATGAGATTGATTGGATCATCCCAAACAATTGTGACCCAAACTTTGTCATGGAGCGTTCGAAGAAACTCCTCAACTGAATCAGAGGGTGTGACTTCAGTAGTTGAATTCATTTTCACTACGCCTCCTACCCTTACCGGATAAGTACTGCAAATGGCTCCCCTTGAGAACCATTGTATTTTTCGCTCGCTGCAACGGTAACCCGAAACGTCATGAATCCACGATCTTTCGGGTAGATAAGAAATAGATGGCCCCCGTTTAGCTCAGAAACCGAACCTGTATCTAAATTTCGCCAACCAGAACCTGCTTTGACCTGTAGCGTCACGACACCTTCGCGTGGTGCAACTTGAGCAAGAATTTCCAACGGCTGACCCACTCTTGAATATGTCGGCGCCTGAACTGTTAAGGAACGAGTAACTTTTATACTGCCAACCTCACTTTCGCTGGCCATTCGTTCCCAGCTCTCAGTAGTGATTGCACGGAAAGTTAACGCCCCGCCAACAACTAAATCAATCTCTGCCGAACCATCTTTTAAGGTTTTAGTAGTTGAGAGATCGCTCCACGCCTCATCGTTTTTTCTTCTGAACTGGAAAATGACATCAAGATTTTCTATTGGACTCTTATCTTTTAAGGAGAACAGAGCGGTAATCCTTTGAGTAGCGCCATAATCTGTTGCCAGCTCACTCTCTTTCAGAGTTGCCACCACCACATCAGGTCCGATGGTCCGAGCAAATTCCAAAATCCCATTGATTGCATCGGTACTCGCCTGACTCAAAGTCCACTGAACGAGTCCACCTATTCGATATTTGGTCACAAATTCGGCTCGTGCTAGATAGGCACGCTTATCCTGAAACCAAGCTGTGCGAGAGGCTGTACATGAAACAGGCTCACCTGCGGCATTCACACCGTTATACGTTTTTTGATATTTGAACGAAGCCTCTCCGCGCGCGGCGTCGTATACCGGAGTCGTCCCATATGAAAGCGCTAAAGCTGCTCCTTTCGCCGCATCGAAAACTGCTGCTCTTGCACCGGGTTTAATCAACGAGGCGACATTCTTCGGGCAAGTTCCATCGATCTTGGTAACCCAGTCTCTGCCATACCCCGGAATGCCGACCCAAACTTTTGATGCAGGCATTACTGAAACTGCGTATTTGATAGCTGCTTCAGTCCAGTCAAGTGGACCGATTGGCCCTGGTTTACCGACTGAAAAGTCGTACGACATAATCCGAAGTCGATCAATGTACGGTGCAATTCCGGGCCAGTCGTAAACAAAATAAGAGCCTCTGCGGCTACCTTTGGGGTCAAAGAGCACAGGTGTTGTTACAGATAACAATTTGTCGTTCGCGCGCAGGCTTGCAGATAATTCAGAGACAAAAAGTGTCCACACTGGCTTGGTTTTGTTCCAAGAAGATGAACCATCAACGAAGGCAAATCCTTCAAGATCAAGATCGATGCCATCAAAGTTATTCGTTACTACTAACTTGGTGATCGTGGAGACTACTTCTTTGCGCGTACTTTCTTTTGCGAGATAGCCATAGAGAACTAATTTCTTTGTTCCATCGGTAATCGCAGGAAGAATTTTGATTCCTTGAGATCGCAGTAGCTGCACTTGTTCTGCCATTTTTAGCGATGGATTAGCCGAAGTAAATTGATTCTTTATTGTTTTCGAGCTTGTGAGTGAATACCAGAATGGTGAAACCTCGCCAATCATCTCCTTATACGCGATCACTCGAGCGACTCCACTGCGCACGCTGTAATAAGGAATCCAACCGGTATAAATCTTTCGCGCTGGCTTATTTCCAGATGAAATTGCCGTGGCTGAGTTGGTTACTGCTGGCGTGGGATTTGTGGGGCTGACAACGGTAGGTGCGGGATTGGCGGCGTGCGCCTCAATTCCCATTGGTATGAGCAATACGAAGATGAGAAGCGCTCCGAGGTACCTTCGCACTTTTCTCACGCTAGACATGATATGAGTATCACTGCTTCAAACGACTATGAATCTCTTTGCATGTTGGGCAGATTGGAAAGTTCTGTGGGTCTCGTGAGGGTATCCATTTTTTACCACAGAGCGCACGAATGGGTTTACCGGTAACCGCCGATTCAACAATCTTCGCCTTATCTGCGTAGTGCGAGAATCGTTCATGGTCACCGTCATCTGTTCCGGTGTGCTTAGTTTTTGGCGCACTATCAATAATCGATCCCAGGCGCTCCCGAATCCCCACGAACTGCTCCCCCTGAATCTCGTCTAAAAAACTCATCCGAATCTGCAACTTTCCTAACTGATGCAGCTAAGGGTTAGCCCTTGTGGTGCAAGCCTAGAGGTTCGAGGCGTACCCTTCTCCTTATGGCAGCAACTGGCGGGCACCTGAAAGACCTGGTCAGCTCGGATGCGCTCTCCCGCGATGACCTCGAACTGCTCTTGGAGACAGCGGCGCGCTTTGCTGTGAAGCCGCTATCAGAATCGAACTTTCTTGCTGGTGAGAGCGTCGTTATATATATGAATAAAGCATCAACGCGCACCCGCCTAGCATCGGAAACTGCAGTAGCACACCTAGGTGGCACTCCAATCTTCGTGCGTGGTGATGAGTTGCAAATTGGTCGTGGTGAAACAATTGCAGATACTGCACGGATAGTTAGCGGATTTGCAAAAGCGTTTATCATTAGAACTTACGCACAAAGTGATGTCACAGAGTTTGCAACATGGGCAGATATTCCTGTCATCAACGCTCTTACTGATGTAGATCATCCAACGCAACTTCTTGCTGACTGGGTGACTATTCGCGAAGTTTTCGGGAAGAAGATAAGTGGGCGAAAATTTACTTACCTTGGCGATGGAAACAACATGGCGAATGCATGGATGCTGATGGGCGCGACTTTGGGAGCTCATGTGACCATTGCAACCCCACCAGGAAAATGGGCGCCTGAAACCTCAGTCGTTGAGCGCGCGCAAAAGATTGCTAGCGCACATGGTGGAACTATCGAGCTATCGAACGACCCCGAAGCGTCTGCTCGAGGCGCGAGCGTGCTCTATACCGATGTATGGATGTCTATGGGGGATGCAGAGAGCGTACGTGAAGAGAAGTTACGTGACCTATCTGGATTTGCTGTCACGAAAGAGATCCTCGATCTCACCGCCTCGGACTCCATATTTATGCACTGCCTACCTGCACACCGCGGCGAAGAGGTTTCGGCAGAGGTTATTGATGGCCCTAAATCAGTAGTGTGGCGTCAGGCGTATCACAGAAGGACAACTATCCAGGCTGTGCTCTACCATTTAATTAAGAGAGATTTACGAGGCGTGGCCTCATCCCCCAACAGCGCAGGAAGGTAGCCATGCATATCTTTGTCCCGCGCGAGGGAAAACCTGGCGAATTAAGAGTAGCCATCGTGCCTGACGTAGTGTCGAAGTATATTCGCGCTGGATTTAGCGTCGCAGTAGAGAGCGGTGCGGGAATTCATGCGCAAGCAGATGATGGCGCATTTGCTTCCGTTGGCGCAGAGATTGTCGGAGCGACTGGAATTGCTAACGCAGATGTGATTCTCTCGGTCAATCCGCTTACTCCAGAGCAATTTGCATCGGTGAAAAAGGGCGCCATTACTATCTCCTTCCTCTCGCCGACCCAATCTATTGATGCAATTGGTGCGGCAGCGAAAGCAAGCGCAACTTCCTTCTCATTAGAGCTCGTGCCACGTATCTCACGCGCACAATCGATGGATGCACTCACCTCGCAGGCGCTCTGCGCTGGATACCGCGCTGCGTTGGTTGCAGCTGAGCTATCGCCACGATTCTTTCCATTGTTAATGACCGCTGCCGGAACAGTTACGCCAGCGAATGTAGTTGTGCTAGGTGCAGGCGTTGCAGGGCTACAAGCAATTGCTACTGCGCGCCGACTCGGAGCAGTTGTCTCTGCCTACGATGTCCGCCCAGCTTCTGCTGATGAAGTTCGATCTATGGGCGCGACATTTATTGATTTGAAGTTAGAGGCTCTCGAAGGCGCTGGTGGCTATGCGCGCGAGATGACAGAAGAGCGCGCAGCTAAGCAACGTGAACTACTCACGCCATTTCTTGCAAGCGCTGATGTTGTCATCACAACTGCTGCAGTTCCTGGTCGCCCTGCTCCTCGCTTAGTAACTGAAGAGATGGTCGCGGCGATGAAAGCAGGCTCGGTAATCGTAGATCTTGCTGCAGAGAGCGGCGGAAATGTTGCGGGTGCACTTCCCGGCGAGATTGTTGAGAAAAATGGCGTACGTATTTGGGGCGGCAAAGATGTGCCGAGCCAACTTGCCTTTCACGCCTCTCAGCTCTTTGCAAAAAATTGTATGAATCTGTTACTCCTTATGGTGAAGAGTGAGAGTGACACTTCTGGTGCTCTCAAGAGCTCGTTACACCTTGATTTTGATGATGAAATCATTGCGGCGAGCGCAGTAACGCATGAAGGAGAAATTCGCCATGAAGGCGCTAAAGCGGCCCTAGCTAATGGCACAAATGGAAAAGGGAATTAATGACAAACGAAATCATGAGTAATGGAATAGCCCTTATCTCCATTTTTACTTTAGCAGTCTTTGTTGGTTTCGAAGTGGTCTCTAAAGTTTCTTCTACCTTACATACTCCGCTGATGAGCGGTGCAAATGCGATTCATGGCGTGATTCTTGTTGGAGCAATCATTGTTGCTTCACATAGCGATAACACACTTCAATTGAGCCTCTCATTAGTAGCAATTGTCCTAGCCACTATCAATATGGTTGGTGGATTTGTCGTTACCGATCGCATGCTCGAAATGTTTAAGCCAAAAAAATCACCTGCGCCTAAAAGCGATGAGGTGAGGTAGCCATGAGTCGTGATCTCTATGACCTCATTGGGCTAGTCGCCGCCGTTTGCTTCATTCTCGCCCTCAAAGGACTCTCGCATCCCAAGACTGCTCGGCGAGGTAATTTAATTGGCGCTGCTGGCGCAACTATTGCCACCCTTGTGGTCTTCTTTTACGGAGATCAACTTCCACTAAAGAATCTCCCGCTGATCCTTCTTGCCATTCTGGTAGGACTCATCATCGGAGTTCCCGCTGCACGGAGAGTGCAACTGACTCAGATGCCACAACTCGTTGCCCTATTTAATGGTGTTGGTGGCGGCGCTGCTGCTCTCGTTGCAATCGTTGAGTATTTGAAATTAGGTGAAGAAGCTGTCAAGAGCGGTGAACCAATCAGCGCAGCGGTTCTCATTGCGACGGTATTTACAGTATTCGTTGGAACGACATCCTTCACTGGTTCGGTAGTAACCTTCCTCAAATTGCAAGAGTTAATGACCACTCGTCCAGTGATTTTCCCTGGTGGTCGCTTCATCATTGCCGGAAACTTAGTAGCGATTTTCGCCTGCAGTGCGTGGGTTTACTCCGCTGCGGATACCACTTCGGTCTTGGTGTTAATGGCTCTCTCTGCTCTCTTTGGCATTCTTTTTGTTCTTCCTGTCGGTGGCGCAGATGTGCCAATTGTTATCTCTCTTCTTAATGCCTTTACTGGCCTCACTGTTGCGGCTAGCGGTTATGTGCTCCAGGCAACGCTCTTGATCGTTGCTGGAACTCTTGTTGGCGCATCGGGAACTATCTTGACCAGGTTGATGGCCGAGGCGATGGGTCGTTCGCTCTTTGGCACGCTCTTTGGTGCTTTTACCGCAACGGCGACCGCCGCGGGCGAGGCAGATGCACGTCCTGTTAAATCTGGTTCTGCTGAAGATGTTGCGATTCTGCTCAACTACGCACGACGAGTGGTTATCGTTCCTGGTTTCGGGCTTGCAGTAGCGCAGGCGCAACACACAGTTCGAGAGCTCGCCGACCTCATGACCGCTAAAGGGATCGATGTTGCCTATGGAATTCACCCTGTTGCAGGTCGTATGCCAGGACATATGAATGTACTTCTTGCTGAAGCAAATGTTCCTTATGAGCAACTCGTGGAAATGGATGAAATTAATCCGACCTTCCCACAGACCGATGTTTCAATCGTTATCGGCGCGAACGATGTTGTTAATCCTGCGGCAAAAACTACGCCGGGTTGCCCGATCTATGGCATGCCAATTCTTGATGTACAACAGTCGGGAAATATCATCTTCCTCAAGCGTTCGATGCGACCAGGTTTTGCCGGTATTGAAAATGAACTTCTCTATGATCCAAAGACAACGTTGCTCTTTGGTGATGCAAAAGCTTCATTAACAAAAGTTGTTAGCGCGCTAAAAGCGCTTTAACCATTCGCTGCTCAAGATTCTTTAGAGACTTAAGAGTCTCAAGACTCTTGCAACTCCTCTGGCGTGCCATGGATCTTATGGATATCGCTTGGCCGTTTGATGGTAGGAATTCGCCCTAACTTTCCTTTTTGGAAATCATCGAAAGCTTGGAGAACTTCGCT
>JBIJBY010000056.1:0-7969 GCA_044344975.1 Candidatus Nanopelagicaceae bacterium | reverse complement strand
CTAACTCAGCTGACCTTGCAGCTCTAGATGCAGCGGTTACTGAGAAGGATCAAATTGCTCTCATTGCAGGAATTGAGAAGAAGATTTGGGAAGAGTCAGCACACATCCCAGTTGGACAACGTGCTGTATTCGGTGCAAGCCGCCTTCCTGCAAACATCTTCTCTAACGTGAAGGGCAACGATCACTACTTCGTCAAGCAATCTCCTCCACTTTCCTAGTCGAGGTAGTTGTTCGAAGTAAAAGATGATTAACCGAACAAGGTGGGGCTGTAAAAGCCTCACCTTGTTCTCCATAACAAAGGATTTATTCCTGGTTTAGCTCTATAACTTTTGTTGAGAAAGGATTTCTTCGGTGAGTGAATCTCAAAAGACCGCCGCTTCACAAGATGTGAAGATGGAGGTAGAGAAGAATCGAAATCGAGCCGCCTTGCGAAGAACTTTCTACGGTCGGGTCGTGCGCTCCGTGGTAGTCGCGTTCTGGGTGATGGTCATCGCCTTCTCACTAATTCGATTAAGTCCGGGAGATCCTGTTCGAATGGCGCTTGGTGCAGATGTCACCGAAGAAGCCGTTGAAGAGTTTCGAACTCAGCTCGGTCTTGACAAGAGTTTCTTGACTCAATTTTGGGATTACTTCACAGGAATTTTGCAAGGAGACCTTGGGTACTCCTACTTCTCAGGCAGAGATGTAACTGAAATTGTTGGAACACATCTACCTGTGACGCTAATGATTATCTTCCTCTCCATTCTCTTCGCAGCGATTATCTCGATTCCACTTGCGCTCTATGTCGCAATGAGTAAGAGCAACACCGTCAACTACCTCTTCCGTGCGCTCACATCAATCTCTTTGGCGATTCCAGGATTCTTCCTCGCCTTGATGGGATTGCTTGTTTTCGGCGTCTACTTCAACATAGCCCCCGCCGCCGGATATGAAGGCGCATTCCCTGCGAACTTGAAATATCTTTGGCTGCCAGCGCTAGCTAACTGTGGATCTCTCGTTCCAGTCCTTGCACGCGTGCTCCACTCTTCAATCGTTGACACCTTAGATGAAGAGTTTGTTGAGACCGGCGTGATTCGTGGCGTTCGAAAAGGCAAGTTCTACTGGTCGTACTTGCTGCGCCCCTCTCTTGCGCCAACTGTGGTTCTCTTGAGCTACATGGTTGGCGTCATGATTGGCGGCACAGTCATCATGGAAACAATTTTCTCTTTACCAGGAATTGGTAGAGAGCTCATTACTGCTGTCGATGGGCGTGATTACCCTGTCGTGCAATCAATTGCCATGATCTTCGGTTTGATTGTGGTGTTCTTTAGCTTTATCGGCGACTTAAGCGGATATCTCCTCGATCGGAGAGTGACGCTCTCATGACAACAACTGCTAAGTCAGAGCCAAAAAAGAAGTTCATTAAGGAAGGTACCTTTGGTATCTATACCGGCTTTTTCATGCTCGGCTCACTCATCATTGCTGGTTTGATAATTCCACGCGTCAGCAAATACAAACCAAACGACTTGGCTTCAATGCCATTGGCTCCACCTAGTCGCGAAAACTTCTTCGGCACAGATGTCCTCGGTCGAGATGTATTCGTTCGAGTCTTCGATGCGGTCTTCATCGATTTGGGCACAGCGATTATTGGTGTGTCGATTCCGCTGGTAGTGGGAACAATTATTGGAACGCTCCTTGGAATCTCTCAGAACAAAAGAGTTAATTCATTGGTCGGCTCAATCATCGATGGCATCAACGCCTTCCCATTCCTTGTCTTTGTTATTGCCATGATTGCTTTCATCGGTCCAGGCGTGGGCAGCATCGTGCTCGCAATCTCGTTAGTGAACTGGGCTCGGTATGCCCGTATCGCTCGGACACGTGCGGTGGTAGTAAATCAACAAGGATATGTTGAAGCAGCTCGAACTCTTGGTTTCTCAAAGAAGCGCATTCTCTTTAAGCACATCATCCCCAACGTCTCATCAGAGACACGTGCCTATGCACTGAGCGATTTCATCATCGTCATCATTGCTGTTGCTGCGCTCTCATTCCTCGGCCTTGGCATCAAACCGCCACAAGCCGAATGGGGCGGCATGATCCGAGATGGTAAGGACTTGCTCACTGTGGGTTTCTGGTGGCCAACAGTCTTTCCAGGAATAGCGCTCTGTTGGGCAGGAATTGCAGTCGCCTTCATCTCTGAGGGCCTTACTCGACGTATGCGAGAGGTAGGAACCCGATGAGCACGCCAAATAAACCGCTGATTCAGATCAAAGATGTTGTCATCGGCATTCCACATAAGAGACGACCAACCTTAATCATCGTTAATAATGCTAATTTCGATATTAATTATGGTGAGATGGTTGGCATCGTCGGTGAGTCTGGTTCAGGCAAGACGATGATCTGCCGCACAATGATTGGCACCCTTGAACGTCGCGGCGGAAAAATTCTCTCAGGCGATGTAGTTTTTGAAGGGCAGAGCCTTGCGACCGCTTCCGAATCTGATTGGAAAAAGCTCCGCGGAAAATCAATTGGATATGTTCCGCAGAGCGCACTAGCTGGCCCGAACCCTGTGCTCACCATCGAGGCCCAACTTGCTGAGGCGCTTCGAAATACCGGTGATACCAAGAACATAAAGGCTCGCTCAAAGGATCTCTTAGATCTAGTAAAAATTCGTCGGGTAGATACAGTGATGAAGCAGTACCCCTACCAACTTTCTGGAGGTATGCGCCAGCGCGTCATGATTGCCTGCGCCTTGGCAACAAGTCCAAAACTTCTCATCGCTGACGAACCCACAACTGGGCTCGATGTTACGGTGCAGTCCCAGATCATGGACCTACTTAAAGAGATTCGCTCTGAAATGGGCACGGCAATCGTTCTGATTTCTCATGATCTCGCACTCATCGACGAGGTCTGTGACCGAGTAGTTGTGATGCATGCTGGCGCGACTGTTGAAGTTGGTTCGGTAAAAGATCTTGAGAAACCCCGCCATCCATACACCATCGCACTTAACTCTTCACGAATCGATATTGCAGAGCCAGGAAGCGAGCTAGTCACAATTAAGGGCAGCGCTCCTTCCGTTGGTGAATGGAATCCTGGATGTCGATTTGCTCTACGTTGTTCCATCGTCCAACCAGATTGCCAGGTAGGCGATCACCCTGCACTAATTGGTGCAAGTGGCGCCCACCAAACAGCTTGTATCCACACTGAACTCTTGGAGCGAATCTAATGGCTGAATTTCTTCTCGAGGCGAAAAACGTCAGCGTCACCTTTGGCTCTGGCGCGACAAAGGTTGAGGCGGTAAAGAACGTCTCACTCACTCTGCGCTCTGGCGAACCAATTGGCATCGTTGGCGAATCTGGTAGTGGAAAGTCCACCCTCGCCCGTGTTCTTGCCGGCTTACAAGTCCCAACTGAGGGTGAGATCTTCTTTAATGGTGAGCCTGTTTATAAAGGAGCGAAGTCCTATACCGGTGAGGCTAGACGTCAGGTGCAGATGGTCTTCCAAGATCCTTATGGCAGCCTCAATCCCCAACTAACCGGCCTTAATGCCGTTGCTGAAGCGGTTCGCATTCACGATAAAACCAATAAAGCTGATTCAGAGACGCGCGCATTAGAGCTCTTAAAGCGTATGGGAATTGCTGAACTCGATGCGGTTAAGAAGCCACGCCAACTCTCGGGTGGACAACGCCAACGAGTAAGCGTCGCGCGAGCGCTCTCTGCAAGCCCGACAGTTCTTCTTGCTGACGAACCAACCTCTGCTATTGACCAGAGCGCGCAAGCGCAATTGCTCAATTTATTTCGAGGGCTACTCGATGATGGTTTAGCGATTGTGCTCGTTTCACATGATTTGGGCGTCATTCGCTATCTCACTGAGCGAGTTTATGTAATGAAAGATGGCGTCTTTGTTGAGTCTGGCGTCACCGAAGAGATCTTCAATGACCCTCGCGAGGAGTACACGAAGATACTTCTTGCTTCAATCCCAGGCGCGCTCGGAACCGCTGCGCGAAAGAAGTTGCACGGGTAATCACCATGGCAGGTCAAGGGTTGCGGGTTGGGGCAGTTAACCTCACCATCAATCCTGAATTGGGCATGTCTAAAGGAGGGTTACGACTCTTTGGAAGTCCGATTGAAAAAGTAGATGATGACCTCTATTTAGGCGCACTCGTTCTCGAATCAAAGGGCGTAACGCTCTGCCTTGTCGCCTGCGATCTAGGAAATTCACGAACTGAAGAGGCTCTCGAGATTCGTACTCGTGTTGCGAATGCTCTTGAAATCCCGGTAGTGAATGTGATGTTTAATCTGAGCCACAATCACAGCGCAGCTGATTTACCAACAATGCTCCAGGGAAATGCCGAAGATACTGATATCGCGAGAAGCCAGAGATATTTTGACTTTGTCATTGAACAGGCAGTTCTTGCAGCAACTACTGCGCAAGCGCAGCTCCGCCCCGCCCGCATGGCGCAAGCTTGGGGTGCAAGCAATCAGAATGTTTACCGCAGAGAGTGGAACGGCAATCAAGATATTCTCGGTGAAGTTCCTGGCCACCCAGTAGATGATTCAGTTGGAGTAATTCGATTTGATGATCTGGAAGGCAACCCAATCGCAATTCTCTTCCGATACTCCTGTCATCCCGTAGTAAATGGCGCACAATCCCCCACGCTCTCTGCTGATTTTCCTGGGCCAGCGCGGAAGATTGTTGAGAAAAATGTTGGTGGAACAGTTCTCTTCCTTCAAGGATGTGGTGGGAATATCAATCCGCAAGTGGGAATTGGCTATGAAAAAGATTGCTCCGAAGAGGTTTACCGAATGGGTACTGCACTCGGCGCTGAAGTAGTCCGTATTGCCTTAGGTCTGCGCACAAATAAATTTCAGAAGGAGCGCATTCTTCTTAACAACGTGCCAAATATCCTCTTTAAACCTTGGCACGAGCGAACAGATCATCCCGAAGTCACGCTCGGAGCTAGCCACGAGATCGCTCAATTAAGCTTTGTTGAGCTACCGACTAAGCAGAAAGCAAGCGAGCTCGCCAAGCATTGGGAGAACGAAATAATAGAACGCGAAAAACGTGGCGCGCTTACCTGGGAAATTCGAGTAGCAAAGAAGATGAAGCTTTGGGCAGACTCAGTTGTCGCTGCAGCAGCTCAGCAGAATCCCACTCGAGATTTCGAAGCGCATGCATTTCGAATCGGCGATATCGCAATCGTCGGATTAAATGTTGAAGCTTTCTTTGAAACGGGAGTGGAAATTAGAGCAAACTCTCCATGGCCAGATACATTTGTCCTTGGATACACCAATGGCACGATAATGTACTTACCACGCGCAGAGGATTACCCAAAAGATGGTTGGCAGTGGCCTAACACCCATGCGCTTCCTGATCTGTTGCCGCAGTCTTACTGTCAACCAGCGCTCTGGAGCCCAGATTCTGAAAGCAGAGCAGTACGCGCTGCACTAGCAGCCCTTAAAAATCTGAAATAACTTTTAGACGCGTAAATCTATAGTTGCCCCACCATCAACAACTATCGTCTGTCCGTTGATATACGAGGCTTTCTTCGAGGCTAGGAAAACAACTACCGCTGCCTGCTCTTCTGGACGACCCATTCGCTTCATCGGAACAGCCTGTGCGAATGCCTCGTGTGTTACCTCTTTCCCATCTACGAAGATCCGATTGGCCGTCTTCGTAAATCCCGGCGCTACAGCAACAACGCGAATATTTTCTGGCGCCCATTCCACGGCCAATGTGCGCGTGAGAGCTTCAAGGCCAGCTTTTGATACCGAGTAAGAAAGTCGCCCTGGTAAACCGATTCGTCCTGCAATCGAGGCTATGGAAATAATCGAGGGATATGGTGCTTTCACAAGATGCGGGTAAGCGGCGCGACAGCACCGAAAAGCGCCATCCAGGTGGACATTGGTAATCATCCGCCAATCTTCATCGCTGTAACTGTTGGTCAAGCCTTGGCGAAAATTTCCCGCATTATTTACGAGGACATCTAGTCGACCAAAACGATTAATGACCGCTTCAATTCCGCTATCTACAGAGGGAGTTGATCCCACATCAATTGCAACGGTGAATACCCGTTCTCCACTCGGGTCTAGCGCCCGAGCAACTTCCTCTGCGGCCTCGGCCCGAACATCAGAGACGACAACGTCATAACCATCTTCGAGGAATTGCTTGCACATTTCTGAGCCGAGCGCTCCCCCGCTACCGGTAACAAGGACTACTGGGCGATCACTTTTTTCGCTACTCATGGCATGAAGTCAAGCATTGCTTCCCTGCATAAACAAGAACTTTCGGCAGAGACAAATATTCCATTACGAAATAGGTTCACGCTAGAGTTGAGCTCTTCAATAGGGAGCGAATATGGGAATTTTTGACGGTCAAGTAGTTATCGTCACAGGTGGCGGCGCAGGTATCGGCGCAGCCGCTTCTCACCTACTAGCGTCGCGTGGCGCTCAAGTTGTTGTTGCCGATGTGGTGAAAACAAATGCAGAGGCTGTTGCTGATGCCATCACAAAAGAAGGTGGCAAGGCAACCGCTCGCGAACTCAATGTTGCTGATCAAGGTGGCGTACAAAAGTTTATCGATGGCGTGGTAAGAGAATTTGGAAAGATTGATGCGATAGCAAATAGCGCTGGAATTGTCGGTCCGACAAATACGCCTCTTGAAAAGATTACTGCTGCTGATATCGAGAAGGTGCTCTCCGTTAATCTTTTAGGCGCTATCTGGTTAACACAGGCAGCGCTCCCACATATGAAGGCAGCAAAGTATGGACGAATCGTTCATGTTGCCTCGATTGCCGGCAAAGAAGGTAACCCCGGCATGACTCCTTATGTTCTCTCAAAGTCGGCAATGATTGGTTTTGTAAAGGCCGTAGCAAAAGAGGTTGCCACCGAGGGAATCACGGTCAATTCCATCGCGCCAGCGGTAATCAAAACTCCAATGAATGCCAACACCAGCGAAGAGACTCTCAAATACATGATCTCGCGGATACCTATGGGTCGCCTTGGTGAGGCAGAGGAAGTTGCCGAAATGATCTCTTTCGCTACATCCAAAGCATGCTCCTTTACAACAGGATTTTGCTTCGATACCTCTGGCGGACGCGCTACTTATTAATTCTTAAGATTAAGTGCGCCCCAATCAGGGTCGCTATCAATTCCCATGATTTCATCTGCGAGCTCTGGGAGGGTAAGGCGCCAACCCGTTGTTGAGCTCTCCCCCGATACCTTCTGTCTTGCGACAATGAGCTCGGCGAGCGCATCAACGCTCGCCCCTGGGGCTGAATATTCAATAGAAATACTCTCCACATCGAGAATCGATGCCACTTGGCTATGCCAGGCATCGTAAACGTGCCACGAAACGGGCATCTTCTTCTCTGCAAGATAATCGTTAAGTTGGAGAAGGCGAGAGAGCCCGCCTTGGCAGGTAGCGTCGATTCGCAAAATATCGACTGCCCCGGTCTCGACAAAAGCTTGTGGGTGATAAAGATGGGTCTCGTCATCGCCGCTTGCCAGCGGTGAATCAAGTAATGCGCGCAACTTCTTCAACTCCATCAAACTGCCAGAGACAAATGGGTCCTCAACCCAGGCTAGATCTAGTCCGCCAACAATTTTCATCGCCTCTTCCGCTGTTCGACAGGAAAATGCAAGGTCAGTAGAGACAGGACAAAGTTTGGTATCGAGGGCGGCAATAATCCGCTCGCGCGTTAATTCAGGGCTCATACCGACAGGAAGTTTTACTCCTTGCGCACCTGCGGCAACAGCAGCGCGAACTTCCCACTCAATCTCCTCAGGTCCACGCGATGGCGGATAACCAATCACAGCCCACTTGGAAATCTTCTTTTCACTCTTTCCAAATGCTGCGACAACGCTCTTACCTGCGCGCTTTGCCACTGCTTCATGAGCTGCAAGGTCAACGAGCGAGAAACCGCGCAACGCGGCGCCTGATGAAAGTGGTGCACTGGCGCGACGGTAAAGAACATCCCAAGCAACAACTGGATCTC
>JBIJBY010000140.1:0-2710 GCA_044344975.1 Candidatus Nanopelagicaceae bacterium | reverse complement strand
ATCCAACAGATCGAGGAACGGCATTTATTTTTGCTGATGGCGCGGGCGCAGTCGTCATTGGACCATCAGATACACCTGGTATTGGCCCGATGATCTGGGGTTCTGATGCAACTGCCCGTGAAGCCATCTTGATGGAACCATCTTGGGTTGATCTTCGCGACCCAGATTCAATCGGATGGCCCGATATAAAGATGCAAGGTCAAACTGTTTTTCGATGGGCGGTTTACCAAATGGCCCCCGTTGCTCTTGAGGCGCTCGCAGCTGCAGGCATCTCTGCTGATCAACTCGATGCATTCATTCCTCATCAAGCAAATGAACGGATAATCGATGCCATGGCGAAAGCAATGCAGCTTCCAGAGAGCGTTGCCATCGCGCGAGATATTCGCACCTCAGGAAACACCTCTGCAGCATCGATACCACTTGCCATGGATGCGCTCTATCAAGAGGGCGCTGTTAAAAGCGGTGACACTGCGCTGCTTATTGGTTTTGGTGCGGGTCTTGTCTATGCAGCACAAGTTGTTCAACTACCGTAAGTCAATAGAGATAAAAACGAGAAAGGGTAAAGAAATGGCGCTAACCGAGAATGAGGTACTCGCGGGAATTCGCGAGATTGTTGAAGAAGTTGCAGGAGTTGATCCAGCAACAATTGAAATGGGCAAGAGCTTTACCGACGATCTAGATGTTGATTCGTTAAGCATGGTCGAAGTTGTTGTCGCTGCAGAAGAGCGATTTGGCATCAAAATTCCTGATGATGAAGTAACAAAAATGGCAACAGTTGGCGATGCCGTCAACTTCATAGTTTCTGCTGCTTCGTAAGTAGCGCCATGTCAGATCGTCGGGTAGTCATCACAGGTTTAGGCGCACTCTCTCCCTTGGGACACGATGTTGCTTCTACTTGGAGCGCGCTTTTGCAAGGCAAGAGCGGTGTTCGCCACCTACCTGCTGATTGGCCAGCCGACATTCCAGCAAAAATTGCAGCGCCGGTGGCAACCGAACCAAGCGAATTGATGGATCGCGTCGAGATGCGCAGACTCGATCGCTCCGAGCAATTTGCGCTGATTGCCTCTCGAGAGGCATGGAAGGATGCGGGCGAACCAGCAGTTGTTAGCGAGCGCCTTGGAGTAGTTATTGCCTCCGGAATCGGAGGCGTTCTCACTCTGCTCGGTGCATACGACGTATTAAAAGAGAAGGGCGCTCGACAAGTTTCGCCACACACTGTTCCGATGTTGATGCCAAATGGCCCAGCGGCGCATGTGGGAATTGAGATTGGCGCTCGCGCTGGAGTGCATACCCCGGTCAGTGCGTGTGCATCTGGCGCTGAGGCTGTTGGTTATGCGTTCGAAATGATTCGCAATGGGCGCGCAGATGTTGTTGTCGCTGGCGGAACTGAGGCGGCCATCCATCCACTTCCTATGGCGGGTTTTGCAAATATGAGAGCGTTATCGACGCGTAATGATGACCCCGAACGCGCTTCACGTCCCTATGACCAAGATCGCGATGGATTTGTTCTTGGCGAGGGCGCTGGCATTTTGGTCCTTGAACTTCTCGATCATGCGAAGGCGCGGAACGCTCGCATCTATGGAGAAGTTGTGGGACAGGGCCTTACTTCAGATGGCTTTCACATCGCTGCCCCAGACCCTGAAGGCACGGGTGCAACGCGAGCAATTCAGCAAGCCATCGCCTCTTCGGGCATCGACTCCAAGACCATTGTCCACCTCAATGCACATGCAACATCAACGCCAGTAGGTGATGTTGCTGAAGCCGGAGCAATTGCACATGCTCTTGGTAGCAACGCCGCTCATGTTGCGGTCTCGGCGACGAAGTCGATGACAGGACATTTACTTGGCGGAGCGGGCGCTCTGGAATCTATTTTTACCGTTCTCGCACTTGCGCATCGCATCGCACCACCGACGATCAATATTGAAAATCTAGATGAGAAAATCACTTTAGATATCGTGCGCGATACGCCACGACAGTTGCCAGATGGAAAAATTTCTGCGCTTAATAACTCCTTTGGATTTGGCGGCCACAACGTAGCGCTGCTCTTCTCCTCATTTGAGATGAAATAAGACATATGAGTAATCAGCAAGATAAAACGTCAGAGCAAATTGATGCTCGTGATCCACAGCTGCGAATTGAGAAGATCCTTGATGCAGGAACTTTTTCTCCACTCACCGAGCGTGATGATTCAGGAATGCTTGCAGCCTTTGGCACGGTTTCAGGAACGCGCGTCACAGTATTTGCCACCGATGCCACGATCCAAGGTGGCGCTATGGGCGAAGGTGGCGCACAGGTAATTCTCGCTGCCTATGCAGATGCAATGAAACATAAGAATCCAATAGTTGGCATCTGGCACTCTGGTGGTGCACGCTTACGTGAAGGTGTGAAATCCCTCCATGCTTTTGGTTTAGTCTTCAATGCAATTACTCAGGCAAGTGGAAAGATTCCTCAGTTTTCATTAGTGCTCGGCCCTGCAGCGGGCGGTGGTGCATATGGACCTGCGCTCACCGATGTCATCGTGCTCGCTCCAGAGGGTCGGATATTTGTTACTGGTCCTGATGTCGTTCGAAGCGTTACGGGAGAGTCAGTAGATATGGCTCGGTTAGGTGGCCCCGAACCGCATGGTCGTCGAAGTGGCGTAGTCCATATAGTTGCCGATAGTGAAGAAGATTCCTTTGCTTCCATCCAACGGCTCGTTCGATTATTAGGT
>JBIJBY010000090.1:0-5340 GCA_044344975.1 Candidatus Nanopelagicaceae bacterium | reverse complement strand
GATCTAGCCAACTTCCTTCCAGAATCAAATAAGCGGGCATATGACGTTCATCCATTAATTACCGGTTTACTCGATAGCGATTCCGATATTCAAGAGCTCCATCCAAAGTGGGCGCCCAACATCGTGACAACTTTAGGAAGATTGGGTGGGCGAACTGTTGGCGTCGTGGCAAATAATCCACTGCGGTTAGGTGGATGTCTTGACTCTTCTTCGGCAGAGAAAGCTGCACGCTTTGTTCGAATGTGCGATTCATTTGGAGTACCGCTACTTGTTGTGGTGGATGTTCCTGGCTACTTACCCGGAGTTGGCCAAGAGTGGGATGGGGTTGTTCGTCGGGGCGCAAAGTTGCTCCACGCATTTAGCGAAGCAGTGGTGCCACGCGTCACCTTGATTACACGCAAAGCTTATGGCGGCGCATACATTGCTATGAACTCGCGCTCTCTTGGTGCAACAAAGGTCTTCGCATGGCCGACAGCAGAAGTTGCAGTCATGGGCGCAGTTGCTGCAGTTCGAGTCTTGCACCGAAGAATTCTCGCCGACTTACCTGATGATCAACGTGCGGCGATGGAGTTAGAGCTTGCCGCTGAGCACGAGAAAATTTCAGGTGGAGTAGCGAGGGCGATTGAAATCGGTGTCGTTGACGAAATCATCGAACCAACACGCTCTCGAAGCGCACTTGCTCAAGCGTTTGCGAGCGCTCCTTCTAATCGCGGCGCCCATAGCAACATTCCGCTCTGACTTGTAAAGCTATTCGCTAAAGAATTACATCGCGACGCTTAACCAGCGCATTCCTTCTTGCCCAATTCGAAAGCGTTGTAACTCCTCTTCCCATGGAGTTCCCAGCGCTTCTTCAAATGCCGAATCAATATCTCGTCCTTGACGGAACGCGCTATCTAAAAGTGCGCGAACGCGATGTTCAGAGAGGTAGATGTCGCCACTTCCGCCAACACTTCCGTGAAATAACCCAAGCGCAGGAGTTGCTAGATAACGTGAGCCATCACAACCCACGCTTGGCTCCTCGCTAATGTCAAAGCGCAGGTAATGCCAGCCAGCAAGAGCGCGCGCAAGCTTCCCAGCAATGCCTTGCTCTCCGGTAAAGCGCAATCGACACTGCCCACTGCCTGGAACTAGCGGTTGGTTATTCCATTGGAGTGAAATCTCGCAACCTAGCGCTTCAGATAGCGACCATTGAATGTGGGTATGAAGTGAGTTGGGGGCAGAGAAAATCTCCAGCCAACCGCTCACTCTAAGAGCGCGTTTAGCGCCGGGCATATTCATGAGAGACCTCCGAGCAGGTGCACCTTGATGTGACCTTCCCCAGCCCATCAGGCGCGATACATCCGATACTTCAGAGGTGTGAAACTGGTCGAAAATCTACCCACCACAAGCAGATTTGGCTACTGGCCAGTATCAATTCCGATTTCATCGCCAGGCGCAGAGGGCGGTACCCTTCTCCTAGTCCGATTCTTTGCAGTGCCCGTTTCGCCAGTAGGTGTTTCGTCAGGCTGTAGCAGGTGAAGACTGACGAACGAGGAATTCTCGATCGTTCTTTTCTATAACGAAGGAAGTTCAATGGCAACAGGTACAGTGAAGTGGTTCAACTCTGAAAAGGGTTTCGGTTTTATTGCAGTAGATGGTGGCGGTCAAGATGTATTCGTCCACTACTCAGCAATCGGCGGAAACGGCTACAAAACCCTCAATGAAGGTCAAGCAGTCGATTTCGAAATCGTTCAGGGTCCAAAGGGTCCACAAGCTGACAAGGTAATCGGTAAGTAATTACTTAAACCTTAGAAAATCGCCTCAGTTACCCTAAACAGGTACCTGGGGCGATTTTCATTTTCTTTTCCCTATAATTACAAAGTGCGACTTGGGGTACTCGATGTTGGTTCCAACTCAGTGCATCTTGAGGTTATCGACGGTCATCGTAGCGCTCCACCAATTCCCCAAAAAAGTTTCAAGCACGATATCAAGTTAACAGATTATCTCGATGGCGAAGGCAATATTTCCGAATCAGGAATAACAACTCTGCTTGAAACTATTACGCAATCAACAAGCGAAGCTGAAAAACTCCAACTCGATGAACTTCTAGCATTCGCAACCTCAGCAATTCGCGAAGCGCGAAATTGTCAATTAGTTATTGAAATGGTTCAGAAGAAAACCGGAGTGGATTTACAGGTATTAACTGGCGACGAAGAAGCACAATTTACATTTCTTGCTGCACGCAGGTGGTTTGGGTGGTCTGTCGGAGATTTGTTAGTTTTCGATATTGGCGGAGGATCGTTGGAGATTGCCCGCGGTATGGAGGAAGCGGCCAGTTTTACCTCTTCTATCATGCTTGGTGCAGGGCGTCTGACACGGAGTTTCCTGCAGGGCGATCCATTTACCGAAAAAAGTCTTCGAAAATTAGACGAATTCATAGCTGAATCACTCAGGCCCCTTCGAGAGCCTTTGAGCGATTACAAAAATGAAATTGCTGTTGGTACAAGTAAGACCTTTAGAACCCTCGATAAACTCTGTGCAGAGTTTCAAGCGAAGAAACATTTTGGGATTACAAAAGATTCGATAGATGAGCTTGCAACTGGCTTGGCAAAAATGTCTTTTAAAGAACGAAAAAATTTGCCTGGCGTCTCAGAGACGCGCGCAAATCAAATAGTAGCTGGAGCTTTAGTCGCCCGACAAGTGATGGCTCAGTTTAATATTTCGGTGATTCAAACTTGCCCATGGGCATTGCGGGAGGGAATAGTTCTGCGTCGGATGGATTGGCTAAGTTAAAGTCCTTCAATCGCTGGAGCGGAAATTGAATCTACTGCTGTAATGCGAATGCCCGAGAAATGCACAATCCAGCTTTCTGCAGGTCTCAAACTCAGTAGTTGCTTGCTAAATTCCCGAGAATTCTCAAATGCTAAGAGCATTTCATGAAAAATCGGATTATGGCTACACACCACCGATGATTTATTGAATTTCACCAGTTGTTGAATATATTCAATAGCTATGTTGTCATCCTTTTCAAAAACATCTTCACTTAAGCTTGGTGTGACTTTACAATCCACTCTCAAACTTTCTGCTAATGGACCAGCGGTTCCAATACAACGTTGAGCATCCGAGGTGTGCACCTCCTCTACTCCAAAAGGTTTGAAAAACATAGGCAGCTTTGCTACCTGGATTTGTCCAAGATGTGCAAGGGGGCGATCTGAATCTTCCCCGAACCATTCATCGCGCTTTACCGCCTTAGCATGTCGAAGAAAAATCAAAGTTTTTACGTGTCGCTCCAATTTCACAAATTTCGAGAGAATCTCACGATCGGTATCGTAAGTTAGAAAATGTCTCGCCTCTTTTATGCCCAACCACTGTAATTGATCAACCTCGTCATTAGCCTGGAAGGCATGCGAAGTAGCTTGTTCTCGTGCCATCCAATAATGGACTGTCTTCTTTTCGCCGCTTTCCTTGTAGGTTGCCTCACCAATATATGGCCCAATAACAGGTTTAATAGAAGTCTCTTCAATGCACTCTCGGAAAGCAGCTTGAATCAAATCCTCGCCTATTTCGACACCGCCCTTTGGGAAAGTCCAATCGTCATACTTAGGTCTATGAATCAGGGCGACCTCTAGAGACAAAGGCATTCGTTCGCGCCATAGAACTACGCCTGCACCTTTTATCATCTGCAAACCTCCTTGATGTAACGTTCTTGAAAATCATGTCGAATTTCTCCATTTTCGGTCGCCGAATCAAATTGCCAATTATTATTTGAATCCAAAGACCATGACTTATACTCTTCAGAGAACATTTCATCTAGCATATTTTCTAGATACAACTTATGTTGAGGTTCTTGAATATTGACTAATGATTCAATGCGACGGTTCAAATTTCGATCCATCATATCCGCACTGCCAATCCAGAATTCTTCATTCCCATCATTGTAAAAATTATAAATTCGTGAATGTTCCAAGAAACGACCTAGATATGATTTAACTTTAAGCCTCGCAGCGATCTCAACCGATCTAGAATCGATACAGCAGATACCACGAATACTCATTTCAACTGGGACTCCCACATTTTCTGCTCGATATAACGAGTTGATTACTTCTGGATCCACAATTGAATTTAATTTCATTCGAATTCGAGAAGTTTTACCTACTAAATGATTTTCAACCTCTCTGTTAATTCGAAGAAGAATTCCCTCTCTCAGATATCTTGGAGCAATAAGTAGACGCGAATACTCAGCCTCTGGCGCAAATCCAGAAAGTTGATTGAAAAGCGTGGTCAGATCCCGTCCCAAAAGTTCATCAGCACTGAGTAAACCTAGATCTTCATACATTCGAGCTGTTCGCGGGTTGTAATTACCCGTACCGATGTGCGAATACCTCCGTAGATGCCCATTTTCCTCTCTTATCACCAAGGAAGCTTTGGCGTGTGTTTTCAACCCCAGAATTCCATACACCACATGGACGCCAGCATCCTCGAGAATTTGAGCCCATCTAACATTGGCTGTTTCATCAAACCTAGCTCGAATTTCAATCACAGCAAGAACTTGTTTACCAGCCTTGGCTGCCTCTATCAGTGCAAGCATGATTGGTGAATCACCAGAAGTTCTGTACAGAGTCTGCTTGATAGCCAGAACCTTGGGGTCTCGAGCAGCCAATTCAACAAACCTCGCCACTGAAGTAGAAAAAGAATGATAAGGATGGTGCAGCAATATTTCGCCATTACGAAGTCTAGTAAAGAAACTTTCGGGATCGTCATCTTCTAGCCCGATCAATTGGGGATGGGTAACGCTCTGTACAGGCGAAAACTTCAGCATTGGTAAATCTATCGAACAGACCTCAGCCAGCGATACCAGGGCAAGAGGAGTTCCAGATTTATAGATCTGAATATTATTAAGTTCGAACTCTTCAATTAGATTAAGAAGTAATTTCTCATCATAAACATTCTCTACCTCGAGTCGTACGACATCACCAAAACGCCGTTTTTCTAGCTCCTCCTGCATAAGTGCTAACAAATCTTCATTCTCTTCATCATCAATTTCAAGATCTTGGTTACGTGTCACCCTAAATAGAAAAAATTCCTCAACTGAAGCGCCAGGGAAAAGTTTCGATAGATTTGCCGCAATTATCTCCTCAAGCCATATGTATACAAGCCCCTCAGGGGTTTGAAAAGGAAATAGGCGCGCAAAATTTGGAGGAATCTTCAAGCGAACAAATTGTTTCTGTTCACCTTTGTACTTAACGTATATTCCAAAATTCAACGATAAACCTGAAATATGTGGGAAAGGGTGCGACGGATCTACAGTCAAAGGCGTTAATACCGGAAAAATTTTCTCATCAAAATATCTATCTATTTCGA
>JBIJBY010000072.1:0-6406 GCA_044344975.1 Candidatus Nanopelagicaceae bacterium | reverse complement strand
AGGGGCTCGTTTTGCTCACATGATTTCGCAGGTTCGCGATATCAGGCGGATGGGGGCAGCGGCGGTCGATCTCTGTTTGGTGGCCTCAGGGATGGTCGATGGGTACTTTGAAGAGGAGCTCGCCCCCTGGGATCTCGCTGCGGGAGAGTTGATTGCCACTGAAGCGGGCGCCTTGGTGACCAACGCCAGCGGAGGGAAGGCAGGTAGGGAGATGGTCGTAGCTGCCCACCCTTCGCTCCACCGCGAGATTCTTGCCTTACTAGCCCGCGTGGCTGGCGATTAACCAACTTACGCTCCCGTAACCTACGGTTTGGTAAGTTACCAAGCTAGGGGGGTCTTCATTGGGAAGCTATAAGCCAGAGGTGCAATCACGATTAATCCGCGACCTTGAGCCCGTTGTTGCCCAAGAGTTAGAGCGCCACCTCGCTACCCAGAAAGATTGGTATCCGCACGAGTATGTGCCCTGGAGTGAGGGGCGTACTTTTGCCGGTCCGCTCAATGGAGATGCATGGGAAGCGAAGGATTCCAAACTCACGGCCATTGCCCAAGATTCGTTGGTTATCAATCTCCTGACCGAAGATAATTTGCCGAGCTATCACACAGAGATCGCCATTGCGATGGGACGAGATGGTGCGTGGGGAAATTGGATTAACCGTTGGACCGCCGAAGAATCCCGCCATGGCATTGTTTTACGCGATTATTTAATGGCTACGCGTGGAGTTGACCCAAATGAATTGGAAGATCTGCGCATGGCCCACATGTCGGTGGGATATCAAACTCCTTACGAAGATGACATGCTCCATACAGTTGCATACGTAACTTTTCAAGAGTTGGCTACTCGGATATCGCATCGCAATACTGGGAAGATTTCCGCTGATCCAATCTGCGAGGGAATGCTTACGCGCGTTGCGCTCGATGAAAACTTGCACATGCTCTTCTATCGCAACCTACTTGGCGCCGCGCTTAAATTAGAACCCGAAGCAACGCTCGAAGCGATTGCAGATGTCTTGGAAAATTTTGCAATGCCCGGTTATGGCATTCCAGGGTTTGCTCGCAAATCGGTCCAAATTGCGCTCGCCGGAATCTACGACCTAGATCTCCACCTCAACGAGGTCGTGACTCCCGTTTTACGTGCCTGGGGAATTTTTGAATTAACGGGTTTAAGCGGTGAGGGTGAACGCCATCGCGCGCGGATTTCCTCGCTGGTGGAGCGGACCTCTCTCGATGTGGCTCGATTTACCGAGAAGCGTGAGGCGCATTTTGACCGACTTACTACGCGCGGCGTTGAATTCTTGAGACTTTCTTGAGATTTTTGAAGCTTTGGTAAGCCTTTTGCTAGACACGCCCCCAACGGCGTAGAAATTCTTTGGATTTTAGGCATAATTCGCCGGCGAGCGGCGTTATAGCTGGTAGCAGGGAACGAGCGTTCACTAGAGCAACAAGAGGGGGAGGCGAGTAAAAATGGCAACCGATTATGACTCCCCACGGAAAACCGATGAAGAGCTCCACGAAGAGAGCCTTGAAGAGTTAAAGGCCCGGCAAGCCGATAAAAAATCTGGACAGGTCGATGTTGATGAAGCAGAGGCTGCAGAGAACCTGGAACTTCCCGGGGCGGATCTCTCCGGCGAAGAGTTAACTGTTCGCGTCTTGCCTCGCCAAGTAGATGAGTTCACATGTTCTAAATGCTTCTTAGTCCATCATCGTTCGCAACTGGTCAAGGGCGAGGGAGCAACCGCAGTCTGTCGCGAATGCGCGTAAACTCTTAGCTATGTCGCGGATTCCCAGCACTTCACCTCCGCCTGATGCCCAGGTGCCGCCTCGACATCCAAAAGCGCCAGAGCCAGGAACGAAAATTCCCTCACACTTTGGCCATTGCTTTGGTTGTGGTGATCTCCATCCCACTGGCCTCCACCTCGTCGCACACGCTGGTGATGGGCAGAACCTCACTGCAACATTTAATGTGACGCACGACCATCAAGGTGCGCCAGGGCTAGCGCATGGCGGCCTACTCTCACTCGCCTTTGATGAAGCGCTCGGAAAATTGATGTGGCTCATTCGCTCTCCTGCAGTAACTGCCCGACTAGAAACCGATTTCTTGAAACCGGTGCCCATGGGTTCAACTCTTTACATCACCGCAGAGATCGCCGGGCAGGTCAATCGAAAGGTGTACACCCGCGCTGAGGGTCATCTTGATGGATTCGATGGCCCCGTTGCTGTGCGCGCTGCTGCGCTTTTCGTGATTGTTCCTATGGCGCACTTTCTTGAGAATGCACCACAGGAATATATAAAACATCTTCGCGAACACCCTGAGCTTCTTGCCTTCGTCGATCCCGATTTTGAAATTAATCCATGACCGACTTACTTATTCAACAACTTGATTCTGAGTTGCCGTTGCCGCGCTTCGCCAAGCCAGGCGATGCGGGTGTAGATCTTTATGCTCGAATCGATCTCGTCCTCGCACCAGGTGAACGCGCGCTCATGCCTACAGGAATTGCTATCGCCCTCCCACCAGGCTTTGCTGCTTTTATCCATCCGCGCTCTGGTTTGGCTATCCGAGATGGCCTTTCGATGGTCAATGCTCCCGGAACAATCGATGCTTCCTATCGAGGTGAAATTCAGGTAATCCTGGTAAATATGGATATCAAGAATTCAATCTCGATTGCCCGAGGGGATCGCATTGCCCAATTGGTGATTCAACGCGTTGAGAATGTCAATATCGTTCCCGTGTCTCAGCTTCCTGGGACAGAACGTGGCGCTGGTGGCTTCGGCTCCACTGGAAAGAAGTGATTGAGCGATGAGCGCAGAGCAGAAAAAGAAAGTTCTCGAAGCTTTTGGTGGTAAACGCGGCTTAATTGATTCTGGATTACCCGCGCTAATCTTTCTCGTCGTTTTTAATTTGCGCGACTCGCTTCGCGACGCAATTTACAGCGCTTTGGCGCTCTCGATTCTTCTTACTATTTGGCGGTTGATTCGTCGCGACACCTTGCAACATGCAATCTCAGGAATAGTTGGCGTTTTGATTTGTGCATGGTTTGCTCGAAATAGCGGCAAAGCAGAAGATTTCTATCTTCCCGGACTGATCACCAATGTCGTGTATGGGTCGGTCTATCTCGTTGCCAATCTTGTTGGCTTTCCTGTCCTTGGCCTGATGCTTGGACCAATTCTCGGCGAGAATCTTGCATGGCGAAAAGATCCTGCGCGAAAACGGGCCTACACAAATGCTAGTTGGCTATGGGTTGGCCTGTTTTTATCTCGCCTCGTTGTCCAGTATCCGCTCTACCGGGCAGGCAATGTTGATCTCTTGGGTATTGCCCGTCTTGCGATGGGTTACCCGCTATTTCTCGCTGTGGTCTGGGGGAGTTGGTTAATTATTCGCACCGTTCCGGTTACGCATGTGGAAGTTAACGAAGAAGAGCAGCGAGAAGAAGAGAAGTAATTATCTCCGCGGTGCAAAACAGCTTTGCAAAGTACTCTCTGCGCCTGCTGTTGCGACAAATAACAACTCATCTCCAGCGGCAAATGCATCAGTTGGCGTGGGGGCGATAATTCGACCATCACGCAATATCGCAGCAAGTGCGCAATCTTCTGGAAGTTCTACTTCGTTAACTTGCTTGCCGATACATGGGCTCTCATCAGGAAGGGTAATCTCCACCAGGCTTGCGTCGCCACCACTGAGCGAAAAGAGCTTGACGACATCACCAACCGAGACTGCCTCTTCAACTAGCGCCGAGAGCATTCGTGGAGTTGATACAGATACATCTACACCCCAAGAGCCATCAAATAGCCATTCATTCTTCGGGTGATTTACGCGGGCAACAACGCGCGGCACTCCATATTCGGTCTTAGCCAAAAAAGAGACAACGAGATTGACTTTGTCATCACCTGTGGCTGCAACAAGGACATTACACATTTCGAGTTTTGCATTATCCAATGAGATGATTTCGCATGCATCGGCGAGCAGCCAATCTGCATCGGGCACAGATTCCATCTTCATAGCTTTTGGATCTTTGTCAATTAACAGAACATGATGGCCATTACTGAGCAATTCTCGAGCAATCGAACGTCCAACATTTCCCGCCCCAGCAATTGCTATGCGCACTAGCGTCCTACCGGTGGGACGGCGAGGGTGCTCTCGATTCTTACTAAATCTCCCTCTTTCATCATCAAGTGGACGAGATCGCCCTCTTGAATGACGGTGTGTTCATCAATCAACATTCCCTTGCCTAGTCGGGTAATCATTGCGATACGCGCACCCGTACTCTCTTCAACATATGTTGCAGGTTGTCCGAACCAACCCGAATCAAGATGAACCTCGGCTAGGCGAATCATGCCGCTTGCATCTTGCCATTCCGACAAGGACCCCTCCGGAGCTAATCGGCGAAGGATTTGATCTGCAGTCCAGATAACGGTTGCAACAGTTGGAATACCAAGGCGTTGATAAATTTCGGCGCGACCTGGATCGTAAATTCGAGCTACCACGTTTGCGACGCCAAAATTTTCGCGCGCAACACGTGCTGCCAGAATATTGGAGTTGTCACCATTACTTACTGCAGCAAATGCATCTGCGCGTTCAATACCGGCTTGAATCAGAATGTCACGATCAAAGCCAACTCCCGTTAACGTGATACCTTGAAAATTGGGGCCGAGGCGACGAAATGCTTCACGATTTTGGTCGATGATGGCAACGGTATGACCGGCCGCTTCCAGGCGTTGGGCAATCAGTGTTCCTACTCGACCGCATCCCATCACAACTACGTGCATACGAGTAAGTTACACCCGTAATTCCCCCTTGATGCGCATCGCACGCGCGCCTACCTCTATGGTCTCTCTTATATCCTGTCCAGGTGGCCAAATCTTCACGGAAGTTCTCCCTCGGCGAGCGGATAGAACTAGATATCGATGGCATTGCCCACGGCGGGGAGAGCGTCGCGCGCCTTGACGGTTGGGTCTTCTTTATCCGCCATGCCATCCCTGGCGAACGCGTCATTGCGCAGATTACTCAATTGGGCAAGAGCTTCCACCGCGCAGATGCGCTCGAAATTCTCTCCCCCTCGCCCGATCGAATTACTCCAGCGTGTACCTACTTTCACCCCGGCGGTTGTGGTGGATGCGACTTTCACCACATTTTGCTACCGAGACAACGCGAGTTGAAATCTCAGATTATTTCTGAACAATTTCAGCGAGTCGCAAAAATGTCGTTAACTGTCCCAGTCCAAGAAGTTGCTCTTCCAGTAAGTAGTGGCGTTCGGTATCGCGGCAGACTCACACTTCATGTTGATCGCGCTGGTCAGGCAGGTTTCCTAAAGAATCGTTCGCACGATGTATTTCCGATTTCCGATTGCCTCGTTGCCTCTGAGAAACTTGAGATATCAAAAGTTCTCGCTACTCGTTACACCGGAATTGATCGATTAGCGTTGCCGGATGAGGCGCGAATCGAAGAGATTCTCGTGGATGGCATCTCCTATAAATATCGCGTGAGTAGTGAGAGCTTTTGGCAGGGGCATGTTCGCGCCGCAGAGGTTCTCGGCGCGGCAGCACTTGCCGCTCTCTCCCCTCGTAAAGGTGAGCGCGCACTTGATCTATACGGGGGAGTAGGGCTCTTTGCGAAGTTACTTGCAAGCGCTGGCGCCCAAGTGGAGATCATTGAGTCAAGCAGCGCTGCAATTGCCGATGCTCAATTTAATCTCCGTGAATTTTCAAATATTCGATTTCACGAGGGTGATGTGGCCCGAGAGATCAAAAAAATTGAGCGCGCAGAGATTGTTTTATTAGATCCACCACGAAGTGGGGCAGAACAAACTGTGCTCGATCAGATTGTGCGATTAGCGCCCCGACGCATCTGTTACATCTCTTGCGACCCAGCATCCTTGGCTAGAGATGCGCAACGATTGGCTGAGCGCGGGTACCGGATTGCTCAGAGCACCGCCTATGACCTATTCCCGCAGACCGCCCATATTGAGTGCGTTTTTACCTTTGAACCGGTAATATCTTGATATCAAGATAAATCTGGGGGCGGGCTATGAGCAAGGATTCCTTTAAGGCAAAGCGAAGTTTTTCTAGTTCAAATCGAAATCTCGAAATCTTCGACATCACAGGGCTCTCTGGCGCAGCAGATCTGCCATTTAGTTTAAAAATCCTCCTGGAAAATCTACTTCGCCATGAAGATGGTGCCAATATCACGGCTGATCAAATCACCGCTCTTGCTCAGTGGGATCCATCTGCTCAACCGGATACCGAGATTCAATTCACACCTGCTCGTGTGATTATGCAGGACTTCACTGGCGTTCCCTGCGTGGTGGATCTTGCAACGATGCGCGAGGCGGTCGTTGAACTTGGTGGAGATCCTGCAAAAGTGAATCCACTAGCTCCAGCCGAACTTGTTATTGATCACTCTGTAATTGCAGAT
>JBIJBY010000067.1:0-6686 GCA_044344975.1 Candidatus Nanopelagicaceae bacterium | reverse complement strand
GGTCGCCCTCTCAGGCCGGCTACCCGTCGTCGCCTTGGTGAGCCATTACCTCACCAACAAGCTGATAGGCCGCGAGGTCATCCTTCACCGAAAAACTTTCCAACTCCGGCGATGCCGCCAGAGTTCATATCCGGTATTAGCTCCGGTTTCCCGGAGTTATTCCAAAGTGAAGGGCAGATTCCTCACGTGTTACTCACCCGTTCGCCGCTAATCCATCTCCGAAGAAATTTCATCGCTCGACTTGCATGTGTTAAGCACGCCGCCAGCGTTCGTCCTGAGCCAGGATCAAACTCTCCAAAAATTCTTTTGGTTTGTTTGCCTAGCAGAGTCAAACAACTGTCGTTATTTGTCTTCTACCAAAGGAATCGTTGACACTCTCAAAAGTACTGCACACATAAGTGCGCAGCGCAAAAAGAATGCCGACGAGTTAAAAATTGGCATTGACTTTATGGCACGCTGTTGAGTTCTCAAGGTACGGATGCGCACTCAACTAAACATTCTCATGTTTGGATGAGGGCTCACTTCACGTTCGATCTCAGGCGCATTAGCTCCTGGTGAATCGAGAGGAAGTGTGCTGAACGGCCAGGTTCGGATAACCGAGATTCTGTCCGCTTCTCAGCGAGGGGGAAAGATTATGCCCTCGTGGGCAAGGGGGTCAAATCGGGCTCCCCGAGCCACTTCAAGGCCCCCTCTACCAGCGTTTTCGTCCAGAGTGCGCGGGGAAGAAATCGAGAGGATCCACTCCCAAAAAAGCCAGAAAAATAACAATTATTGAGATAAAACTGCGCCGAGTTCGCGCTTACCTTTACGGAGTAATATCAAATTTCCCTTTATTAATTGGCTTTTTTCCAAAACTACGCTCTCATCGGGAATGCGGTCATTATTGACGTAGGCCCCGCCCTCTTTAATCAAGCGGCGGGCGGCCGATTTGGAATCACATAAGCCGGTGAGCGTAAAAGCGTCCACAGCAAGAATACCTTCGCTGAAAGGGGTGTTCGGGAGAGCTTGCGCTGCAGCCTGCAAGGTAGCCCCATCAACGGAAGCGAGATCTCCTTGGCCAAAGAGAGCTTTCGAAACCTCTTCTACTTTCTCCATTGCCTCGTGCCCGTGAATTCGAGTGGTCACATCCCGCGCTAAGAAACGTGCAGCAGTTCGCGCACCTGGATTAATTGCAACTTCGTTCTCAAGGGTTGCAATCTCCTCGCGAGAGGCGAAAGTAAATATCTTGATGTAGGAAATGACATCTCGATCATCAACGCCAAGCCAATACTGGTAGAGCGCATACGGCGAGGTAAGTTCAGCATCAAGCCAAATGGTTCCGGATGCAGTTTTGCCAAACTTTGTGCCATCAGATTTTGTTACTAAAGGAATAGTCAAGCAATGGCCAGCTCCCTGCTCAACCTTACGAATAAGGTCGAGGCCAGCAACGATATTTCCCCACTGATCACTTCCACCTATCTGCAACGTGCAGTTGTGGCGGCGATAAAGCTCAAGAAAATCAAAACCTTGAAGGACTTGATAGGAAAATTCGGTGTAAGAAATTCCATTTGCATTTAATCGAGAAGAGACTGAATCTTTAGCAAGCATTTGATTAACGCTGAAATGCTTTCCAATATCGCGCAAAAACGCGATAGCAGAGAGCGGTGCGGTCCAATCAAGATTGTTGACTACCAGCGCGCCAGTTTTTGATTCGTTAAAGTCTAAATATGGCTCTACTTGTTCTCTGATTTTTGCAACGAAACTTGCGACCACGCTCTCATCATTAAGGGTTCGCTCTTCCGACTTGCCACTTGGGTCGCCTACCAAACCGGTAGCGCCACCAACAAGAGCGATCGGACGATGGCCCGCTAATTGAAATCGTTTTAGAACAAGAAGTACGGCGAGACTGCCGATATGCAAGCTCGCTGCAGTAGGGTCAAAACCTATGTAGAGAGTAACTGGTCCATTATCAAGGGATTTAATCAATTCTTCGCGATCGGTAGTTTGCGCAACCAACCCGCGCCACTCAAGATCTTCAAGTAATTCCCGACCACTAACCACGTGCGCTCCCCTGCTTACTATCTTTTCGGGGGCCACTCTCGCCCCAAAGCTTCGCCATATGTGTACTCCTCTTTGAATTTGCACGTTTGGCGGTAGAAATAAGGGTACCCAATTCAGTGAGCTGGATGCGTAGCGCTGCAGGAGATGTACCGCCACGACTTTTTCGTGATGCAACTGCGCTCTCAACTGTTAAAGCTTTGAAAATATCTGCGCTAAAAAGTTTATTCAACGATTGATACTCGGCAAGTGATAACTCTTCTAGGGTTATCCCCTTAGCTTCAGCCATCGTTACCGCTCTTCCAGAAATGTCATGGGCTTTCGAGAATGGAACCCCTTTTCGGACGAGGTAATCAGCAATTTCTGTAGCTAATGCAAAACCAGCAGTTGCACCACTGGCCATTTTCTTGCTATCAAACTCTGTGGTTTCGACCATTCCGATAACTGCGGGTAAAAGTAAGAGCAAGGTATCGATTGAATCGAAGACCGGTTCTTTATCCTCTTGAAGATCTCGGTTATACGCAAAAGGCAATCCTTTTAAAGTAACGAGCAAACTAGTGAGGTTACCTACCAATCGCCCGCTCTTGCCGCGGGCAAGTTCTGCTACATCAGGATTTTTTTTCTGCGGCATGATTGATGAACCCGTAGAAAAAGAGTCAGAGAGCTTTGCCCAGCCAAATTCGGAGGCGCTCCATAGAATCCACTCTTCGCCAATTCGCGATAAATGAATGCCAATCATTGCTGCGATAAATAAAAATTCTGCCGCAAAATCCCGATCGCTAACGGCATCAATACTATTTCCTGCAGCAGCGCTAAATCCTAAATTTTTAGCAGCACCTTCCGGATTAGCAGAGAGCGCCGTGCCCGCAAGCGCCCCAGAACCAAGCGGACTTACGCCAGTGCGCTCCCACCATTGTTCGAGACGTTCCACGTCGCGCAGCAACGCGTGTGCATGCTTTGCCAATTCGTGCCCAAAGACAATTGGTTGTGCATGCTGTAAATGTGTAAAACCAGATACATAGGAATTTTCATGGCGCTTAGCCTGCACAGTAAAAGCCTGGGCAAGTGAAATAATTTGAGCAATCAGCTCGCATGAGATATCACGTAAATAGAGTCGAAGATCTGTAGCAATTTGATCATTTCGCGATCGACCTGCACGTAGTTTCCCACCAAGCTCTCCCAGGCGATCGATGAGAACTCGCTCGATAACTCCGTGTAAATCTTCATCGTGTTCAGTTGGCGTGACAGCCCCTCGCTCAATATCTTTTCGCAATTGATCGAGCGCTGCAGTAATTTTCTTTCCTTCGGCAGCAGAAAGAGTTTTGCTCTTCACCAAATTTTGGCAATGGCTCTTGCTGCTAGCGATGTCATATGGGGCTAGTCGCCAGTCAAAATGGACGCTGCGCGAAAGTGCAGCCATGGCATCGGATGTCGACGAGTTGAACCGGCCTCCCCACAGAGTCATCTGCCCGCCTTCCCACTTGCCTTCGATTTTTCAAAATTTGCAACGCTATTCTTCCGGCTTTCATCGAAATTCTCGGTATCGACATCCTCAGCAAGTGAAGTGAGGAAAGTCAGTACCTGGCTCGACTTATATTGATCATTAATAATCACCATGACTGTGTCATCCCCAGCGATAGTGCCGATAATCTGATGGAGAACCCCTGCTCGCGTTGCTCGATCCAGCGCGCTAGCAAGTAACTGTGCACCCCCTGGCGGAGTTCGCAAGACCAATATATTTCCACTGCTTTGAATCTGAACTAGTAACTCATTGAGTAATTTTCCCACTCGGTAAAGCGGCTCCTCTTGGTTTTCTGATGTCAGCTGATAGCGCAGTTGACCTTTTCCATCTCGACCGCGGAGCGCTCCAATCTCTTCAAGATCTCGACTAGCCGTTGCTTGCGTCACAACAAAGCCAGCCTTCTTCAATTGTTCGACAACTTCGGCTTGTGAGTGAATCAATCCGCTGGAAACCCACTCCTTGATGAGCTCTTGTCGCGCGATTTTTGTGTGAAGTACGCCTGTCATTAGCGTCCACCAAGAATTTCGTTCAGAATTTGGAGAAAATCCATTACATCGGCTTTGTCGGTGATTAACGCTGGCGCAATTCGTATTGTGGAAGGGTTAGGAGCATTTACCAGAATTCGCCTAAGTTCTAGCTCTCTTTGAATTTCTTTAGCGTCCGGTTTGAGAAGTTCGATACCAATCAACAGACCGCTACCGCGCACCTCTTTAATTCCGGGAATTTTTCTCCCTTCACTTTTTAGTATTTCGCCAAGGGTTTCAACCGTGCCAAGAAGGCCCTCACTTTTAATTACATTGATCGCAGCGAGAGCCGCCGCACACGAAGTCGGACTTCCTCCGAAAGTGGAACCGTGACTTCCTGCTTGAAGTAGCTGGCCAGCTTTTCCTAGCCCAATTGTGGCACCAAGGGGTAATCCGCCGCCAAGGCCTTTAGCAAGAGTGATGATGTCAGGGGTAATTCCCTCACTTTGATAAGCAAACCACTTGCCTGTGCGCCCCATTCCGGTCTGCACTTCATCAACGGCAAGCAAAGCGCCGACTTCATCCGTTCGTTCGCGAATTTTTCGTAAGAATCCACTTGGTGGCGTGATTACTCCCGCTTCTCCTTGAATGGGTTCAACGATGACCATCGCGGTCCGTTTCGAGATGCCTCGCTTGAGAGCCTTCTCATCGCCATATGGCAAGAATGAGATGTGCGGAATAAGAGGTTTGAAAGGTTCGCGCTTACTCTTCTGTCCTGTCATCGAAAGAGCGCCCATAGTGCGACCATGGAAACTATTTACAAAAGCTACGATCTTCTTTCGCCCCGTTAAGCGAGATATCTTGAGCGCGGCTTCGTTCGCTTCGGCACCTGAATTACAGAAAAAAGTTCGCGCACTTTGATCGCCGACTAACGACTGGAGTTCTTCTGCCAATCGCAATCCTTGAGGATGGGCATAGAAATTGCTGACATGCGTTAATTGATCAAGTTGTTCCGTCACTGCTGTTGTAATTGCTGGGTGGGCATGACCAAGTATGTTGGTGGCGATTCCACCCAAAAAATCTAAGTATTCATTCCCATCCGAATCTTTAACTTTGTTACCCGAACCACTCACCAACGTGAGGCTCGGCGTCCCATAATTGGCCATAAATACTTCATCCCAGTGCTTCATGCGGTAAACACCGTGCCACTGTTGTTGCCAATTGCGGATTGAACAGCACCCTTCTCTCGCCCATCAACAATCTGAGCGCTCTTTGCTCCCATTTCAATTGCGCGAAGACAGGCAGCAACTTTTGGAATCATTCCGTCAGAAAGTGTCGGTAGTAAAGATTGTGCTTCAGCATAAGAGATATTGGAAATGAGCGTTGATTGGTCCGGCCATTTACGTAACAGGCCTGGAACATCTGTTAGAAAAAGAGTTCGATCCACTTGAAGCGCGCCAGCAATTGCCCCGGCAGCGGAATCTGCATTCACATTAAATGCACGACCAGCTTCGTCAGCCGACACCGGTGCGATAACTGGAATAAACTTGGCATCCATCAAGACGTGGAGGATTTGCGGATTTACATCAACTATCTCCCCAACTTGCCCAACGTTAATTTCTTCACCAGTAGCGCTCTTTGTGATTTGTTTCGCAACTAAGAGTTGAGCGTCTCGCCCGGTGATCCCGACCGCTTTCCCCCCTGCTTGAATCAATGAATTTGTGACATCACGAAGCACTCTGCCGGAGAGAACCATTTCAACAACATTCATCATCTCTGGAGTGGTTACTCTTAAACCCGCAACGGAGCTAGAGGTCAACCCCTTTGCTTTAAGTTCCTGATCTATCTGTGGTCCTCCGCCATGGACTACAACCACTTTCTCGCCACTGTTTGAGAGCGCGACTACATCATGGGCAAAAGATTGTGCCAACTCATCGTTAACCATTGCATGGCCGCCATATTTAATAACAATCATGATGAGTAGGCCGAATTCTCATGAACGTACATCGTAGAGAGATCGTTCGTTAAAATTGTTGCCTCATGTTTGCCGATCTTGGCATCTATCACAATTTCAATCCGTGAACTACTCATATCGACAAGCGAACGGTCCTGAAATGGTGCGCTCGATTTGGCAACCATAACTCCATTAATACTCACATCGAGATTAAATGGATCGAACTCGGCGTGCGAGGTTCCAACAGCCGCCAGAATCCTCCCCCAGTTTGGGTCTTCTCCGAAGATCGCACACTTAAGCAGGTTATTGCGTGCGCAAGAACGAGAAATATCTAGTGCATCGTCCACCGAAGAAGCATTAATTGTTTGGATAGCTATAACTTTGGTGTGCCCCTCGGCATCTCCAATCAACTGATCGGCGAGATTTCGACAGATAGTTGTCAATCCAGCGAGAAGTTCCGCATAGGTAAGCGAAGCGCTCTCCCCGCTCGCGAGCGCTATGACCGTATCGTTAGTTGACGTGCAGCCATCAGAATCTAAGCGATCGTAAGTGAGAGAGGTGGCTTCAGAGAGAGCAGACTGGAGGAGCTCAGAGCTAACATCGGCATCTGTAGCAAGCACTGAAATCATCGTTGCCAAAGCGGGCGCCAACATGCCTGCGCCTTTTGCGATACCCACAAATTGCACACCGTTAATTTCATGAGTTGCGA